>PMBZ01000251.1:4255-35570 GCA_003153975.1 Hyphomicrobiales bacterium
GTATTGGCGCGGGCGTGGCGTCCGCCAGCATTGTAAGCGCGAGGGACGAGGCCGTGTCCATTGAGGCGGTCAGCTCCGAAGCCAGGAAGGATGAAGCCGCGAAGGGTATTGGCGCGGGCGTGGCGTCTGCCGGCATTGGAGGCGCAAGGGATAAGGCCGTGTCCATTGAGGCGGTCAGCTCCGAAGCCAGGAAGGATGAAGCCGCGAAGGGTATTGGCGCGGGCGTGGCGTCCGCCGGCATCGTAAGCGCAAAGGACAAGGCTGTGTCCGTTGAGGCGTCCGTTGAGGAAGCCTGCTCCGAAGCTGAGGAGGGCGAAGGCAAGTCCGTTGAGCCGGGCGGCGCCGGAAGCGGAGAGGGCACAGCCGTGGCGGCCGCCGGGGCCGGAACCTCGGCAGGCGAGGCGGACAAGGTTGTGAGCATCGCGTGCCGGGACGCGTAAGCGAGGGCTCGCCAGAGCCGCTGGGCCTGACGCTTAGCCGCACCGGCGCAAATGTGGCGGTCTACGCCGGGCACGCCACGGCGATCGAGCTTTGCCTTTTCGATGAGGAGGGCGAAGCCGAGATCGAGCGGTTGCGCCTGCCTTCCCGGACCGGGGGCGTCTTCCACGGGCATGTCGAAGGCATCGCGGCCGGGCAGCGTTATGGCCTGCGCGCTTACGGCCCCTATGCCCCGGAGAAGGGCGACCGCTTCAATCCCGCCAAGCTCCTGGCCGATCCTTACGCGCTGATGCTGGATCGGCGCTTCGCCTTTTCGCCCGCGCTCCTGGACTATCGGCCCGATACGCTGGATGGCGAGTTTCTGCCGGACGGTACCGATAGCGCGCCGTTCATGCCGAAGGCGGTCGCGATGGCGCCGGCACCCGCGGCCAAGCGGCGGCACGCAAAGAGGCCCTGGTCCGAGGCGATTGTCTACGAGTTGCATGTGCGCGGCTTCACCATGCTGCACCCAGCCGTGCCGGAAGCCTTGCGGGGCACCTTCGCGGGCCTTGCGCATCCCGCGGCCATGGAGCACCTGGCAAAGCTCGGGGTGACCTGCGCCGAGATCATGCCCTGCGCCGCCTGGATCGAAGAGCAGCACCTGTATGAGGCGGGGCTCGCGAATTACTGGGGCTACAACCCGGTGACGCCGATGGCCCCAGACCCGCGGCTGGCGCCGGGCGGCTGGGCCGAGGTGGCGGCGAGCGTTGGCGCGCTCCAGGCCGCCGGCATCGAGGTCATCATCGACGTGGTGCTCAACCACACCGGCGAGGGCGACAGGTTTGGTCCCACGCTGTCGCTGCGCGGGCTTGGCAACCGGGCCTACTACCGCCTGATGCCGCAGGAGCCGCGCGAGTATGTGAACGACGCGGGCTGCGGCAACACGCTCGCGCTGGACCGGCCGCACGCGGTGCGCCTCGCGATGGATGCGCTCAGGGCCTGGGCGATCTATGGCGGCGTGGACGGCTTCCGCTTCGATCTTGCCACGGTGATGGGACGGCGGGCGGATGGCTTCGATGCGGCCGCGCCGCTGCTTTCGGCCATTGCCCAAGACCCGGTCTTGCGCGATTTGCGGCTCGTCGCCGAGCCCTGGGATTTGGGGCCTGGCGGCTATCGCATCGGCGCATTTCCGGCCGCCTGGGGCGAGTGGAACGACCAGTTCCGCGACACCATGCGCAAGTTCTGGCGCGGCGATGCGGGGCTCCTGGGCGAGGCAGCCACGCGCTTTTGCGGCTCCTCCGACATTTTCGGCGGAGGCCGGCCGCCTTCGCGCAGCGTGAACTTCATCGTTGCCCATGACGGCTTCACCCTGGCGGACCTCGTCTCCCACAAGCGCAAGCACAACGAGGCCAACGGCGAGGACAACCGCGACGGCACGGACGCCAATTATTCCTGGAACGACGGCGCGGAGGGCGAGACCGCCGATCTGGCGATCCTGGCGGCGCGGCGGCGCGATCAGCGCAACCTTCTCGCGGCGCTCATGCTGGCGCGCGGCACGCCCATGCTCACCATGGGCGCGGAGCTTGGCCATTCGCAGTCAGGCAACAACAACGCATACGCGCAGGACAACGCCATCGCCTGGCTGGACTGGGGCGCGGCGGACAAGCCGCTGGCGGCCTTCACCGCGCGGCTTGCGGCCTTCCGCGCGGCGCACCGGGCGCTGACCTGGGACCGCTTCCTTACGGGCGAGGCGTTCGACAGCTCGCTCATCCCCGATGTGGAATGGCGCAAAGCCAACGGCGAGCCGATGCTGGCTCAAGACTGGGCCACGGGCGCCGCGCTGATTGCCGTATTCTATGCGCCCGAAATGAACGGGAAACCGGCGGACCGCGTCTTTGCCGTGCTTCACCCTGGGCAGGAGCCCATCGAGGCGGTGCTGCCGGAGGGAAGGAGCGGCACTTGCTGGCGGTATTGTCTCGACACGGTGCGCGAAGACGGCGATGCGGGCGGTGGGGCCTATGCGGGTGGCGCGGCTGTCAGGATCGAGCAGCGCTCGGTGGCGGTGTTCTGCGAGCAGCCCGAAGCGGGGCAGCGTCCCTTGGGCAGGGCAGGGCAGGGCGGCGTTAACTCCGCGCTGCTCGACCGGGTGGCGCGCGCGGCAGGCATCCGTTCGCATTGGCACGATATCTACGGCAAGGAGTACACCGTTCCGGATGGGACGAAGCAGGCGCTGCTGGCCGACATGGGCTTTGCCGCGGGCAGTAACGCGCAGGCGCGGGAAAGCCTCGGCTGCATCGCCGGCTGGGAGTGCAGGCGCTTCCTGCCCGCGACGCTCTCCGGCCATGAAGGCGAGGTCATCGGCCTGCGCCTCGTGCCCGGCGACAGCCACCTGCCCGGCGCGCTGATGCTGGAGCGCGAGGACGGCGCGTCCGAACCCATAAGGCTCGATCCTAGCAGCCTTGAGTTCGCCAGCGCCATGGCACTTGACGGGCGGCAGGTGGAGACGGTGCTCGCCGGCCTGCCCGCGCAAGCCCCCGGCCGCTACCGCATCTTCGACGAGCGCGCGCCAGAAATGGCCTGCCATCTCACGGTGGCGCCGCGCCAATGCTATTTGCCCGAGCGTCCTTCCAGCGCCCCCCGCCTGTCCGGCATCGCCACTCAGCTCTACGCCTTGCGCCGCGCGGGCGATCAGGGTGCTGGCGATTTCACCACTCTTGGCGAATTGGCGGAAATCGCGGCGAAAGCAGGCGCCGCAACAATTGGCCTCAACCCGTTGCACGCGCTCTTCGCGCAGGACCGGGAGCATGCCAGCCCCTATTATCCGTCCGATCGGCGCTTCCTCGATCCGCTCTACATCGACGTGGCCGCGCTGGAGGGGCCGCGGGCCAGGGCCGCGTTTGCGAGGAACACGGATCAGATCGCCGCGCTGTCGGCGCTGCCGGATGTGAACTATCCGGAGGTGTGGGCGCTGAAGCGGGCTATCCTCGAAGCGGGTTTCGGCGACTTCAACCACATATGCGAGCGCCCGGCCGGCCATGCGCTCCGCTGCGGGTTCGAGGACTTCCTGGCGCGCGGTGGCGAAAGCCTTGAGCGGTTTGCCTGTTTCGAGGCCATCAGCGAGGTGCGCAGAGGCGAGCCCTGGCATGGCTGGTCCGATCCGTTGCGCAATAGCGATCCCAGCGCGCTCGCGGCATTCGCGCAGAGGAACTCGGCGCTGGTGCGCTTTCATCTCTACCTGCAGTGGCTTGCCGGTTTGCAGTTCCGCGAGGCCGCCAAGCGTGGCGAGGCGGGCAGGGAGTGGCTTGGCTTCTACCGCGACCTTGCGGTGGGCGCTGCCCCCGATAGCGCTGAAGTCTGGGCCAATGCCGATCAGTTTCTGGCCAGAACTTCCGTCGGTGCGCCGCCAGACCCGTTCGCGGAAGGCGGGCAGAATTGGGGCCTCAGGGCGCCCAACCCGCTTGCCTGGCGGCAGTCGGGCTACCGGCTGTTCCGCGAGGTGCTGTCCGCGAACATGGCCGAAGCCGCCGCCCTGCGCATCGACCATGCGATGGGGCTCACCCGGCTGTTCGTGATGCCTGACGGCGCGGACGCCGATGAGGGGGCCTATCTGGGCTTTCCCGAGCGCGATCTCATCGCGGAGCTGACGCTGGAGAGCCAGCGCGCCCGCTGCATGATCGTAGGCGAGGATCTGGGCACCGTGCCCGAGAATTTCCGCGCCACCATGGAGGCGGCCAATATCTTGAGCTACCGCGTCATGTGGTTCGAGCGCCATGGCCAAGGCCAGGGCTTCAGTCCGGCGGAAGCCTATCCGCGCAAATCGGTCGCCTGTGTCACCACGCATGACCTGCCAACGATTGCCGGCTGGTGGCAAGGCGAGGACATCCGCGAGAAAGAGGCGCTTGGGCTCATCCCGCGCGAAGTGGCCGAGGCGGCGCGGAAGGAGCGAGCCGTGCTGAAGCTCGCCTTCTTGCGCGCGATCGGGGTCGAGGCCGGGCCGGGCTACATGCCGCCGCTCGCCACCGTCGTGGCCGCCGCGCATGAATTCATCAGACGCACGCCCTCTCTCATTGCCATCGCCCAGCTCGACGACCTTGTGGGCGAGTTCACCAGCGTCAATCTTCCAGGTACGCACCGCGAGCGGGCGAACTGGCGGCGCAAGCTTAAGGGAACGGTAGCGGGTTTTGCCGGCAGCATCGCCGCGCTTCATATGTCCGGCCTTTCCTAGAAATTGGAAAAAAATTGGCTTTTCTTTTAACCCTAAGTTAATATTGTCTTGAAATACGTTGCAAACCAATGGCGCGGGTTCTACTCTTGAGTCTTCATCCTGGCGGCTAGTGTTAGCTGGACGCAACATTATCGGCGGAAGTTTGGGCGCGATGGCTGGCAGTAATAGTCAGATCGGCGGGGGAGAAAGCTCAAACAAAGCTGCGCTGCTGTCCGGCCTCAGCGAGAGTGAACGCCTGAAGTTGCTGGTTGAGTCCGTAAACGATTATGCGCTCTACATGCTTGGGCCAGACGGCGCCATCGCAAGCTGGAACCCTGGCGCGGAGAAAATTACGGGCTACCGTACGGCGGAGGCCGTAGGGCAGAACTTCTCAATTCTTTTCACCGACGAAGACCGTGGCGCCGCCGTTCCCGCGCGGCTTCTGCAAGAGGCAAGCCTCGAAGGCCGCTCCGAAAGCGAATGTTCGCTCCTGCGCAAGGATGGCAGCCGCTTCCTGGCAAGTGCGCTCGTGCAGCCAGTGCCCGGTGCGGCGGGCTTTCCATCCGGATTCGCCATGGTCCTTCGCGATGTGACGGGCCAGGCGGCGGCGCGGGAAGCGGTGCTCGAAAACGAGCGGCAGTTCCGCCTTCTGCTAGACGGCGTGGTGGATTACGCCATCTATATGCTCGACCCCGGCGGCCTGCTCGTCAATTGGAATTCCGGCGCGCGGCGCATTGTGGGGTACGAGGCCCATGAGATCGTGGGGCAGCACTTTTCCCGCTTTTACACCAAGGAGGACCGCACGGCGGGTCTGCCTTGGCGCGTTCTGGAAATCGCGGCGCATGAAGGCCGCTATGAGTCCGAAGGCTGGCGCGTGCGCAAGGATGGCACCCGGTTCTGGGCTTCGGTCGTCGTCGATGCGATCCGGGACGCAACCGGCGCGATGACGGGCTTCGCCGAGATCACGCGGGATGTCTCCGAGCGGAAGGCCGCGCAGGAAGGCTTGCGGGAGAGCGAGCGCCAGTTCCGCCTGCTTGTCGAGAGCGTCACCGATTATGCGCTGTTCATGCTCGATCCCAACGGAGTGGTGACGAGCTGGAATGCAGGGGCAAGCCGGATTAAGGGCTACGCGGCAGGCGAAATCACAGGCCAGCACTTCTCGCGCTTCTATACCAGCCATGACCGTGCTTCGGGGGTGCCCGCGCGGGCGCTACAAATTGCCGCGGCCGAAGGGCGCTACGAGGCGGAAGGGTGGCGCGTCCGCAAGAACGGCGAGCGCTTCTGGGCGAATGTCGTCATCCATCCCGTGCGGGACGAGGACGGCAGCCTCGCCGGCTTTGCCAAGATCACGCAGGACATCACCAAGAAGCGCGACGCCGGGATCGCGCTGCAAAAGGCGCAGGAGTACCGCGGGCGCGCGCAGCGGATGGAAGCGCTTGGCCATCTGACCGGCGGCGTGGCGCACGATTTCAACAATCTCCTGATGATCGTCGGCGGGTTCTCGCAGACGCTTAAGAAGCTGGCGGGCCAGGACACGAAAGGCCTGCGCGCGGTCGAGGCGATCGAGGGGGCCGTCGAAAAAGGGCAATCGCTGACGCGGCAGCTCCTGACCTTCTCGCGGCGGCAGACCTTGAACCCCGTGGTGACGGGCATAGCCGAGCGCATCGATGCGTTCCGCAGAATGCTCGGAAGCTCGAACGCCGACAAGGCGAGGCTTGTCGCGGACATCCCGCCCGGCACTTGGCCCGTGAAGGCAGACATCAGCGAGTTCGAGCTGGCGCTGCTCAACATCACGCTCAATGCGCGGGACGCGATGCCCGAAGGCGGTGTGATTACAATTACCGCCGAGAATGTCGAGCTGAAGCGCGAGGATAGCCCCAGCCAGCTCGAAGGCTGCTTCACCGCCATCACCATCGCCGATACGGGCGCCGGCATTCCAGAGGAGATCCTGCCCAAGGTTTTTGATCCGTTCTTCACCACCAAGGGCGGAACGAAAGAGCCGGGGCTTGGCTTGTCGCAGGTGCACGGCTTCGCCCATCAATCGGGCGGCACGGTTACCATCGAGAGCAAGCCCGGCCGGGGCACGCGGGTGATACTTTACCTGCCCAGGGCGCGGTCGCTGCCGGAGCGCGTCGCGGGAGAGGCCGCAAGCCAGGCGGTTGGCAGCGGCAAGGCGCTGCTCGTGGACGACAACCGCGATGTGCTTGAGGTGAGCGCGCTTTACCTGCGCGAGCTTGGCTATGAGGTCGATACGCTCGACAGCGCCGCACCCGCACTCAAGGCGGTCGAGCGGGAGCATTATTCGCTCGTGGTGAGCGACGTCGTCATGGCCGGGATGGACGGCATCGATCTCGCGCAGGCGATCCGCAAGAAGCAACCCAATTTGCCCATCGTTCTGGTCACGGGCTATAGCAAGGTCCCGCCCTCGGTTGGCGAGGAGTTCGTGCTGGTCCGCAAGCCTTATCAGCTTGAGGATCTGAGCCGCGCGGTCGGCACCGCCATCGCCGCCGCCTGCAAGCCCGGCAACCTCGTCCATCTGGACCCCCACCGTGCCAGCCGCCGGCAAGACCCCGTCCCGGAGCGATAACGCGGCAGGGACGTGGTCCCGCCGTAATCGAAGCTGGGCGCAATCTGGCACTGCCGGGCGGTCGTCGCGAGGCGGCCTTTGGCCGCCGCCGCGATCCAGCGCGGCGATTGAGACTTCCTCCCCCGGACCGCCTCGCCAGGCTCGCGGCGGCGACGCCCTTCGCAAGTATAAAAATGTTGAACTTACCGCGCGGTACGCCATCTTTGCTGTATGAGCGAGGAGTTGCGGGCCGCGGCACCCTTGAAGCTTGAGACGGTGCTGTATGCGCTGAGCGACCCTGTGCGCCTGCACATCGTCCGCAACCTTGCCTTGCACGGCGAACTCGCCTGCTACGCGGCCGTCGCGGGGCTCGACATCGCCAAATCCACGCAATCGCACCATTACCGCATTCTGCGCGAGGCGGGGCTGATCGCTCAGCGCAAGGAGGGGGTGTGCTTCATTTCGAGCCTGCGCAAACCCGATATCGACGCGCGTTTTCCAGGGCTGCTCGACGCCGTGCTTCGCAACTTCCGGAACTGAGCGGCCGCAAATCCCCGCGGCAATCCTTTTTGCCGGGTTTTCATGGCCCTCGCCGCAGGCCGCTCCGTGCAGACAGGGGAGGCGACGCTTCTCCGTCAAATTTTAAGCACGATAGGTAGTTCTAACAGCCCCAGGGAAACAGGGGGCAGCAATGCGGCGCTTAGTTCGTGCGGCGGGAGTAGTGTTTGTCGCGGCGGTATTCTTCACGTTCGCAGGGTTGAGCCCCGCGTTAGCCGAGGGGGCGGAAGGTGCGGCGAACATCGACGCCCTGAACAAGCAGGCCCTTCAACTCTATTCGGAGGGCAAATACGCGGAAGCCGCGGGCATTGCCGAGAAGGCGCTGGCGGAGGCCGGGAAGGCGGGCGGTCCCAACGGCGCCGCCACATTGGTGAGCGCGAGCCGCTTGGCGGCCATCTATCAGGCCCAGGGCCGCTATGCGGAAGCGGAGCCGCTCCTGAAGCGCGTGCTTTCCGTCTTCGAAACCGTCCTGGGAATAAACCATCCCGGTACGCTCAAGGTCGTGAACAATCTGGCGGAGTTGTACAGGGTCCAAGGCCGCTACGACGAAGCCCAGCCGCTTTACGAGCGGGCAGTGGAGGAATTGACGGCCGCGCTCGGCCCGGATAACCCGCAAACCATTGTTGCCGTAAATAATCTTGGGCTCCTGTACCAAGCCAAGGGGAAGATCGAGGCTGCCTTGCCGCTGTTCGAACGCGCGAATGAGGCCGCGAGCCGGGTATTTGGCCCGGACGATCTGCAAACGCTCGCGATCGCCGGCAATATGGCCCAGGCCTATCTGGATCTGGGCCGCCACGAGGAGGCCGAGCCATATCTCACGAACGCCTTCGCGGCGCGCGTGCGCTTGCAAGGGGCCGAGCATCCGCAAACCCTGGCCGCGGCCAACAATCTCGCGGCGCTGTACCTTTCCGAAGGCAAGCTTGGCGAGGCGGCGGAGCTGTTCAAGCGGGTGCTCGATGTGCGCGAGCGTGTGCTGGGCCTGGAGCATCCCGACACGATCCTGAGCGTGAACAATCTGGCCGCCGTCCTGGACCGCCAGGGCCGCTACGCCGAATCCCTGCCGCTTTATATGCGCGCCCTCGATGCGAACCGGCGCACGCTGGGCGAGGAGCATCCGCAAACGCTGAATTCTATCAACAACCTGGCTGCGGCTTACGATTTCCTGAACCGCTTCGCCGAGGCGGAGCCGTTGAAGAAGCTGGCGTTGGAGGCGCGCGAGCGCGTGTTGGGACCGGATCACCCCGATACGATCGTCAGCCTCAACAATCTGGCGGAGCTTTACCGCCAGCAGGGCCGTTTTTCCGAGGCCGAGCCGCTTTATGTGCGGGCGGCCGAGGCGAGCGGCTCGGTGCTTGGCAAAAATCATCCGCTGACCCTCACGGCCATCAATAACCTGGGTACGCTGTATTGGATGTCCGGGCACTACGGGCAGGCAAAGCCGCTGCTCGTGCAGGCGCTGGAAGGCAGAACGCAGGTGCTGGGCAAGGATCATCCCGACACGCTCGGCACCGCCAGCGGTTTGGCTTTTTTGTATTTCGAGCAGGAAGACTGGGCGCACGCCGCGGACTATTGGCGGATGAGCACCACGGAGGCCGCCCGCCGGACCTTGCGCGGCGCCCATAGGCAAGGCGAGGCTTCGGCCTCCAAGGCACGCAACGAGGCCGGGCAGATAAAGGCGCAATTGTGGGGCCTGGCGAAAGCCGTCCACCGGGGCGCTTCCGGCGAGGTGGCGCGAGAGCTGTTCGGGATCGCGCAATGGGCGCAAGGCTCGGAGGCGGCGGAATCGCTTGCCCAGATGGCGGCCCGGAGCGCGAAAGGGGACACGGCGCTGGCGGGGTTGGTGCGTGAGCGCCAGGATCTGCTGGCGGAATGGCAGAAGCTCGATGTCTTGCGCAACGCCTGGCTCGCGCTGCCGCCGGAGAAACGCATGGCCCGCGTCGAGGAGCGGACAAGGGGCCGCCTTGCCACCATCGACGCCCGGATCGCGGCCATCGACGGTGAGCTTGCGGAAAAATTCCCCGGCTATGCCGCGATGGCGAGCCCCGCGCCGCTGCCCGCCGCCGAGGCGCAGGCGGCGCTCGGCGCGAACGAGGCGCTGGTGGTGTTCCTCGATACGCCGGCGCTCAAGCCGGCGCCCGAGGAATCCTTCGTTATCGTGGTGACGGGGAACGCCATACGCAGCGTGCGCACTGAGCTTGGCACGGCGGCGCTCACCCGCGAGGTGAGGGCGCTCCGCTGCGGGCTGGATGCGGAGGCCTGGGCGGTGCCGGGCTGCGAGGAACTCACCGGCGAAACCTACACCGAGGCGGATTTGAAGGCCGGCAAGCCGCTGCCCTTCGATCATGCGCGCGCCCATGAGCTTTACCGGGCGCTGTTCGGGCGGGTGGAAGACCTGATCCGCGGAAAGCAGCTTCTGATCGTGCCGTCGGGTCCGCTTACGCAGTTGCCGTTCCAGGTGCTTGAGACGAAGCCGCTGGCGAAGGGCGGTCATAAGGAAGCGGCTTGGCTCATACGCGATCACGCGCTGACGGTGCTGCCCGCTGCTTCCTCGCTGAAGGCGCTGCGGCGGGTGGCGCGGCCAAGCGCGGCAAAGGAGCCTTTGATCGGCTTCGGCAATCCGCTGCTCGATGGCGATCCGGACGATCCGGCCGGCGGGGAGGCCGCCGAGCGTGCCCGCAAGCTTCGAGCCTGCCCGGAAAAGCCGGTGCCCGCCCAAAAGCAAAGAGGCGGCCGGCATCGCGGCGTGGCGGCGCTTGAGGTGCAAGGAGGCCTCGCGAGCCTCGCGCATATCCGCGTGCAGGCGCCGCTGCCCGAGACGGCGGCCGAACTGTGCACGGTGGGCCGCGACCTGGGCGTGCGTCCGGGGGATATCTATCTGGGCAGCGGTGCAACCGAGCGTACGGTGAAAGAGCTGAGCGGAAACGGGCGGCTTTCGCATTACCGCATTGTGCATTTCGCCACGCACGGGGCGCTTGCGGGCCAGGTTGGCGGCACGAGCGAGCCGGGGCTGATCCTGACGCCGCCGGCCGAGGCGAGCGAGTTGGACGACGGCTATCTGACCGCTTCCGAGATCGCGGGGCTGAGGCTCGACGCGGATTGGGTGATCCTGTCGGCGTGCAACACGGCGGCCGGCGGCGTGCAAGGGGCGGAGGCGCTATCCGGCCTTGGCCGCGCGTTCATCTACGCGCAGGCGCGCGCGCTTCTGGTGTCGCATTGGGCGGTGGATTCGGCCGCCACGGTGAAGCTTGTCACGGGGACCGTGCGGCGGCTGACACAGGGCAAGCCGGCGGGGCGTGCCGAGGCCTTGCGCCGCTCCATGCTCGACCTGATTAGCCATGGCCAGCTGCACGAGGCGCACCCGGCTTACTGGGCGCCGTTCGTGCTGGTTGGGGAGGGGACGCGGTAGGCCGAAAGCCGACTCTGCTGTCTTTGTGGCTTGAAGGGGAGGATTGGGTGCTTTGCGGACCCAGCGTTCGTTTCGCGTGACGCGCGGCCGATGTCCGCTTCTGGAATACCGAAGCAGAAACCGCTGCATAGGCTCGCCGGTGGCTTCCCGATGACCAATGCTTGAGGCAATTGCGATTTCCCTGCCACGCTTTAGTTGATCCTAAGCACTTTAAGCAGCAGGCTTCTTTCGATATAAGGATGCTGTGAGTCGCCCTCTGTGATCGGCCCTTGGCTCAATTGGGCGTATGTTATTGAAACTTTACGTGTTCTTCGGTAGATAGACAAAGGCGCAATGGCTGAGGCAAGCAATAAAGAAATTACTGGCGCGTGGGTAATTCACCACGGCCGTAAGCTCGTCCTCGATGCTAATGGTTCTGCAGAGTTTCCAGCCATCGACGAAGCCGCGAAGGCAGCGACGCTGCTCACAAAGCTTGGACAGTCGAACCAGACTACTATTTCCAAAACTGAGGTTCAGGCTATTGCTGTAGCGTCTGGGTTAAACCCTCGTTTTGAGCTGGATGGTCTTCTTCAGGTACTGGAGAAAAAGCGTCTCGTTGAGCGTTCGAGTACTGAAATCTCCGTTCTGGGTGTGACGACGCGAGGTTCGCTGGCACATGCTGCCGACCTCTATAACGAGGCGGGGCCAACCTCGTTTGAGCAAGCATCGATAAGTTTAGCCGAGATCGCATCGGCGACTCCGGTACGCCGCTCCGAGGTGACAGAAAAGATTGGCGACGAGCACCGCTTGGTTAAGGCCGAGGTTGGTGATTTTCTCGACCGCGCAGAGGAGATAGGCTTCGTTGACAAGGAAGGCGACGGCGAAGATCGGCTACTGTTCAATGGTAACCTCTTCCGCCGCGATTCGGTCGCCAAATGCGAGAAGGTTCTTACTTCGCTGACGGAAGCCGACCAGAGGGCGGTTGCAGAAGTTGCCGAACAGCTCTCGCGGAGCGGGTGCCTAACGGTCTTGCACGTGGAGAATATTCTGTCGAAGGCACTCCTTGAGAAGCTTGTCGCCGCAGGCCTGTACGACCTCAATCAAGTGACAAATGAGCAAGGCAGCCATGTCTACGTGACCGCCCCGTCGGCTTTCCATAAGTTTGTCGATCCAATGGTGGATGACTGTTTCGATATGGCTAAGTCGCTCGTGGCGGCTTTAACCTACGGGATGAACTCTCGGGCATCCACTCAGGGCAGGATCACCATGCTACCAGCCCTTCTCGGAAAACTAGTTGATGGCGGCGAGATTGGCCCTGCAACTGCAATCGGCCAAGACTATCGGGTGCTTGAAGTCAACAGGGTGGTCAAGCTGCGCCCTGATGCGAATTATCCGAATCGCTTTTACATGAAGCTCTTAAAACGAGAAATCGGCCAGCTTGCGCTTCATGTCCTCACCCAAGGCAATGCTTACGCCCAATCGCTCGTTGACTTACCTGGTGCGCCGATGTCCGGATATGTTGGGCCGGAGGAGAGCCGCACCTCAGTGCGCAAGAAGCAAACACAAATGAGCAAACGAACGACTCGTGACGTATTGGAAGCCGTTCGCGGCGGGCGGGTTTTACGATGACCGCCCCCGCCCAAGCACCGAAAGGGGCCATGCTGGAAGAAGTTCTTCGCGCATACTTCGTGCGCGCTGGCTTTTTTGTAGTTCGTGGGGTCCCGTTCCGTTTCGCTGATGAAGATCTGACGGACGTCGATCTATGGCTATATGACAGGCCGACAGGCACGTCTCGACGTGTGCAGATTTGTGACGTAAAATACAAGCAACGGCCTAAGGCTGTTGAGCGCATTTTTTGGACAAGCGGCCTCGCCAGCGCGTTGGACGTCGATGGTGCGTATGTAGCAACTACCGATAAGCGGAAAGGTCTTCGTTCGGTAGCTAAGAAGTTAGATATACAACTTATCGATGGCAATGATATTCAGCGAATTCAGAACAACCAAAACGTTCTTTATGCAAACCGAATAAGCGATGAGTGGTTAATCCAAGAGCTACAGTCAATCGACAGGGAGTTTAGGAACAAAGATCTTCAGGACGCAAGGAGCGATATCCTTTCTGCCTTGTCCGAAGGATTTGGAGCTCCGTCAGGGGTTAGAGCGCTTGAAGGGTTCAGCCGACTAGCAGCGGCGGCAGCTAGCTACCATCCTGACTCGAAAGCCGCGCGCGCAGCAGGGCGGTTGGCATACCTAGCGGCAGCGATAGCTTGCGAGAGTCTTGACTACGTCAGCATTGGTGCGGCGTTCCGCACGATGGAGGAGCGGCGTGAACTTATCCTCAATGCTGTTCGCTTAGGCGCATTGAGTGATGAAAATGGTCAACAAGCACTCAAGCTCGCTTTGGCGCTCATGGAGAAATATGCGCCAGGTGGCAAAAGCACTGCATCAGCAGTGGAAACCAACCTGAAGAAAGACCTCCAGCAAATACCGGCCGAGATTGTAGCAGATCAGGCTATCAGGCTCCTTAAAGCTGACCAGCTATTTTTGACCGGACGAGAACTCGAAATGGCCAGCTATCAAGTTGTGCTACCTTCATTTGACGATTTGAGTGTGCAGACAAAGTCGATGTTGGGTGCGCTACTGGATTACGCGCGAGTGGACAGAGAGCGGTTTGCTCACGCTTGGAAGGTCGAACCTGCAACTGCCGTCACAAATGAAATGGCAGAATTTGGCTTCAGGGATGTATCGCAGCAGCAGAACCTGTTTAGAGATCAAGAATAGCTTCTCAGGCAAGCGAAACATGTGCACCAGTTCGCAACCATTTCCAGCGGGGCTGGTTGAGGGATCTGAAAGCGGACGATTAAATCTAGAAAACAGTTAATGCTACTTCGGACGCAAAGTGGTCACCTTCGGAATTTGGCAAGGCCCTTTTCCGAGTGACGGTTTTGGCCGTTCACGACCCAACACAGACGATCGGAAGGGCGGCGAGGTGAGCCGGTTAATGGAACGTATATTTCGGGTAAGGCGAGAGCATGGTTAATGCAGTTACAGTAAACACTGAAACACGTTCGTTCCACGGCCGCATTTCTGCGAATTTTTCCCCGCTTTTGCGCGATTTTTGCGGTTCAAAAATCCGGTTAAATATAGGAGCATAGTTGAATTTAACTATAAAACGGTGCATTTTTCGACGCCGCGTCCGGATTTGTAAGTGTAGTTTGTAGTGCTAAATCAATATGGTAGAGAGTGTTTAAGAGTTTAGAAAGAGTCTATAGATATATTGATGCGATGAAGAGGGTCGGAACGATTGCTGGATTTTTGGCGGGGAATCCCAAACAATGAGGTTAACGAGTAATTTATCGGGGGAAGCCGATGCTTCGCTATGGTCGCCGCTGGGGCCGTCCCAAGCGGGCGTCAGGTGGCTTGGGCGCAGCGCAGGAGAACCGCGAAATGACCGCCATCCAGGGTGAATGCCGCCTTTCCAAAGGTTTCAGTCCATGGGAGAAGCTCTGGGCGCAGCTCAGCTTTAACGCGATGGTCTTTTCAGGCATTGCCGGAATCGCGTTCTCGGACTGGCATTGGCTTGCGCCATATCTCGTTTTCACCGTGTACGGCATACTCGGCATCGTCATGCGTCACCAAGCCTGCGCNNGTGAAGGAACGCAAGACCGCGCCCTTCAGTGCGGCGGAGCGATGGTCGTCCTATCTGATATTCCTGCTGATCCCTCTGTATCCTCTCTATTGGTTGCGGCAGCAGCCCGTCTTGCTCGCCGTTTTCGTGGCATCCGGAACGATGTGGTATCTCGGCCAATGGTTTTACTTCTGCAAGCGATGCCGGACCAGGCAGTGTCCGTTCAACCGGGTTCCGACAGGCACCCCTGTCGGTGCGGAATGATTTCGATGGGCAGCCTTGCGAAAGGACGCCGCGATGCCTCCGCCGCGCCGGCTATGGGGCGATGACCGCATTATAAGCCGCCCGGATCAGCTCATCGGCCAATGGCGGAGGCGGTTCGCGGCGCTCCAGATACATGCGCACGGCGCCTAAAGGAACCTCCACGAGCGCGAAACGGGCGCGGTTCAAATTATCGGGTGCGGCGTCCCCGAGCGTGGCTTGGGCAAATCGAGTGACGGCCGTTTTCATGGTCTCTTCCTGGCGGACGACGCCGTTGCGCAACGCTTCGGGCCAATCTCCGTGAATGAAGTCGCGGCGGCGGTGAAGCAGGAGCAGGCGCGCATCCTCCAGATTCTCCCGCGCCCAGGCAGGCGTGTGCAGCGCCGCGGCCAGCCCGTCGCCGGCTTCGATGGCGGCTAGGAAGCCTTTCTGGAACGCGAGCACGATCTCAAGCCAAAGTTCGCCGAGCAAAAGATCGCGTGAGGCATAACGGTAATAGAAGGAGCCGGCAGGCGCGCCCATGTGGCCGATGACGGAGCCGACGGTGACGGCCGCGGGGCCGTGCTGGCGGGCGAGCGCACGCGCTGCCGCGAGAAAGTCGGTGCTGGCGAACCGGGGCCGGGCCATTTTTCGTTATAGACTCTTTATTCTAGAATGCATATTCTAAATCCTGTCACATCACGGAGCAAGAAGGATACGTCATGAATAGCGCCATGCTCTACGCGGCTGCGATCCTCGCAGTAATCACGGGATTCGCCCACTCCATTCTTGGCGAGCGCCGCCTTATCGGACCCATTCTCAGGGACAGCCAGTCCGGACCGGAGGTTTTGAAACACCTCATGGCGCGCCAGATCCTGCGCTTTGCCTGGCACATCACGACGCTTGGCTGGATCGCGGAAGCCGTGATTCTCATCCTCGCGGGCACGCTTGAACCTGCGCGGCAGGGCCGGCCCATCGTCTTGGTGATCGGCCTCTCCTTCCTGGCGATGGCGTCGGTCTCCTTTATCGTCTCGCGCGGCCGTCACATCGGCTGGCCGTTTCTGGCCGCAACCGGGACGGCCGCACTGGGCGCGCTGGTTTGATTGGGGCACCAAGGCTGGCTCGCCGCGCGCCATACCGGCGACACGTTAACGCTTGGTGTTTACGCTAACGCAAATCTTTGCCGTCCCTGTCGGCAAGCCGGCAGGCGCCGCGGCGGAATCGCCGCAGGCTAAGGGCACCGTGGCCGATGAGCCGCGTGCAGCTTGACGGAGTGAGTACGATGGAAGGGCTTGAGCAAATCTTAAAGGAGCATCCGTTTTTCGCCTCTTTCGAACCGGAGCATATCCGGCTCTTGGCAGGCAGTGCGCGGAACCGGCGGTTTGCGGCCGGATCGTACCTGTTCCACGAAGGCGACCCCGCGGACGAGTTCTTGCTGATCCGCGATGGGATGGCGGCTCTTGAGATTGCGTCTCCTGGGATGGCGCCTGTTGTTTTCGAGACTTTGAACGGCGGCGGGATCGCCGGTGCCTGCTGGCTCGTGCCTCCATATCGCCGGGCGTTCGATGCGCGCGCCGTGACGCCAACCGGGGTAATAGGCATCGACGCCGGACGCCTTCGCGGCCTCTGCAACGCCCATCATCAACTTGGCTATGAAATAATGAAGCGCTTCCTTTTGAGCCTCCTGCCGCAGCTCGATGCCAGCCGGCTGCAATTCCTCGATGTTTATGGCAGGGGCTGATGCGAATATGGAGCTGTTCGGCATGTCAGCCCGTCCCGCTTTTTCGGCCATCGGGCCGCTGGCCGTTTTAGCCCGCCCCGCCGCAACCCATGCGATACCTTTTCTGGCCGCCATTTCCCGTGTCTCCGTTCGGTGAAGCGAACGCGAGACGGTGCTTCCGCACTTGGCGAGGCAACCGTAAATTGCAGCCACTTGAAACATTGCTAACGGGGCGGGTAATTTTGCTTGCAATGCACAAATACGCGGGCGCGCGGCTTGACAGGGCGCCCGCGCCCCTGCCACACAATGCCCAACAGATTCTCACGCGCGAGCGCCCATCATGAAAATCAACGGCAACGAAATCCGGCCTGGCGCCGTCATCGAGCACAACAACAGCCTTTGGGTTGCGGTCAAGACCCAGGCCGTGAAGCCGGGCAAGGGTCCTGCCTACAATCAGGTGGAGCTTAAGAACCTTATCAACGGCTCCAAGCTTAACGAGCGCTTCCGTTCCTCCGAGACGGTGGAGAAGGTGCGCCTTGAGCAGAAGGACTTTCAGTTCCTGTACCCGCAGGACGATATGCTCGTGTTCATGGACACCGATACTTACGAGCAGATGGAACTGCAGCGGGAGTTCGTGGGCGAGCGCGCCGCGTTTTTGCAGGACGGCATGAAGGTGGTCGTGGAGATGCACGAAGGCCGGCCCATCGGCATCAGTCTGCCCGACCAGGTGACGCTTGCCGTTACGGAAGCCGATCCGGTGGTGAAGGGGCAAACGGCTGCATCGTCCTACAAGCCCGCGATTCTGGAGAATGGCGTGCGCGTTATGGTCCCGCCGTTCGTCAGCTCTGGCGAGAGGATCATCGTCGACACCAACGAACTCGTGTACATCCGCCGCGCCGATTAGTACAACGCGATACAAGTTCGCTTGCCAACTCGCGGCTAATGGGGCGAACTTCCGGCGGGCTGTACTAGTAGGCCCGATCCGCGAGAAATCCCGTGAGCTTTACGAAGGCCCGCATCCGTTAAGATGCCTGGATCACACCTTTGGCGTTTCCGGGAAGACGCCAAGAGGCTAAGCTTGCGCATCGCCATGGCGGCGGGAGCCGCATCGCGATCACGCTGAACATATCTATGGAGTAAAGCGCCATGCCAGCTTCCGCGCTGATGACGGTCATGATTAACGCCGCCCGCAAGGCCGGCCGCAGCTTGGCGCGCGATTTCGGCGAGGTCGAGCACCTGCAGGTGAGCGTCAAGGGCCCGGCGAATTTCGTCTCCGCCGCCGACCATCGCGCCGAAAATATCCTCTACGAAGAGCTGAGCAAGGCGCGCCAGGGCTACTGCTTCCTGATGGAGGAGCGCGGCCTGGTCGAGGGGCCGGACAAGACGCATACCTGGATCGTCGACCCGCTCGACGGCACCACGAATTTCCTGCACGGCATTCCGCTATTTGCGATCTCCATCGCGCTCCAGCGCGACGGCGAACTGGTCGCGGGGCTGATTTACAATCCAGCCAGCGGCGATTTTTACACCGCCGAGCGCGGCAAGGGTGCGTTCCTGAACGACAACCGGCGCTTGCGTGTCGCGGGCCGGCCGGATCTTGACAACGCCGTGATCGTTACCGGCGTTCCGCATCGCGGCAGGCCGGGGCACGGGCAGCATCTGGCCGAGCTTTCCGCGGTCATGCGGGACTGCGCGGGTATCCGCCGCACCGGCTCCGCGGCGATAGACCTCGCCTGGGTCGCGAGCGGGCGCTTCGACGGTTATTGGGAGCGCGCCATCCAGCCCTGGGACATGGCGGCGGGCATTGTGCTGGTGCGCGAGGCCGGCGGCTTCGTGTCCGGCATGGAAGGGCGTCCGGACATGCTCAAGACCGGCGCCATCGTCGCCGGCAACGAAGCCATCCATGGGGCGCTCTTGAAGCGCATCGCCGCCGCAAACGGCTAATCCGGCTACCCCGATGTTTCCGCCGGCAAGGATCGCGAGGGCAAAATTCGCCGCGGCCGCCGGCCCCGCGAGGGCGGAGCCCCATGCTAACCTCCTCCGGTAACGGCAAGAAATGGATTCCCGCTTTCGCGGGAACGATGCCACGGCAGTGGGAGTTGCAGGAGGCTTTAACTGCCGTTGGCCACCGGCAAAGGTAGCGTGACCTTGACTTCAAGCCCCTTTTCTTGCGGCGGCTGGCCAAGGGCGATTTCGCCGGCATTCGATCGAATGATATCGCGAGCGATGGTGAGGCCCAAGCCTACGCCGCCCGTCTCCCGGCTGCGCGAGTTTTCCAGGCGCCGGAAAGCCTGGAACGCAAGCTCGGCCTTTTCAGCAGGTATGCCCGGTCCGCCGTCGGTGATGAAAATCGCCGCCTTGCCCCCCGAATGCGAAAGGCTGACACACGCCCAGCCGCCATATTTGATCGCATTGTCGATCAGATTGGCAAATGCCCGCTTGATCGCAATGGGCTGGCACTGGGCGGAAAGGTGGTCCGGCCCGCTATAGCTCACCGGGTAATTGCGGTCGGCAAGGGTGTCGCAAAGGCTGATGAGCAAGGCGGCAAGGTCGATTGCCTGGGCCGGCTCGCTCTTAAGCTCGTCGCCCGCGAAGTCCAGCGTCGCCGAGATCATCCGCTCCATTTCCTCCATGCCGGCGACCAGGCGCTCCTTGGCTTCTCCGTCGCAGACATCTTCGGCGTCGAGGCGCAAGCCGGTCAAGCCGGTTCTCAGATCGTGAGACATAGCGGCGAGCATATGCGTCCGCTCGTCGAGGAACCTCTTGATGCGGTCTTGCATCTCGTTCATGGCCTGCTCGATGACCTTGAATTCGCTCAAGCCGGCGGTATTGACGGGAACGGCCCGGCGTGTGCGTCCAAATTCACGGGCCGCGCCAGCCAGCCGGTCCAAGGGGCGCAGCCATTGCCTTGCCGCGAAGGTTGACACAAGGGAGACGGCCACGGCGGCGCCGAGCAGAGTAATGAACCAGGGCAGCACGCGGGCTCTGTAGCTCAGCATATCCTCCGGTTCCACAATGACCCAGCTTCCATCGGCTCCTTGAATGCCAAACTCGAAAGGCGCGGGGATCGCAATATCCTCATCTTCCGGCTTGAGCGGTCCTTTTGCCAGCCGGCTTGGAAGGTCGGGCGGCTGAAATAGCAAGTCCACGTGGAATTGATTTCCGCGCGGCCCGATCAGGCTCCTGAAGGTTACTCGCGACACAGTTCCCTTGAGATCGCTTTCGATGGCTTGCCGCACCCGCTCTGGGAAAGGCCGCTTGAACGCAGGTGCCGTTTCGTCCGGGTGCTGCTGCACCCGCAGCCAATGTATCTGCAAGTGGTTTTCCGCGCTGAGCCCGGTGGCAAGAGCTTCCCTTCTCTTCGCATCTGCCTGGAAGATCGCCAGCGCAGCCTTCTCCATGGTCTCGACGAGCCAATGCCCGCCATACACCCGCATCAAGCGCGGGGGGATGAAGACAAGTGCCGCGGCATTCAGGGACTCCACGGCAAGAACCGCAACCAGCATCATGGCCGCGATGCGCATCCAAAGCCTGACTGGCGGAAGCAGCCGGAAAAAACGCATCAGCCGGGCGCCCCTTGCGAACCGGCCACGACCCCGGCACAGAATACATAGCCGCCGCTGCGCACGGTCTTGATGAACACAGGGGCTTGCGGATCGGCTTCGATCTTCCGCCGCAGCCTGCTGACCTGCACGTCGATGCTCCGGTCGAAGACGTTAGCTTCGCGGCCGCGCGTCATGTCGAGAAGCTGGTCGCGGGTAAGGACATGCTGGGGATGCCCAGCGAAGGTCAGGAGCAAATCGAACTCGCCGGCCGTCAGCTCGACGAGGGTTCCTTCCGGGTTGCGCAGCGTGCGCCGCAGCACGTCGAGCCGCCAGCCTTCGAACTCGTACGAGGCAGGCCTTGCCCGCTCTTCCGGGGCGGGTGTATCCCCCGTGCGGCGCAGCACCGCCCTTATGCGCGCCAGAAGCTCCCTCGGGTCGAAGGGCTTGCAGATATAGTCGTCGGCGCCCAGTTCCAGTCCCACGATGCGGTCGGTATGCGTGGACAGGGCCGTCAGCAGGACAACGGGGACCTTGCCCGCCGCGCGAAGGCGGCGGCACAGGGATAGGCCATTTTCGCCGGGCATCATGATGTCGAGTACGATGAGATCGAACCGGCTGTTTTCCATCGCCTGGAACATGGCCACGCCATCCGCCACGGCCGAAACGCGAAATCCGTTCCCTTCCAGGAACCTCGCGAGGCTCGTTCTGATCTGCCTGTCGTCGTCGGCTATCAGGATGTGCGGTGTGTTGGGCATGGTTATCCAAATTTAATAAAATTATATGCGTCACTCATAAAATGAGCCGAGGCGGTGCGCCACCTAAGTGTTGTAACAGAACGTTACAATTCGTCTCATGGCGATCATCCAATCCGTAGGCCCATGTTCTAAGTTGAAGTCCCCGCAGACCGTTCGCGGGGCTAGCTCACGGGCACTGCGGCCAGCGCCCGCTGCCAGCCCCGCGAATGTTTCAACCCCAGCCGGTTTTTCGCGGCGTTACGGGGAGTGCGTGGCGTGGTTCGCCTGCCCCAAGCATTCTGGCGGCGCGGAGTTTGAATTAGGATAGGGATATAATTATGAGGGTTTTCCATCCGGGCGCGTACCTGGCCGGCAGGAGAGTAGATTTTCTGGATGCTACCGAAGCAGAAATATTCGAGCTGGTCCGTTCGATGGTAAGCGAAATGGCGATCATGTCCTGCTTCCTTGCGCTGCCGCTGGAGCAAAAGAAAGTGGTCCAGGCAAGCATCGCCTCTTTCGAGGCCTGTCTGGGCGGCGTCCTGCGCAAGCACTGATCCGAAATGCGGCCGCATACAGCTCCCGCGAAAGCGGGAGTCTATAGTGAGCACAGGTAAGACCTGCGCTTCTTGCCCGCATTGAATCCCGCATGCGCGGGAATGACGGTGGTATTTTGCCCGGAGTTTTGCCTCCGTTACTCCCAGAACCGGCCGCCTACTGCTGGGAATGCAATTCAGATTGCTGGAAAGCCTTGTCTATTATTCGCAAGAACTGCTCGGATGCGGTGCGGTCGTAGAGGGTCAGCGGCTGCGCCGTGTCGAATTGGCGCTGGTTCACGAATTGACGCAACCTGGCGGCGTCTGGCGGATTCGACGCCCCGCCCAGTTTTGTACAGGCGAAGGCCGCCCACTTTCGTCCCTCGTCCAACGCGGCGCTAAGCGCGCTAACGTCCCAAATGCGATCGCCAGATGCCGCGAGAAGGCCGGCCCGCCAGAAATGGAACATGGTCCCGGCTATGAAGGCGTCGCCTGCGCCAGTCGGGTCCACCACCATGCTTTCGTCGTTAATGTATTCTGGCACAAATATGAATACACTGTCGTGAGACTTTCGCCCCTGAAAGCAAATCGCACCGAAGTGATCCAGCGTAATGCAGAATGCCGGCTGTAGGCCGGAGAGGAACTCCGCAAGGTCGGGCAATTTGGTACTCGGAATCGACGCTTCGAAAAAGCGTCTGGCTTCATTTATGTGCATTTGCACATAATCGGCCTTTTCCAGCAAACTGGCCCAATGGCTGTATCCTTTAGATAGCTGCTCCTGGCCGAAGTTTATGAATATCGGGCACCGGCCATGGAACCGTTCGACGATTGCGGCGGTTGGATCGGACTTTCCATCGGCCTCACCCCGGGGGAAAGGCAGGTGTCCGATCGATATAGCGGCAGGCTCCGCGTCAAGCTGACCGTCCATATCCGCGATGCGCGAGGCCAGAGATGAGTAAAATCCGGTTTCATCTGAGTGTTTACTCTTGAATATCGTTCTTGTGCCCGCATCCACAAGAACGGTGGATTGGGCTGTGCGCATACCTGGGGTAAAAAAGCGAGGAGAGCGCAGATAAGCCAGTGCGATCCCGCCGGTATCCGCGGCAGTAGCTACCTCCTCCATGAATGCCTGGATCTCATGGCCAATACTGTCATCGCCGATGCTAAGCAAGGGCATGGCCGGTGCATTCATGGATAGCAGGCGCACAGCGCAATTCACGCCGCTGCCTCCGAACGTGCTCGCAATGCGCACTTCATTCTTCCCGCCGATCCTTACCTGTCGTTCGGCGATGAGAAGCGTTTCGCTATTGCCTCCGCCGAATACCAATATTGGCTTCGAGTGCATTATGGCCGCCTCAATTGCTAAAGGACTGTTCCGGCGAAGTAACCTTCCCTGAGTTTGCCGCAAGCGGGTTGGGGGGCCATCGCCCGGCGGCAAGGGACGAGCGAGACATTACCGTCAGGTTTTGAGCGCTTGCATGTCCGTCCTGTCCATCGCGATCATGGCCTGAGCGCGGCGCGTCCTGAGGTGCGGCTTCCGTTCGAATGGCCGGAAGGAGAGAAGGAGCCCACGAAGCACTGGCTCTCACTCGCGCCGGCGGCGCGTCCTGAGGAATGGCTTCCGTCCGGACGGCGGGAAGGAGAGACGGAGCCCACGAAGTGTTGGCTCTCGCTTGCGCTGGAAGACATGGCGCTCGACGGGCTTGCCGATTTATGCTTGCCGCGCTGGCGCACTGGGCGCGATTTTCCCGGTCTGAAACAAGAAGCCGGCTCCGGCCATCACGAAGGCCGGGCATGGCGCGGCTTCCACCGCCGCGCGACGCTGTGCGTGACGGCTTATCTTTTTCCGGCTTCCACGCAAAAAACGGCCTCCACCTCAGCACTTTCCGGCTCTGGGAGGGCCGGGAAAGTTGAGCTTTCCGGATGTTACTGGCTGGAAGGGCTTGCCGCTCAGGCCCGCCAGGCACATTCCCAACAGGATCGCTGCGCTCGGGCGAGGAATCGTTACGGGCTTGCCGGGAAGCCTGCCGGGATTCCCCTGCCGCGCTACCGGAAGACGAAGCATCCAACGCTGGCCACGGCCATGGGCCGGCGGAAGTTTTGGGGGCAGTCCGGGGATCTTCCTGGCTCTCGACCGATGCGCCCCAGCCATACCAGGCGTCTTTCACTTCCCCATAGTAGCGGGCTGAGTCGTAAAGCTCTGCTTCGAGGGCGATGGAGTAAGCATCCAGCCTGCCCATGGCTTCGAGAATGGAATAGGTGGCCACGACAAGATCGGCACGGTAAGAAACCAGGGCAACGCGAACGTTCAGATATATCTGTTCGGCGCCAAGAACGTCCGAAGTCGCTTTCTGTCCGAGCATTTCTTCTCCGTGAATGGACGCAAGCATCAAACGCGCGGCCTCCACGGCCCTCCGGCCCGCGGCGATATTTCCCTGGGCTGCGAGATACAATCCCCAGGCTGAGTAAACGCGCTCGCGCGCACGCTCACGGGCTTCATCTATTTGCTCGCGCAGCTGCGATTGGGTTTCAATCGCGCCCCGGATTTGAGCCGAAACACTCCCGCCCTCGTAAAGGGGCACGCTGAGAGTGCCCACGACACGGGAGTCTTCAGAATATTTCAGGTACGGGTTCGATTCTTGGGCGCTTTTCCCGTAGGTCGCATCCAGGGAAAGCGAGGGAAGCAGTTGGCCTTTGACTTGTTTTATCTGATGTCCCTGAGCGCGTTCGCGGAAAATCGCCGCAAGGATCGCGGGATTTTCGGAGCCGGCCGAAGTGTTTGCCTGGTCGAGCGAGGCCGGAATTAGCCTGATGACAGGACCAGGTTCCTGCAACGTGCCGGGCTCATGCCCAATGTACTGCGCAAATTGTGCCCGGCTGGAATCCAGCGTGCCCCGGGCGATGCTCAAATCGGCTTCGGCCGAAGCAAGAGCGGTTTGAGTTTGATACACGTCCGTCTGGCTTATCCCGCCAACCTGAAGCCGCCGCTTGACCGCCGCCAGCTGTCTCGAAAACCCCCTGACTGCGTCCTGCCGGAGCAGCACGATAGTCTGATCGCGGACAACGTGTGCGTATGCCGTCGCCGCGTTGAGAAGCACCCCCTGCTCGGCACCGCGAAGGTCTTCGCGGCCGGCTTCGACGATGGCTTCGGCCCCTTTAACTGCGTTATATGTGCGGAACCCATCGAAGACATTCTGACGGAAAGCGATTTCAAGGGCGCGCGGGGTGGTCGGCCCAGTTCCGCTGAAGAGCGGATCGTTCGCGAGGGTTGGGTCTGCCTGCCATCTGTTTCGTGTATCGGCGCGTCCCGCGGCCGCCACCGCAAGTATTTGCGGCCGGTATCCGGACTTCGCCAGCGCGACCCCATTATCCGCGGATCGAAGCTGAGCGCGGGCGGCCTTTAGCGTTGGATTGAAGAGATAGGCCGCGGTAAGGGCTTCCTTCAAGCTTTCAGCCTTGGAAGCCGGGGCCGCCAGCGATAGCGCGGCACCCAAACAAATGGCAAACGGCTTGGGCCGGAGCCACTGCACAATAGAATGCAAATCACGCATAAGTTATCCCCACATAATAACCACACGTAGGAATAGGTATCGCAACAAGGTAAATACGCGCCTAAGCCAGTCCGGCAATTTTGGGCGGCGGCACCTGCGATGTCGCGGAAAATCGAAAAGCAAGGATCGGGGCCGCGTGCCCCTCTCGCGGGAAAAGCCCTGGCGTAACGAATCCCGGCCGGCGCTGTTCTCTGCGCTGTCACCGCGTGTGTTCGCGAGAAATGCGGCCTGACCCAAGCGCGCATAGCTCCTCGACGACGATGTCGAGCTGGCGTCCCGCCGGCTTGGTGCCTGTAAGGGCACAGCCAAGGTAGGTCCAATAAAGAATGGCCGCGCGGGTTTCCGCCAATGCCGGTCCCGTTCCGCATTCCGTCAGAATTTGCGTCAGGTAGGCCCGCCGCCTGCGATCGACTTCCTCGGTGGCGGCGGCCGCGGCATCGTAGGCCGCCGCCCACGAGCGCATGGCTATTTCCAAAGCCGGCTCCGCGCTCAGCGCCCGGCGCAAGAGCGCCGGCAGCCGCATTTCCAGCGGTTGCTCGTCTTCGATTTCCGCGATGACGGTCTCGGTTGCCAGGGCTTTCCAGTGCGCGATGACGCGCCGGTGGAATGCCTCGACATCGGCGAAATGCCAATAAAAGCTGCCGCGCGATACGCCCAGCTCCTTGGCCAGCGGCTCTGCTTTCAAGACGTGAAAGCCCCGCGAAGCGAGCACTCGCAGCCCCGCATCGATCCAATCGCTCTCGCTCAATCTCTTGCTCATGGTCCAACCATACACTTGTGTATTGACAAGCGCCATGGCCGCTGCATAATCGCGATAACCATACAGTAGTGTATGGTACGGGCAAGCCGGCGTTCGCACGGCGATGAAGGGGAAGCGGAGCGTGAGCGGTCTTTTGGTGCACTTCGTTGCGGCCGCTCTCGGCGCGGCCGTGCTGTTTCATTTGTATTGGGGGGCGGGCGGCCGCTTTTTCTCGGACGCCGTGATCCCCGTGCGGCAAACCTCGCGCGGGCCTGAGAAGGTTTTCAATCCCTCGCCTCTCGCCGCCCTGATTGTGGCCTCGTATCTCTCGGCCATTATCGCGCTCGCTTACGCCGTGAGCTGGAATGCCGGCGTAACGCTCGGCGCCGGGAGCCTGCGCCTGCTGCTCGGTCTGGCCGGCGGCGTTTTCCTGCTGCGTGCGGTCGGCGACTTCCGCTACATGGGCTTTTTCAAACGTGTGCGCGGCACTCGCTTTGCCCGCTGGGACACTTGGCTGTTTTCCCCGCTGATCCTGTTCCTTGGCCTGGCCTGCACAGCCATCGCGGCCAGCTGAAAACGCGAATATGGAAAGGGTTGCAATGGACATTTCCGAGACTTACGCCTGCAAACCGGAACCGGGGGATCGCGTTTTCGAAACGCTGCCGGGCTTCCATTATTCGGACGCCTTCCGCATACGCATCGCGGCCGCCGACGGCAGAACGCTTGAGCAATTGATGGCCGCGCGCGGCACGGGGCACCTTGAGAAAATGCTGGCTCGCCTCAGAGACCGCCTGACAGCGCCCTTCGGCCTGAAACCCATCGGCAAGGCCGGCATGGCGCCGTTCGAAACCGTCGAACGCCACGAAGGCGAGGTCATTTTCGGCGTCGGCGACCGGCATGCGGATGTGCGCATAGCCTACGCGCTCAGCGGCGCCGCCGGCACGGAACGGACGCTCCGGGCCACGACGGCGGTGCGCCTCAACAACGCTTTCGGCCGCGTTTATCTCATGGTCATTCTGCCGTTTCATTTCCTGATCGTGCGGCGCCAATTGAAGCGCATTGCCCTAGCCTGCCGCAAAATGGCATAGCAAAGTACGCGCGATCCGAATATCGCACCGATGCGGCCACGGCATGTGCCGCCGGTTCCGCAAACGTTGCTGTAACAGGTGTGCGGAGCCTTGGAGGCAGCGTCCGCGGCAAGCGCATATCGTTGCCATCATGGGATGCGGACGCGTGCGTCAGTGCGTGATCTTGCAGCCAATCTCGCAACCCGATTGCGACGTAAAGCAAGGCACACCCGAGTAATAGTTCTTGCCGCCGATATAATTGCCGGTGCTCATGCTGCAGTTGAGCGACTGGGTTGCGCAATGCCGCATGCATGAGTCGTACATCAATTGCTGCGCTTGGCGGCTGTTGCTGTTTGCCTGCGGCCGGGAGGTCGCGGGCGGCTGTTGCGCCGGCCTTTGCTGCGGCAGTTGGTTCCCCGGTTGCGGCCGCGCATTTTGCTGTGCCCCTCCGCCGCTGGTGAGCTGCCGGGCGATGTCCGGCGGCACCTCTTTGGACTCGGAATAGATCGTCTTGGTGGAAACCAGCTTCCACGAGCCAGCCTTCTGCTCCCAAGTGTCGTCGGATGCATCTATGACGAGAAGCGGCTTCCAATCGTTGGCTCCGGCCTGCGCTTCGAAATATGTCGCCGTTTTCACCAGCGCCGTAATCCTCGTGCCGGTGTTGTTGAGATTATCGAATGCGAACACCACGCGGAAGTTGCGGATCTTGGGCACGAGCTGGCTCAGCTCCGCGCGTATGGCTTGCGCGTTCTTGCTATTGCCCTTTGCGTCGACGGACACAGCGCCCGGATCGACGAGCGCCATATAGCCTTCGACATCCCTGTTGGCGATTGCCATGCCCAGCCTGCTATAGAGCGACCCCAAATACTCCTTATCGTCGGCCAGCGCGGGATGTGCCGTGGCAAGGGCCAGCAGGATGCCGGCGATAATCGTCCGGGCGAAACTCATCGCATCTCCTCGGAGGTTGCACAGGGATATCGGCCTGTAAAGGCCGCCTACGGAACAGTTGAATGCGATTGGGGCGGAATCGTGAGCGTATGGGGGCGAGGAAAAGCCCGGCTGCGGCGGCAAATAAGAATGGCCGGGAGCGCGTGGCTTCGAGGCACGAATTTCCGAGTGCTGTGGGAAACCAAGCCTCCTTTGGATAAGGCCTCGTCTGCCATGCAAATTTCATCGAAAAAACAAGTTCGGCGGCATCTGTGGCCGGCATGTGCCCGCAAAATTGTTGCGCAGGCCGCCGCTAGCGAGCCGGTAAACATGCCGTGCGCAATGGCGGGTGGCTATTTGTTCAAGGGAGATTGGCGTTGAGCACGTTTCTGACACATGGGGCGACGTTCCTTCTGGCGAGCGTGCTCGCAGTGGTTTTCATGATCGCCGTCCTGGGCGCGCTGCTGCGCCAGCGCCGCTCGCCCGGCGCCACCATCGCATGGGTTATGCTGATCGTTCTGATGCCGCCAGTCGGCCTGCCGCTCTACCTCCTGTTCAGCGGCCGCAAGCTCAGGACCATCTCCGCCACCAAAGCCAAGATCCAGCTCAAGCCCGATGCGCCGCGCGCGGGCGACGGCTGGCCGCCCATCGGCGAGCGGCTGTTGGGGGCCTACGGCCTGGCGCCGCCCGCCATTGGCAATGCCATCCAGTTCCACGGCAATGGCGAGGAGGCGTTCGCCGATCTGATCCGCCTGATCGACGGCGCCCGGCAAAGTATCTCGATCCAGACCTATGAGATGTCGAACGACGACGCAGGCAAGGTCATCGTCGAGCATCTGGCGGCGGCGGCGAAAAAGGGCGTCAAGGTGCGGCTCCTGCTCGACGGGCTCGGCGCGCTCGGCATGTCGCTGCTGGCGCTGTGGAAGCTGCGACGCGCGGGCGCCCAGGCGGCGTTCTTCCTGCCGGTGTGGCGGATCAACCTGATCGCCCGCAGCAACTTGCGCAACCATCGCAAGATCGCGGTGTTCGACGATGCGCGCGTGTTCGCGGGCGGGCGGAACCTGACCACGAGCTATCTGGGGCCGCAGCCCGATCCCAAGCGTTGGCGCGACCTGACCTTCGTGCTGGAGGGGCCGTCCGTCTCGGACTTCGCCAAGATTTTCCGCTACGACTGGGAGTTCGCCACCAAGGAGCAGATCGAGCCCGCGCCCCAGCTTGGCCGGGCGGGCAACTCCAGCGCGGCGGCGCAGGTGGTCGCCGAGGGACCGGACGTGGAGGGCGATCCGCTCTACGCGGCGATCATGTCGGCCCTCTACCTGGCGGAAAAGCGCGTCTGGATCGTGACGCCCTATTTCGTGCCGGATACCGCCATGTCGCAGGCGCTCGCCGTCGCGGCCAAGCGCGGCGTGGATGTTCGCATTACCGTTCCGGCCAAATCGGGCCAATGGGTTACCGATCTGGCGCGCGGCCCATACCTGCGCGATGCGAGGGAAGCGGGCGCCAAGGTGATGCTGTTCACCGCCGGCATGGTCCACGGCAAGGCGGTGGTGATCGACGATAGGATGGCGATGGCGGGCTCGGCGAATTTCGACTCGCGCAGCATGTTCCTGAACTTCGAGGTCATGTGCCTGATGTACAGCCCGGCGGAGATCCAGGCGGTGGCGGCCTGGATGGAGACGCTGTCCGCATCGGTGGAGGAAGGCGGCAAGCCGGTGAGTGGCTTCCGCGATACGGTGGAAAGCGTCGCGTTCCTGCTGACGCCGCTGTTGTAGCGCACTGGCGGCATTCCCGGCGGTGCAAACCGGGAAAGGCAGGCCGCGCAAAGTGAATACCCCGCCGGAGGCGATTTCACCGGCGGGAAGGGGCATCGTGCGGACATGATCCGGTTAAATTGATGGAACGCGGCACCCAGACGTTTCCACTTTCTGGGTATACTGTTCGCTGCCTCGCCCAGGGGTAGCGATAAACGCTCGCGGCGAAGCGATATTCCCTTCCCCTAAAGCCATCGCCGGGGAATCGCCGATGACCATTTGCCTGTCTGTGAAGGTCGCTGACGGATTGGTCCTTGCTGCCGATAGCATGGCCACCTTGATCGGATCTGTGAACACGCCTCAATGTATTCAAACACATGTTCTTAAGACCTATACCCATGCGAACAAGCTCACAAGGTTCAAGCAGTCTCCGATCGGGATTATGTTCTGGGGCGCCGGCGCAATAAGGGCGCGATCGATTCAAAGCCTTATTATGGAATTTGAATTTGGCGCCGTGGCTGACGGTACAAGCGTAAGGGCGGTCGCCGGCGAGCTTGTGGAATTTTTGCGAAGTCCATATAACGCCGCCTTCTTCGGCGGCAATGGGCCGGAGCTAGGTGTTTATGTGGGAGGCTATCCGGCTGGGCGGTTCTTCCCGGAGGCGTATGTTTCCGTGTTTCCTAATGCCGTTCCGCTCCGGGAAATTGAACCGGATGTGAATGGGCAGCCCCGGTTTGGGGTGAATTGGTTCGGTCAGGAGAGGCCGATCTTCCGCTTGATGAAGGGCTACGACCCTTTAGCCATGGATGAACTTGTAAAGCGTGGAGCGCCAGCACCTGTCGTGCGGCAATGGATGGACGATAATGTTGGCTTCATGCCGCTAGTTATCGAGGGGATGCCTATTCAGGATGCGATAGAACTTGCCAGTTTTCTTGCGGAGGTCACGATAGGCTGGTCCCGGTTTGCGGCAGGTGCTGCCGCATGCGGCGGCGATGTCGACATAGCGGTCATCACGCCTGCGCGCTTTGGATGGGCATCCCGTAAACGGTGGCCGATGCTGGGAGACGATGAGCATGACGGCTAGGCACCACTTGCTTTGCCGGCAAATCAGCCGAAACTGAGCGGGCCAGGAAATTCAGCCCAGCCATGTCCCGCACGCACCGCCTGTTCGAACTGATGCAGACGCTTCGCCGGCACCGCCAGCCGGTGAGCGGGGCAGCACTTGCGCGCGAGGCCGGCGTCTCGCTGCGCACGCTTTACCGCGACATCGCAGCACTTCAAGCGCTGGGCGCGGAGGTCGAGGGCGAGCCGGGGCTNNCTGCTGCCGCCGCTGATGTTTTCGGCCGCCGAGATCGAGGCGCTGGCGCTCGGGGCGCAATGGGTGGCGCGTCGCACCGACGAGGGGCTGTCCCAGGCCGCGCGCAACGCCATGGCGAAAATCGCTGCCGTGCTGCCGCCCGCCATGCGGCAGCGGCTGGAGGACGACGCGCTGATCGTCGGACCGGGCTGGGAGCGGCGCCAAGCCGTCTCGCTCGGCCTGCTCCGGCAGGCGCTGCGCGAGGAACGCAAGCTTGCCATCAGCTATTGCGACGAGAAAAGCGTGCGCACGGCGCGCATCGTCTGGCCGGCCGCGCTTGGCTTTTTCGACTCCACGCGCATCCTGGCCGCTTGGTGCGAGCTGCGCGGCGGCTTCCGCCATTTCCGCGCCGACCGCATCGAGGCGGCCGAGCTAACCACGAGCGCGGAATCCGAGG
>PMBZ01000113.1 GCA_003153975.1 Hyphomicrobiales bacterium
GCCGCCATCTCGTCCAAGGACATCGTCGTCCATCACCCTTACGAATCCTTCGATATCGTCCTGCAATATGTCCGCCAGGCGGCCTCGGACCCCGATGTCGTCGCGATCAAATGGACGCTCTACCGCACCTCGCAGAAATCGCCCATCGTTGAGGCGCTCAGGCAGGCGCGCGAGACCGGCAAGAGCGTCACGGTCATGATCGAGGTGATGGCGCGCTTCGACGAGCTGGCCAATCTCGAATGGGCCAAGCAGCTCGAAGCGTGCGGCGTGCATGTGGTTTACGGCCTGACGCAGCTCGACCTGAAGACGCATGCCAAGCTTGGCCAAGTGGTCCGCAAGGAGAACGGCGAGCTTCGGACCTATAGCCACATCGGGACCGGCAACTATCACCCGGCGACGGCGCGGGTTTACACCGATCTTTCCTATTTCACGGCGGACCCCGCGGTCGGGCGCGACCTCACCAAGATCTTTAACTACGTCACCACTTATAGCCGCCCCAACGATCTGGAGCGCACCTTCATCTCGCCGCACGGCATCAAGGCACGCATCCTGGAGGAGATCGAGGCCGAGATCCGCCACCGGAAGGCCGGCCGGCCCTCCGCGATCTGGATGAAGCTCAACGCCCTTGTGGATACCGATGTGATCGACGCGCTCTACGAGGCGAGCCTTTCGGGCGTGCCGGTGGACCTTGTCATCCGCGGCATTTGCTGCCTCAAGCCCGGCATTCCGGGCCTGTCCGAGAACATCCGGGCCAAAAGCATCATCGGCCGCTTCCTGGAACATGCGCGCATTTATGCTTTCGGCGCGGGGCACGGGTTGCCATCCGAGGACGCCCACGTGTATATCAGCTCTGCCGACATGATGCCCCGAAATCTGGAGCGCCGCGTTGAGGCGATGATCGCCATCACGAACCGCACCGTCCACGAGCAAATCCTCGACCAGATCATGATCGCCAATCTGAAAGACAATTTGCAAAGCTGGAAACTCTTGAGCGACGGCACGTCCGAGCGCTTGCACTTAGGCCCGGACGAAGAGCCGTTCTGCGCGCACGACTATTTCATGACGAACCCGAGCCTTTCCGGACGCGGCCACGCTCTCAAAGAGGACTTCCCCCGCCATTTCGCAGCCCCATCCGCCCCGCACGTTTAAGGTGACCCGTGGATTACTCGGCCCAAGGAAGGCTGCTGGACCGGAAGCCTGTCGCCGTCATCGACATCGGCTCGAACTCCATCCGGCTCGTCGTCTATGAGGGCCTGTCCCGCTCGCCAACGCCGCTTTTCCAGGAAAAGGCGATGTGCGGACTGGGCCGCTTCCTGAACTCCACCCGGCGCCTGAACAAGGAAACGGTGCCATTCGCGCTGGCCTCGCTCACCCGCTTCGCAAAGCTTGCGTCGATCTGCGGCGTGAAGGAGCGCGACATCCATCCGTTCGCGACGGCGGCCGTCCGCTGGGCGGAGGATGGGGAGGAGTTCATGGGGCGGGCGGAGAAAGCCTGCGGCGTCCCCATCAGGATCGTCGGCAATGCCGAGGAGGCGCAGCTTGCCGCGACCGGCATCAAGGCAGGCTTCCTGCTTCCGGCGGGCGTTGTGGGCGATCTGGGCGGCGGCAGCCTGGAGCTTGTCCGGCTTCGCAACAGCACCGTCGAGGAGACCGTTTCTCTTCCGCTTGGGGGGCTCGCGCTTCTGGACAGGACCAAAGGGGAGCGAGGCCGTGCGATCCCGATCATCGCGGAGGCCCTGGCACCGCTCAAATGGCTGAACGAGGCGCGGGAGAAACCTTTTTACGCGGTCGGCGGCACCTGGCGGACGCTCGCGAAGCTCTATATGGAGCAGACGGCCTATCCGCTGACAGCGATCCACGGCTATTCGCTCGACGCGCGCAAGGCGTTGCAAGTCTCGGCGCGCTACGCGAACATATCGGCGGCGGCGTTGAAGCGTATGCCGGGCATGGCGTCCGGGCGCGACGAGACGCTGCCCTATGGTGCGCTGGTGCTGAACGCGATCGTACGGCAGGCGCAGCCTTCCGAGGTTATTTTCTCCGCTTTCGGCGTCCGCGAAGGCATCATGTACCAGCTTTTGAGCGAAGCGGAGCGCGAGAAGGACCCGCTGCTGACGGCCTGCGGGGACATCGCGCAACTCAGGGCCAGGTCCAAGACCCATGCGAAAGAGCTGATACGCTGGACGGACGCGTTGTTCCAGAGCCCCGGTCCTGTCGAAACATTTGAGGAGCGGCGCCTGCGGCAGGCGGCCTGCCTGCTTTCGGACATGGCTTGGCGCGGCCATCCCGACTACCGGGGCGAGCAAAGTGCCGTGCTGGTCGCCCAATCCGCCATTGTCGGCGTGAACCACCCTGGCCGCGCCTTTCTCACGCTCTGCGTGTATCACCGTTACGAACGCCGGCTTTCGGGCGAGCTTCTGCCCAAGCTTTCGGAGCTGATCCCGCGCCAGGAGCGCAAGCGAGCCCTCATTGTCGGACACGCGGTGCGGCTTGCCCACACGCTTTCAGCGGGAATGGCCGGAGTTTTGCCGCAAACAAGGCTTGAATACGAGAGTGGCAAGCTTGTGTTGCGAATTTCGCGGCAGTTGCAGGCGCTCGACGGCGAGCCGTTACGGCGCCGTTTGCGTAACGTCGCACGCGAATTGGGGTTTATCCCCGACTTACAAGTTTCCGCCCAGCTCGATCCCCTGAAATCGTCACTTTTCGGTGGTCTTTTGGGCTAAGGAAGAAAAACGCTCCAGGTTGTGGGGAAAGTTCCGCTTGACACCTATCTGTAGTGCTCGATTTGAGTCATAAAAGCGCAATTGTGCGCAATCGTCCCGGGTTCCATGCATCAAGATCTGTACGCAATTCTTGGCGTCAAACGCAACGCGACGAACGATGAGATTCGCCGCTCCTACAGGAATCTCGCCAAGGATCTGCATCCGGATCAGAACAAGGGCGATCCAAAGACCGAGGAGAAATTCAAGAAGGTGTCCGCGGCCTTCGCCGTGCTGGGCAATCCCGAGAAGCGCAAGCGCTACGACGCGGGCGAGATCGACTCCATGGGCAACGAGCGCGCGGGCGGGTACTATCGCGACCATGGCGGCGCTGGCACCTCGGGCGCACGCGGCGCCTATAACGGCGGCTTTGAGGGCTTCAGCGGCGGCGGCAACAACGATTTTTCCGATCTGTTCGGCGATCTCTTCGGAAAGCGGGGGCCTGGCGGCGCATTCACCATGCGCGGCATGGACTACCGCTACAACCTGGAAATCGGCTTCCTGGAAGCGGTTAACGGCACCAAGAAGCGGGTGCAATTCCCCGACAACGAGACGCTCGACATTTCAGTGCCTGCAGGAGTGGAAACCGGGCAAACGCTCAGGCTCAAGCATAAGGGCGGCCCCGGCGCCGGCCGGGGCGAGCCTGGCGACGCCCTCATAGAGCTGAAGGTCATGCCGCATCCCTTGTTCGATCGTGACGGCGATAACATTACGCTCGAAGTGCCGATTTCCTTAAGCGAGGCCGTGCTTGGCGCACGCGTGGAGGTTCCGACCATCGGCGGGCGCGTAACGGTGGCCGTGCCCAAGGGCGCATCCAGCGGCCAAGTCCTGCGGCTGCGCGGCAAGGGCATCAAGAACAACCGCACCGGCAATTACGGCGATCAGCTTATCACGCTAAAGATCGTGCTTCCCGCAAATATCGATGGCGACCTTGAGCGCCTCGTCCAGGACTGGACGAACAAGCATCCTTACGATCCGCGCTCGCGATTCCGGGAATTGGCCGGCGTCTGAGCCGCATGGTTTTTGCGAGGGTGCCCGCCGATAGCCCCCATGATCTCGATAAGCAGCCAGCTTATGAGCAGCGCGGCGAGTATCAGAATTGCCGCCCCGGTATTTTCTCCGAAATGCGCCATGGTATAAAGAATGCCGCCGTAGTCGCCGCCTATCGTCTGGCAGGCGTGCGGCGCATCCGGGTCGACCTCGCAACCCGTCCAGCGCCCAATGAGGGCTACGGCCACGAGCACTAGAAGCGGGACAAGGCAAAGCAGAATAAGAAGGCCCATCAGTATGCGAAAAAGGCGCATCGGTCTTGCCCCTCGATGTTCCCGTCCAAATCCTTTCGCAACGTTACCTCAAACGGCTGGCGGTTGGTAGTTTTCATCCAGCTCAACCCAGGCGGCTAATGCCAGACTACGGCATTTCTGACACAGCCGCGGGCAGCGGCCGGTCAATCGGGAGGATTGCAAGGATTGGGGCGGATATGCAAAGGTGCGGCAGGGCGCGATCGAGGGGGCTGACTTGTTCCGAGGCGTAAATTCGGCGGTTCATGCGGGTGTCGCGGCACTTACCTGGTGGGTGCTGCAGCACTGGGAGCAACTACAGGCGGCAAGTGCGGAGTACAAGAACTGGGCTGTGCCGGCTGTGCTTGCCGGGCTCGGTTTTTTATTCCGGCTGAGCTACCCGCTTTCGGCCTTCATCGTTGAGAAGATCCCCGTTTTTTCCCGGCTGCTGCGGCGTGCGATCATGGGCAGCGAGTTCATCGAGGGCGAGTGGCCCCTGGTGGTCGTCGACATGCAAGCGCAGAAGCTGCTGTACCTGGGCTTCCTGAACATCGGTTTCCGCGACGGCCAGCTTTACGTCCTGGGCGACGATTGGAATCCGGACGGCAGCCACGCCCAGGCCTTCCGCTCCATGCAGTCGCTCTACCGCGACGGCACCCTGCATTACTGGTACGAGCAGGGAGAATCGCTCCGTGCCCCAGACATGCGCGGCTATACCGAGGTCTATTTCTTCCCGGTCCACGGGCTGGCCAAGCGCCACGCGGGCAAGTTTCTCGATGTCAGGCACACGAGCGACATCCGCTTTTATGCCAGAAAGCAGCAATACCGGAGGTTCGAGCGTCCTTTCGGTGAGGACGATAAGAACAAGAAGCTCGAAGCGGCGCGGGAGCTTTGGAACGAGCTGGAGCCCAGGCTTGCTTCGCTGCGCGGCCGCGCGATTACCGCCGATTTCGTTTAGGGATGCGCGCCAGTGCGTATGCCCGAGGGAAGCAGGTTACCCCGGCGTCTCTGCAGCTGCGCCGTTCCCGCGAAGGCGGGGACCCATGCAAGGGCTTGTTTCAGCGGTAAAAATGGATTCCCGCCTTGTTCTCCGAAGCTGCGGCGCAGCTGCCGCGAAGGACGATTTTCGCGGGAATGACGCCCCCCAAGCGTTGCCCTCGGCCGTGAGACAAAAGGAAGAGCGATGAACGGTGCCCACCACTGGCTCAGCCCAAGCGATATAAATTTCGGGGCAGTGCTCGCCACTGCCATTATCCTGGCGGTTGCGGCGGCTGTTATCGCGCTCTTGAACCGCTACATCTGGAAGCTGCTCGATAGCGTCGAGCGGCACCTGTCCATTTCCTACGAAACCTCGATGATGATAACCCGCTCGGCCGCTGCCGCCGTGTGGATCGTCGCGGTCATGCTCATTCTGAACCTGTGGGGCATCGGCATGAGCGGCTTGTGGACGCTGCTCGCTAGCACCGCCGCAGTGGTGGGCGTGGGCTTCCTTGCTATCTGGTCCACGATCAGCAACATCACGGCGAGCCTGTTTCTCACCGTCTGGCGGCCGTTCCACCTGGGCCAGACGGTTGAGATATTGCCCGAGGGCGTGAAGGGCCGTGCGGTCAGCCGCGACATGATGTTCACGGCGCTGCGCGAGGAGAGCGGCAGCACGCTTCAGATTCCCAACAACCTATTCTTCCAGAAGATGTTCCGGGTCTCCGGCATCGCCGAGACGCTGCATCACGGTTATCCAGAGAGCGGCAGCCACGCCAAGGACTCCGAAGCGGCGGCAAAAGACCTGAGCGCGGGGGGATAGCTCTGCTGCCGGGGCATGTCCGCGCTGGCATTATTGCTTTGAAAATCGCCTTATTGTCCGCACGGTTGGCTTCTAGTACACCTCCCCTGCGATCGAGATTCTTGAGTAAGGGCGTATCCAATGTTTTTGCGGCGTTGTGCGATTGTAGCCTCGCTTTTCGCGATCTTTTCCGTCATCGGCATGGGCGCCATGGCCCAGGCACCGCAGGCTGAAGCTCAGCAGCCTGCTCCCGCCGCTCAACCGGCCGCACAGCCGCCGCACATCGATCAAGCCGCTATCGCCAAAAAGGCCAAGACCGCGACAGGCATCGATATCGACGCCAAGATCAAGAGCTGGCGCGAGGACCTCGACCGGGCCGAGCAGCGCATGCACGATCCAAAGACCGATTACAAGATTCTGGACGATCTGAGGACAGAGCTGTTCAATTTGCGGGCCGATGCCGAGGCGTTCTGGAAGCAGCTCGAACCGGCGCTCAATTCGGCCAGCGACAACCTGCAGGCGCTCCCCCCGGCACCTGCCCAAGGTCAGGCGCCCGAGCCGGAGCAGGCTGCGCTCTACCGCGCGGAAACCACCGCGTATCACGGTTACCTTAACTCCGCGCGCGGATCGCTGGATGGAACGCACAGCCGGATTACCAAGCTGATCGGCCATCTCCTGGACATCCGCCGCTCAAGGGTCACCAGCAGCTTGTTTCAACGCTCGCCGGGCGTGTTCTCCTTGGAAACCTGGGAGAAAGCACCCGCGCAAATCGTCGAGGCCGCCAACAAGGCGCGGCACGCCGTAATCGACTGGTGGGATGCCGGGGACGACGATCAGATTCTCCCGCTCGTTGGCGTTGCCCTCGCAATCTGGCTGGGTTTGAGAGTTTTCATGATGGCCGCGGTGCGCAGGTTGCGGCGATGGGAAGAGGGCAGCGAGCCCCCCTTCTGGCGGCGGGCCTCGGATGCGGCGGGCATCATCCTGCTCAGGTCCATCCCGGTGATCTTGCCGCTGGTTTTCCTCTATCGCACCGTCGACAGCGTTCAGGCGTTCCCCGACGATATCAGCAGGCTCTTTTACTCCGGCGCCCGCGCGATCATCGTGATCGTGGTTGTGAACGCGCTGGTTTCCACCGCACTTTCGCCGACCGACCGCCGCTGGCGGCTGATCCCTGCCTCGAATGCCGCCGCGGTGCGTATTTCGAGCCTGATGCTGACTTTGGCGCTGATCTACGGTGCGGCCAGTTTCATGCAGACCGCCGCGTATCTTTTCAAAACGTCCGGTTCGCCAAGGCTGGCACTGATCGTGCTGCCAAATGTGGCCGTGGCTTTGCTGGTCGCCGCCATCCTGCAAACGCCGTTGCGCGAGGACCGGAAGGACGGGATGGCCTCGTCCTCGTGGCTGCGCATCCTCAGGGTTCCTGTCTGGCTCATGGTTATCGCCATTCTCGCAACTGGAGCGGCAGGCTACGTCTCCCTGTCGCGCTTCATCGCGCAGCAGCTCATCGTCACGGGTACCGTCCTGGCCATCGTCTATCTGCTGTTGCTATGGGCGGACGGCGTCACGCAGGCGATGGGAAGCGACAGCTCCGCTACCGGCAGATGGCTCGCCGCTACAGCGAAGCTCGACCACGGCAGCCGCCAAAGGCTCTCCATCCCGGTCAGCCTGTTCTTGAAATTCGCGGTGCTGCTCGCGGCGATTCCGCTCATTCTCAATCAATGGCAGTTTAGCTGGCCCGACATCTTCGAGTGGTACCGCCAGCTCTTTTTCGGCTTCCATGTCGGTAACACCCAGGTGTCGCTCGCGGCCCTGCTGGCCTTCGTCGTCATCTTCACGCTCGGCTATTTCGCCGCGAAGTTCTTCCAGCAGTGGCTGGACTCGCAAGTGCTCAAGCCCGCCGGCCTGTCGGGAGGCCTGCGTGAATCCATTCGCACGGCCGTGGGCTACATCGGCATTTCGGCTGCCGCGCTCGTCGCCTTGTCCTATGCGGGCTTCAATCTCTCCAACCTCGCCATCGTCGCCGGCGCCTTCTCTGTCGGTATCGGCTTCGGCCTGCAAAGCGTCGTGAACAACTTCGTGTCAGGATTGATCCTGCTGGCCGAGCGTCCGATCAAGGTGGGCGATCTGGTCGTGGCGGGCGGCGAGGAAGGCTATGTGCGCAAGATCAGCGTACGCTCGACCGAGATCGAGACCTTCGACGGCGCCAATGTGCTGATTCCCAATTCGTTCTTCATCAGCGAGAAGGTGAAGAACTGGACGCTCAGGAACAATACCGGCAGGGTTACGATCAAGGTGAGCGTTTCGCACGGTGTCGATCCGCGCCAGGTGACGGAGATTTTGCTGAAGGTGGCGCAAGACCATCCTTCCGTAACGGCCATGCCCGCGTCTTCGGTCTATTTCGACGACTTCGGCGCCGGCACGCTGGACTTCAAGCTTTTCGCGTTCATTCACGATTTGAATGCCAGCAGCAGCGTACGGACCCAACTGCGTCTTGCGATCCTCGATGCGTTCGACGCGGCGGGCATAACGATCGCGTCGCAGCAGACCGACGTTGCGCTGCGCGATGTGGATTGGCTCAAGGATGCGGTCACGCTTTATGTCGCAAAGGCGCTCGATGGCCAGGCTGCTGGAAATGGCGGCAGCGCTCCGGCGGACCGCAAGACAGGCACGGGTTGAGATGTCTGCCGTGAACGCTCGATAGTGCCTTGAACGGGGCGAATCTCCCCTCACCCTGTCCCTCTCCCAGTGGGAGAGGGAACGCCGAAATCTCCGCTACGGACAATTCAGGGGGCTCTTCTCCCATTGGGAGAAGGACAGGATGAGGGGGTGTGCGCTTGGATCATGCGGCAATCTGGCGTCTGGCGGCTCTTATGCCGGCGCCCGCGTGGAAATGACCCTGCGGATGCGCCGAATGGTGTGCTCAAGTGCGCCGACGGAAACATCGGGGCAATCGGGAAACGCTAAACCTTAGCCTTCGCGACAGCCGGAACGTCCTTGCAGGGGTTCTTGTCGTGCTTCAGCGTCTTCTTGCCAGCGGGCGCCTTGCCCTTGAAGTAGTGCGCCGTGGCAATCGCGGTCTGCGGCTGGTCGGGACCGTTCGAGATCTGCTGGATTCCGTCCTGATACCAGCCGTCATATTTCCGGGAAACGGCTTCCTCGCGCGCCCGGCACCATACAACCGCCGATAGCTGGTCGAAGGTGAACTTGTTCGTGGCCGCGGCGGCAAGCCTGAGCGTGTCGCCGCCCTGGTCGGTCACGATGACATCCGTGACCCCGAAAATGCCAGTTTCAGGCATCGCCGATGTGTCCACGGCGTTGGCCTGGGCAACTGGTTGATCCACATTCGTCCCGGAGCAGCCCGCGAGAGCAAGCACCGTGGTACAAGTTAAGGCAAAGCGCTTCATCATTTCGTCCACCTACCCCCGATCAGGCTGCGGTGAATATGCCCGCCCTGCGCAGCGACCGCAATCGGCGAACAAAGCGTGCACAGCGAATCGCGGTGCTTCTGTGGCTTTCTTGCCTGTTTCGAACATCGAACCTTGCCAGCGTTGCATTCCAGCCCCACTATAAAGGAAACCTTGGGGGGCCGTGGGCATGCGGCTGAGATCGCGCTGAGGTTTCGCGCCCCTGGCGGGCGAGGGAACAAGCCGCGCGGCAACCCGTTGAACCTGATCCGGTTAGCACCGGCGGAGGGATGGTCGCCGCAAGCAAGACTTAAGCGCGCACAGGTCATCTTCCACCAAGCCTAGAACGCACTAAAGGAGACCCGGGATGAACGCGCCTACCGATCCGAAAACCGTCAAGCCGGTGCAAGTGACCACGGGCGGGCTTCCTGGCTCGCGCAAGGTTTATTCGGAGGTGCCGGGTTTTCCGGATGTTTCGGCGCCGTTCCGCGAGATCGCGCTGCACCCGTCGAGCGGCGAGCCGCCCTTCCGCGTGTACGATACGTCCGGGCCTTACACGGACGAGGCGCCGGAAATCGATGTGAACACCGGCTTGGCACGCATCCGCGAGCCTTGGGTCCGGGCGCGTGCGGCCGAGCAATACGAAGGCCGCGACGTGAAGCCGGAGGACAATGGCTTGGTGGGCGAGGCGCATGCGGCGCGTGAGTTTCCACTGCGGTATAAAGTCTATCGTGGCAACCCCTCACCCCAGCCCTCTCCCTCTGGGAGAGGGAGTTCGCTCGCAGCCGTTGAGCCGGCGTCCCCTCTCCCAGTGGGAGAGGGACAGGGTGAGGGGTTGCGCCCTCTCCATGGAGTCACCCAGCTCGAACTCGCCCGCGCGGGCATCGTCACCGAGGAGATGGCCTATATCGCGCACCGCGAGAATCTGGGCCGCGTGGTGGCGCTGGAACGGGCGAAAGAGGCGCTGGCCGATGGCGAGAGCTTCGGCGCGGACATCCCGGAGTTCATCACGCCGGAATTCGTGCGCGGCGAGGTCGCGCGCGGCCGCGCCATCATCCCCGCCAACATCAACCACGCCGAGCTTGAGCCGGTCATCATCGGCCGCAATTTCCTCACCAAGGTGAATGCCAATATCGGCAACTCCGCCGTGAGTTCGTCGGTCGAGGAAGAAGTGGAGAAGATGGTGTGGGCGATCCGCAGGGGCGCGGACAACGTGATGGATCTCAGCACGGGACAGAACATTCACGAGACCCGCGAATGGATCATAAGGAATTCCCCCGCGCCG
>PMBZ01000253.1 GCA_003153975.1 Hyphomicrobiales bacterium
ATGATGGCCTGGAAGGTGAGCGGGCTTTCGCACAGGCCGCCGATCATGGCCTCGCGGCCGGCCTCGATGCGCTTCGCGATGGCGATTTCACCCTCGCGCGATAGAAGCTCGACCGAACCCATTTCGCGCAGGTACATGCGCACGGGGTCGTCGGTGCGCTCGCTGACCTCGGTGGAACGCTCGGCCTTGACCGGCAGTTGCGAGGCGGAGGGCCTATCGTCTTCCTCTTCGTCGATCGGCTCGGCCGCTGCGGCTTCCTCTACCTCCTCCGCGTCGACGACGTTCACGCCAAGATCGGAGAACATCGTCATGATGTCCTCGATCTGGTCCGGCGATACCTCTTCGGGCGGCAAAACCTCGTTCAGCTCGTCATAGGTGACATAGCCGCGAGACTTCGCAACCTTTATGAGACGTTTTACGGCGGCATCCAAAAGATCGAGAACCGGGCTATCGGTGTTTTCCGGAGCGGCGGTTTCTTGATCTTCGGTTTTTGTCGTCGCTGTGGCCATTATGCACTCCAGAAAAAGCAGAAAGACCGGGGCGCGCCCCTACGTGCCCAGCTTATAGGCAGCAATGAATCCCGTGAGGCGCCAGGATGGCGAGGCGCTGCTCTCTCCGGTGGATGCGATACGGATCGCGGAACCACTCTAGCCTATAGGTGGCCATACTTAATACCGCGTTACTCATGAAGCTAAATTCACTCACCAAGCGCCCGGCCCTATATTTGGTGCACGCTTTCCCCTGCCGCAATAGATAAGGGCAAATCAAGATACAGCAAATTCGTGCTGCTGCACGATTGCCTGCAACCTTGAGAAATTTTCGACCGTCGGCTCGCTAAGGTAATCGTTCTCTGCTTCCTGCAATGAGCGTGGAACGCCCGCTTTGCTATGAAGCATCATGACATGATGCCACCCTTCCAACACCAACTCCCTGCTCGCATCAGGTGCAAAATGCGCGCCCGCCCCTTGCGCAGTTGCACGCTGGACACGCTCAAGCTCAGTGGCATGCCCCGTACGGGAGAGGTGCTCTAACAATTTTTCGTTGTCAAGATGTTCTTCCGCCTGGTGCACCGTTAATATGGCATCGCGCAGGCGGCGGCAATCGGTATCGTTGAATTGGAGGCGCGCGATTTCCTCCAGGAAGTCGTCGAGAAGCCAGGGATGGCTCAGGATCGCGCCAACGATGAGGGACTCCCGCGCCGCGGTGACGGGGGCGGTAGCCTGTACGATCTTGCTGGAAAGAAGACTGCCGGTGCGGGCACTGACCGTGGCGAAGGAGGGCCTGCCGGAGCGGGGGCCGCCGCTTCCGGTCCGCTGCCGTGCGCCTGCCGGAGGCCGGCGCGCCATGCCGGAATTGCGCAAGCGTTCGCGGATCGCTGAAATGTAGTGGAATTTCAGGTTCTTGTGCTCAATCTGCCCGGCCAGCTCCATGAGTCTGGCCTCGAAGCTCGCGCGCTGCTCGGGTGTTTCCAGCGGATGCCGGGCCTGCTCGCGCGCCCAAAGCACGTCGATCAGCGCAAGCGGCTGTGTTGCGAGCTTGACCAGCGCCTCGCTTTCGCCGCCGCGCACCATGTCGTCCGGGTCGCGCCCCTCGGGCAGGAACACGAATTGCAGCGAGCGGCCCGGTTCCAGATAGGGCATCCCCAGATCGAGCGCCCGGTGCGCCGCCTTCTGTCCAGCCGTGTCGCCGTCGAAGCAGAGTGTGGGGATCGGTACCATCGCCCACAAAAGGCGGAGCTGATCCGTGGTCAGCGCCGTGCCGAGCGGGGCAACCGCGCCCGGAAAGCCCGCCCGCGTAAGCGCGATCACATCCATATAGCCTTCGGCGACGATAACGGGCTTGCCCGCCCGCGCGGCCTCGCGCGCCGGGGCGAAGTTGAACAGCACATGGCCCTTGTGAAAGAGCGGGGTCTCGGGTGAGTTCAGATATTTGGGCTGCTGGCCCTCCATGAGCGCCCTGCCGCCGAAGGCGATCACGCGGCGCTTGGCATCCATGATCGGGAATATCAAGCGGCCCCGGAAGCGGTCGTAGGGCACAGCGATGTCCTCGCCATGGATCAGAAGTCCGGCTTCCTGCATCTCGGCGAGCGTGAAGCCCTGCTGGTTCAAATGGCTTTTGAGGGCGGTCTTGCTGTCCGGGGCGTACCCCAGCCGGAAGGTTTGGATGTCGGCCGGGCGCAGGCCCCTGCGGTCAAGATAGTCCCGCGCCCCCGTTCCTTCCCGGCTTGAAAACGCGGACTGGAAGAAGCGGCAGGCCTCCTCCATCGCGCTGAACAGGCGCTCCTCATACGATGCCTTCACCTCATCGGCAGGCACGGGCGGCGGCAAGGAAACCCCAGCCTCCGCCGCCAGCCGCTCGATGGCTTCGGGAAAGCTCAACCCCTCGGTTTTCATGACGAAGGTAAAGATGTCGCCGTGCTCGCCGCTGGCAAAGCAGTGATAGAAGCCCTTCTGGTCGTTGACCGTGAAGGATGGTGTGCGCTCGGTCTTGAACGGCGAGAGCCCGGTATATTCGCGGCCCGTGCGCTTGAGCTTCACGCGGCGCTCCACCACCCGGCTCACGGGCAGGCGGCTGCGGATCTCATCGAGCAAATGGGGCGGGTAGCGCATAGAGGCTTGCTCCGGCGAATACTGTTGCGAACAAAGTGGCGGGAAGAGTGAGCCTTGTGCACTATCATGAACCGATTCGCCGCCCGATTCGTACCTTTCCAGGCAGGGCGGCTAGGCTTGTACGGGATTTCCGCCTATATTGTGCGCACTTGTTGAAAGTTGGGCCGGCCATGTTCTTTCTAGCGATCGGACTTCTGGTTGTAAGTACCGTGCTTTACGTGCTGACGGGCGAGTCGGGCATGATCGCGGGCTTGCCGCGCCATGACTTCATGCGGCTGGCCGCGCTGCTCTCCATTCTGATTTTCCTGATGTCCGGCGCGGCGAGGTTTGCGGCAGGCAAGACCGGGCAAGCGTTGAAGGCTTTGGGCATCTGGGCGGCCATCGGCATCGTGCTTGTTGGCGTTTACGCCTACCGGGCCGAGCTTGGCGCCGTCGGAGACCGGGTGGTGGAGGAATTGCAGCCGGGCTCGGTGCAGACGGTTTCGCCCGGGGCGGCCGGCCGCGGCGCAATCGTCAAGGTCAGGAAGACCCAGGGGCATTTTATCGTCAAGGCGAAGGTCAACAGCAGAAGCGTGCACATGATCGTCGACACCGGCGCCTCTACGGTTGTGCTCAAGTCCGAGGATGCACGCCGGGCCGGGATCGAGATCAATACACTCAACTATACGGTGCCGGTGGAAACCGCCAACGGCCGGGCCTATGCCGCGCGCGTCAGGCTCGACAAGGTTTCGCTGGGCGAGCTTACGCTTGAAAGGGTGGATGCGCTTGTGACCAGGCCAGGTGCCTTGCATCAGAGCCTTCTTGGTATGAGTTTCTTAAGCCGTTTGCATTCATATGAGTTCTCAGGGAATCAACTGGTTATGCGGAGCTAGAGAATTTGGCGCACCGCATCCAGCCACGGCACAGGGACCAAGGACGGCGGAAACTTTCATGGCAAGCCAATCTCTCGGGCATACGGTTCTGAAGGAACTCATGGTCTGGACCACCGCGATTACGGGCGGAATCCTCACCTTTCATTTCTTCGAGCCGTTTTACGACCGCATTCAGCATGCCGCCATCCAGGGCGGTTACGTTCGCGTGCTCGGCTTCGACTTCGGTGCGGCTGCCGTGCCTCAGTTCGACACCCGCGTTGCCGCCGTCACACCGCCCTTCCGTGGCACCATCGCCGCCGCCCAGGGCAAGACCCCGCCCGCGCGCAAGACGGTCGTTCTGAACGCCAATACCTATGGGCATTTCCAGGCCATCGCCGAGATCAACGGCCAGCCGGTCGAGTTCATGACGGATACGGGCGCAACCTATGTGGCGCTGAGCTACGAGGCCGCGCAAAAGCTTGGGCTTACGCAAAATCTGCGCTTCACCGGCCGCTCGACGACCGCGAACGGCGTCGCCCGCGTCGCCTCCATCGAGATTGCCGAGATCCGCATCGGCGAAATTGCGGTTAAGGGAGTGCAGGCTGTGGTGGCGGAGCCGGGGCGGATGACACAGAATCTGCTCGGCATGAGCTTCATCCGGCAGCTTTCAGGTTTTGAGCTGAATGGCGGCACGCTGACCATGCGGGAATAGCGCCGCCCCTGCCCGATCTTTGTCCTATCGGATCATTGCCGGCCTCAGGACGATGTCTTCGGCATTCCCTGGAGGACGTTTCCGGTGTAATAGCTGAGCTTGAGCGTCAGCTATTTTCGAGTGAGCGATATGAAAAGCGCGGCCAGCCGGAACGAGGTGCAAATCGCCTACTGGAACAGTGTGGGCGGCGACCGTTGGGTTGCCGCGGCGGAGCATACGGACCGGATGATGAAGCCGGTGCAGCAGGCTCTGCTCGCCCGCGCGGATTTACGGCCTGGAATGGGTGTGCTCGACATTGGCTGCGGCTGCGGCGAAACGCTGATTGAGATCGCCAAGTCCGTTGGCAGTTCCGGACGGGTGGCCGGCGTGGACGTTTCCCAGCAGATGCTCGCCCTTGCGAGAACCCGCCTTGCCAGCTTTCCCCAGGCGGAAATTCTGGAAGCCGATGCCGGCGCCCATCCTTTCGAACAATTCGCGGATCTGGCGATTTCGCGGTTCGGCGTGATGTTTTTCGGGGACCCGGTGGCGGCATTCGCCAACATCCGCAAGGCCATCAAACCCGGCGGCCGCCTTCTGTTCGCGGCCTGGCGCGCGGTTGAGGATAATGAGTGGACGCGGGTGCCGCTTGAGGCAGCGATGAGCGCGGGCGTGCCTGCCGAGCCTCCCTTGGGGCCGGAAGTGCCCGGTCCATTTTCCTTTGCCGATCCTGAACGGATCAGGCGCATCCTCACCGCGGCGGGCTTCAGCGAACCGGCGATTTTACCAGCCGATCCGGTGCTCGATGTCGCGGCGGGATGCGGCGTGGAAGCGGCCGTTCAGCAGGCGATGACTATCGGCGCGGCCGCAGCCCTCTTACGCAAGCAGCCCGGAGAGCTGATCGCCGCCGCCCGCGCGAAAATCGAGACGGCGCTCCGGCCCTACGAGCGCGGCGGAACCGTTGCCTTATCCGCCGCGATCTGGTTGGTCGAAGCTCGCCCCGTCTGACGCTTTCGGTGTATTCTGGATCGCGGTTGCTGGCGGTGCAACCGGCCTGGAAATCAGTCGCCGCTGCCGGGATTCGGCGAGAAATACTTCTCAAGCTTGCCAAGTTCCTTCGCGAACTTGTCCGCGTCGGGCATCGCATCTTTCTTGACCGTAATATTCGGCCACTGCTCCGAATATTGCCGGTTCAGCTCAAGCCACTTCTCAAGCCCAGGCTCGGTGTCCGGTTTGATCGCGTCTGCGGGGCACTCGGGCTCGCACACGCCGCAGTCGATACATTCATCGGGATGGATGACCAGCATGTTCTCGCCCTCGTAGAAGCAGTCCACGGGGCACACCTCAACGCAATCGGTGTATTTGCATTTGATGCAGGCATCCAGAACGGCGTATGTCATGATAGTCTCCGCAGAAAAGCAGGCGTTCGGTTTGAATCGCTACTAGCGCAAGCAAAAGCCGTCCACAAGCGGACATTTCGGCCAAAGCGGCAAAAAGCCACTCCCGCCGAAATGCCCGCTTGACATTAGCGTGAATAGAACTCGACGACGAGATTCGGCTCCATCATGACCGGATAGGGCACGTCGGAGAGCTGCGGGATGCGAGCCAGACGCGCGGTCATCTTGCTGTGGTCGGCCTCGACGTAATCCGGTACATCGCGCTCGGTGCTCTGCACCGCTTCGAGCACCAGGACGAGCCCGCGTGACTTCTCGCGCACCTCAACTGTGTCGCCCTGCCGCAGGCGGTAGCTTGGAATGTTCACGCGCCGGCCGTTCACGGTCACATGGCCGTGGCTGATGAACTGGCGCGCGGCAAATGGGGTCGGCACGAATTTCGCGCGGTAGATCAGCGCGTCGAGGCGGCGCTCCAGGAGCGAGATCAGGTTCTCCGACGTGTCCCCGCGAAGCCTCGTCGCCTCGTCATAGATGCGGCGGAACTGACGTTCGGTGATGTTGGCGTAATAGCCCTTCAGCTTTTGCTTGGCCTTGAGCTGGGTGCCGAAGTCCGAGGTCTTGCCGCGGCGCCGCTGGCCGTGCTGGCCGGGGCCATACTCGCGCTTGTTGAACGGGCTCTTCGGGCGGCCCCAAAGGTTTTCGCCCAGGCGGCGGTCGATTTTATGCTTGGCGCTGATGCGCTTTGTCATCTTGAAGTGCTCCAAAATGGATGGGGTGGAGCACGCCCTCCTTTGCAGGAAACCTGCCGACAGACGGCAAATGCCGTCACGGGCATGCAAAAAGGCGGCAAACGCCGCCCGGTGGCAGAGATAGCGTTTTCGCCGCCCCGAAGCAAGTCCCAATCGACCGTGAGAGTATGGGTCTTGGAGGTTTCAGCCGTCATTTTGATCAAACTCGACGCACCCTATACCGCGAAGCCAATAAGCGCGCTGATGGGAATCGCTGTCCGCCTGGCGCCGGGCAAGGTCATCGCGAAAACACCCGGAGGCGCGTTCCGCCTATAACCCGATTTTCAATCCGAGGCGCTTCATTTCAAGCAGCGCCTCGGCATTTCCCATCGCGTCGTCCACTGGGTTATGCGTATGCTTGGCCTTGCGCAAATGCTTGAAGTTCTGGGACATGTTCTTGACCATGCCTTTGTAAAGCGATCCGAGATTTGCGCTGGAATGGCCGAACGGATTGCCGCCGGTGAAATGCCAAAAATACCAATTGATGAATTGCCAGTCGAAGCCGTTGTTGTCGCTGATGAAAACCGGCCTGCCCTTCACGTTTTCCGTGAGCCACGCAGCGAAACGCTCCATCGCCGCCTTCGGATCGTCAAAGGCCAAAGTCTCCTCGCGCGTGAAGCCTGAGACGGCCAGCGCTTCGGGCACCCATTTCTCCGAGACCGGCTTGAGGCGCGCATGGAAGGTCCGCCTAAGTTCTTCCTCCACCAGCACCGCGCCAAAGCAGATCATGCTGTAATCGCCCGGTATTGGCCCGTCAGCCTCGATATCGACCATGACATAGGCCATTCGAAATCCTCCGTTTGGCAGCCCGCTCCGATGCGCCCCAACCGGATTCGCGTCACCTGCCGATGGTCATGAGGCTGGCATTGCCGCCAGCGGCTGCGGTGTTGATCGAGACGCACTTCTCCTTGACCAGCCGTTCCAGGCGGTACTCGGGCTCGCCGCTGACGATCTGTACGATGGGTCCGGGCCGCGCGGCAAGCGCATGCGCAATCTCCGCAATTTTTGCCGGATCGGAAAGAAGAACGGCACCGAAGGCGGCCTTCTCCCAATCGCTCGCGAATTCGATTTGCGGCTGCAGCAAGGCTGGCAGAAGCTTACCCAGCGACGCCAGGCCTTCCGCGCCGGTTAAGACGAGGCGGTTTCCGGTGGCAAGCGCGGCACCGCATTGATGCAGGGCCTCGAACACCGTGCCTGCGACCCCCAGCACCTGCCCGCGCGGCAGGATAAGCAGCCGGTTCTCTTCACCCACGGGGCCGCGCAGGTGCAGTTCCTGGCCCACGGGCGAGGTTTCGAGATAGAGCTTGAGGAACTCGCGGAGCTTGGCGCGCTCGCCGGATTTCAGGAGGCCGCACGCTCCATCTCCGGCCCACGCCTTGAACGTCCGCAAGGCATCGAGGCGAGTCTCGTCCCGCTTGCCCTGGAGCTTTAACGCCGGCGCCTTGCGCAGCAGGCGGTGCAGTGTCAGTGGGCCGCCCGCCTTGGGGCCGGTTCCCGACAGCCCTTCGCCGCCGAAAGGCTGAACGCCCACCACGGCGCCGATCATGTTGCGGTTTACATAGATGTTGCCGGCATTCGCGCGGGCGGCCACGAAATCGATGGTTTCGTCGATACGCGAGTGGATGCCCAGGGTGAGGCCATAGCCGGTGGCGTTGATCCCGGCGATCAGGCGCGGCAGCTCGCTTTGCTTGAACCGGAGCACATGCAGGATAGGACCGAAAACCTCGCGCTTCAGCTCGCCGATGGAGCCAATTTCGAGAAGCGTTGGCGCGATGAAGGTGCCGGCAGCGCACTCGGCGGGGAGCGGCGCTTGATACAGGATTTGCGCCTTGTGCGCATCGAGGTAGGACTTGAGCCCAGCCTGAGCTTCGGCATCGATCACTGGCCCGATGTCGGTTTCGAGCTTTGCCGGATCGCCAACGGCAAGTTCCGCCATCGCGCCCTTGAGCATGGCGATGATGCGATCTGCGATGTTGTCCTGCAGGCAAAGAATGCGGAGCGCCGAGCAGCGCTGGCCCGCCGAGTCGAATGCGGAGGCCAGTACGTCGCCAACAACCTGCTCCGGCAGCGCGGAGGAGTCCACGATCATGGCGTTCTGGCCGCCGGTTTCGGCGATCAGGGGCACGTTGCCGCGCCGGGCGAGCGCGCGCTGAATGTGGCGCGCAACCTCCGTCGAGCCCGTAAACAGCACGGCCTTGGTGCCCGGATCGGCAACGAGCGCCGCGCCAATCTCTCCCGCTCCCGGCAGAAGCTGCAAGACATCGCGGGGGATGCCCGCATTGTGCAGAAGCCGCACAGCTTCGGCGGCGGTCAGCGGCGTCTGCTCTGCGGGCTTGGCGAGCACCGGATTGCCTGCCGCCAGCGCCGCCGCGATCTGGCCCGTGAAAATCGCAAGCGGGAAATTCCACGGGCTGATGCAGACTGCCGGGCCCAGGGGCTTATGGCCAGGGGGCAGGCTGCGGGCCTGGGCCGCGTAATAGCGGCAGAAATCGGCGGCCTCGCGCACTTCCGAAATGGCGTTGGGGATGGTTCTGCCGGCTTCGCGCACAACGAGCAGGCACAGCCGCTCCATCGCCTGCTCCAGCAGGTCCGCGATCCGATCCAGAATTGCGGCGCGCTCTGCCGGCGCGGTTTGCGCCCATTTGGGAGCGGAAGCGGCCGCTGAAGCCATTGCATCTTCGACGCCAAGCGCGGTGGCATCCGAGACGTAGCCCACGATATCCGCGTGGTTTGCTGGATTGGCGATCTGCCTTTGGGCGGCGCCCTGCACAATGGGGGCTGCGATGACCGGCGCAGCCTCCAGCTCCTCCACCTGACTTTCTTCGATGAGGCGCTCAAGCTTCTCGCGAGCCCGGGCATCGGAAAGGTCCACCCCCTTCGAATTCCCGCGTTCCGCGCCGAACAAATCCCGCGGCAGCACGATGGCCGGATGCGGCTCGCCGCCGTATTTGGCTGCCTCGGCGGCTGGATCGGCGGCGAGATCCTCGATGGGGGTTTTCTCGTCGGCCAGTTGATGGACGAAGGAGGAGTTGGCGCCATTCTCCAGAAGCCTGCGCACGAGATAGGCGAGCAGCGTCTCATGCGTGCCCACGGGCGCGTAGATGCGGCAAGGCCGGCCTAGATTGCCTTTGCCAACGACATGGCTGTAAAGCGTCTCGCCCATGCCATGCAGGCACTGAAACTCGTAATCGCCGGTGTGGAACTCCGGCCCGGCCATGTGATGGACGGCGGAAAGCGTGTGCGCGTTGTGGGTTGCGAATTGCGGGAAAACGGCGTCGCGGCGGGCGAGCAGCCGCTTGGCGCAGGCGAGGTAGCACACATCCGTATAGGCTTTGTGCGTGAAGACCGGATAGCCCTCAAGCCCGTCAACCTGTGCACGCTTGATCTCGCTGTCCCAATAGGCGCCCTTGACGAGCCGGATCATCAGCCGCCGCTTGGCGCTCTCCGCGAGTTGGATGAGATGGTCCACCAGGGCGGGTGCGCGCTTCTGATAGGCTTGCACCACGAAGCCGAGCCCCTGCCAGCTATTGAGCGCCGGATCGGCAGCAAGCGCTTCCAGGAGATCGAGCGAAAGCTCCAGCCGGTCCGTCTCCTCCGCGTCGATATTGAAGCCGATGCCGTAGCCGCTCGCGAGCACGGCAAGGTGCTGGAGCCGTGGATATAGCTCCTCCCAGACCCGGTCTGCCTTCATGTAGCTGTAGCGCGGATGCAGCGCCGACAGTTTCACCGAGATGCCGGGGGAATCGTAGATCGTATTTCCTTGCCTGGATGCGCCAATAGCCGCAATCGCATGTGCATAAGCGTCCACGTAGCGCTCGGCGTCCTCCTCCGTTACCGCCGCCTCGCCCAGCATGTCGAACGAGTAGAAAAAGCCGCGCGCCTCGAAGGGCTGGGCGTGATGCAGGGCCTCCTCGATGGTCTGGCCGGTCACGAATTGCCGGCCGAGCATGCGCATCGAGAGATCCATGGCTTGCCGGATCACCGGCTCGCCGCCAAGGGTCAGCGCGCGGCCAAGCGCCGCCGCCATGCCGGGCTCGCTATGGGTTGCGACGAGTTTGCCCGTGACGAGCAGGCCCCAGGCGGAGGCATTGACGAACCAGGAAGGGCTCGCGCCCACATGCGCCCCCCAATCGCCACCGCTGAGCTTGTCGCGGATGAGGAGGTCGCGGGTGCGCGCGTCGGGGATGCGCAGAAGCGACTCGGCGAGACACATCAGCGCGATGCCTTCCGGGCTCGAAAGCGAGAATTCCTTCATCAGCGCTTCGACGCTGAACATGTGTGTGCGGCCGCCACGGACCTTGGCGATCAGCGCCGCCGCGAGTTGCTGGATACCCGCCGATGCGGCTGGATCGAAGCGCGCTTCTTCGATCAGTGGCGGCACGCAAACCGGCTCCGGCGTCCGGTAGGCAGCGGCAATGGCCGCACGTGCCGTTCTTTCACGGCCGGAATGCGTCAGGCTCTTGTAAGATGCGATCTCCACTCTCGTCACCGCACCGGCAGAGGCAGCCGTAATCGCCATGGCTGTGTCCTATCGAACCAAGAATTGGTACCCGCAAGCCCAGGGTCAAGATACGGCCGGTATCCGGACCAGGCGTTAAAATATTCAATACACCTTCACCTGAACAATACGGGTTGCGTTGCCGCCATCGCAAAGTACCCGGTCCTTCATAGGTTGCGTCAGCTTATAGCGCCCGCAACGTCAGGCGGCCTGCTCGCGCCCAGGCGTGGAGGGGGAGCTGGTTTTGTCCGCGTCGCGCCAGGCTTCCCATACGCGCATGGCCTCAAGCAATTCCACGTCCTGCTTGATCCGGGCGATGCGCTCCCGCCGGATGCGGAGCGCACGCTCGTCCGCGCACTCATCTACTACATAGCTGCGCCACCACCTCGCCAGGCCCCTGCCGGGGCCGCCGCGAAAACGCGATGAAGAGTGCATGCTTTGCCTATCCCTCAATCGAAACTGGAGCAGGTTCCGCGAATAGCCGCCAAGCGTCATCGCGAGGCAGCCTTTAGCCGCCGCCGCGATCCATCGCTGCGTCGGAGGCTTACCTCTGGATTGCTTCGCTTCGCCCGCAACGGCGGCAACTCACATTCCGGAACATCTGCTCCCAGAACTGCTGTGCCGGATGCAGCCGGAGGATGCAACCGCCGGTTGCAATTCCACCCGGCCTATCCACGCAATTCTCGCGCCGGTTGCAGGCGCGGCGGAAACGCTGGGGTAACCGGGAACATTAATTGAAAAACCAGCCGCCCTCTTCGTCGCCTTCGTCCTCGCTATCGCCGGCGCTGCCGCCCAGCACGCAATTGGCGGCGCCGCGCTCGCGCGTGGCCCTGGCGCGCAGCCGTTCCGCCAGCGCAAACACGCGCGGGCCCGGCCGGCCGGCGTTACGGCGCTTCGGGTTCGGCAGGGCTGCCGCGAGCTGCGCCGCCTCCTGCCGGTCGAGTTCAGCCGCGGACTTGCCGAAATGGTGCTGCGCGGCGGCCTCGGCGCCGTAAACGCCCGGCGCCCATTCCACGATGTTGAGGTAGATTTCCATCAGCCGCTCCTTGCCCAGCACGAAGTCCATGTACATGGCGAGCGGCAGTTCCAAGGGCTTGCGCAAGAAGGCGGGGCGGTTCCACAGGAACAGGTTTTTCGCGGCCTGCATCGCGATCGTGCTGCCCCCGCCCTTTGCATGGCCTTCCGCGAAGGCATCGGCGGCGGTGTCGAGCGCGCGCCAGTCCACGCCGCGATGCTTGCAATAGCGCCCGTCCTCGGAAGCGATCACCTGCCGGACGAGCTTCGGCGAGATTTTATCGAGATCGCGCCATTCGTATTCGACGCTACGGCCCGCGAGCGCCTGGCGCAGCATGAAGGCCGAGATGGGCGGGTCGGCGAGGATATAAAGGCAGGTGAGGTAATAGGGCAGGAAGAAGAGGACGATCACGGCATAGCCGGCCCAGCGCAGCACGCGGCCCAGGGTGAGGCGCGGCCGTGCCCCCCCTTCCGGCTCAGGAATGCCGCCTGTTGCTTCCGTCATGGCGCGCTCGCAAAACTCGCTTGAGCCTGAAACACACTTGGTCCATGGTGCGGGCGCAAATTTGTTCCGGCCACAAAAGACTAATCCATCCGCCATGATCTTTACCGAACGACTGGAAGCCCATGCAAGCCGTCTCGAACGCCATCTTGACGAATGGTTGACGCCGCAGCGCGTTGGCCCCGCGGCCCCGCGCCTGCTCGAAGCCATGCGCTATGGCTCGCTTGGCGGCGGCAAGCGGGTGCGGCCGTTCCTCGTGATCGAGAGTGCCGCGCTGTTCGGCGTGGCCGTGGAGGGGGCGCTGAACGCGGCGGCGGCGCTTGAATGCGTGCACTGCTATTCGCTGGTCCACGACGACCTGCCCGCGATGGATAACGACGACTTGCGGCGCGGCCGGCCCACGGTGCACAAGGCCTTCGACGAGGCGACCGCGATCCTGGCCGGCGACGGGCTTTTGACGCTCGCCTTCGAGATCCTCGCCTCGCCTGACACGCACCCCAACCCAGCCGTGCGGGCCGATCTGGCGCTTGCGCTGGCGCGGGCGAGCGGCGTTTCCGGCATGGCCGGCGGCCAGATGTACGACCTCGAAGCGCCCGGCAAGACGCTCGGCGAGGCCGAAATCCGCCTCCTGCAAGCGATGAAGACCGGCGCGCTCATCACGTTCGGCTGCGTGGCCGGCGGCATACTGGGCGAGGCCTCGGCGGCAAACATCGCGGCGCTGCGCGCCTATGGCGATGCGTTGGGCGCGGCCTTCCAGCTCGCAGACGACCTGCTCGATGTGGAAGGCGATGCAGCGCTTGTCGGCAAGGCGACAGGCAAGGACACCGAGGCCGGCAAGGGCACGCTCGTCTCGCTGTTCGGCGTCGAGGCCGCGCGCGTGAAGCTCGATGAGCTGAAGCAGGAGGCGCTGGCAGCGCTTGCTCCCTTCAAGCCGCGCGACGGTGTATTGGCTGAGGCAGCCGAATTCGTAGTCGCCCGCAAGTTCTAGGGGCCGCTCCGTTCGCCCCCGCGCCTTAGCGGGGAAGTGCGGCAGGGAAGTTGAACCGCTCGCGGAAAGTCTTGGCGTGGGTATCGCCAAGAACTTGCCCCCGCGTGCAGCAGGTTCTAGCGAAACGTCCCGCACATAATCGGTCGCGTCCCCAGCAGCGGTATCGCTGGGGGCAGAGCCACTCTAAGCTGAGTTTCATGGCTACGCCAAAGGACTTTGTCCGGCTGTATCGTGTGTCTGCAGCCAAACCTTAGCTTGCTCTCCCGCACAGGGTCGATTCCAGAAATACCCGGAATGAGCATATGTAGACCGCTGAAGCTTCGGGACCGGACCTGCCGGCTCCCGCGTCAAGCCGGCCCACCAGGGGAATCGGGTGAAGGAACGAAAGCTAAACCTGCCTGAATTGAACGTGGGCGAACGCGGCGGCTCGACTCGCGGTGATGGAATTCAGTGCAACCTCTGCAACCTGGGAGACGTGTACGGAGCTGGGCGGGCGTCCTTCGCGGCAGGGAAACACCAATTTGCGGCGGCTGCGAATCACGCACTCATGTCAACATCATTTTCACCCGATTGCCCTGGCCGGCCCACCGGATAGGATTGACCATGAGAAGCGCTGCGCCTATTCTTGGTACATGTCTCACAACGATCTTATAGAGAATGCGCTTGCGCTTCCCGCCGCCGAGCGGTTGGAGATCATCGCCGCCTTATGGGATAGCATCGACGGGGCGCATGCCCAGCTGACACCAGCCCAGGCCGCCGAACTCGACCGGCGTTTGGCGAGTTTCGAGGCCGACAAGGCCGGCGTCATGAGTTGGGAAGACTTCAAGGCCGAGCTTGAGGAACGCGCGCGGTGATTGCGCCAAGGCTGGTGCTGACCGCCGCCGCGCGCAAGGATATCGCCGAAGCTCAGGACTGGTACAGGCGCGAAGGCCCGGCCCTCGCCGCTTCCTTTCGTGATGAACTCGACCGCCAGATAGCCCGCGTCTTACACCATCCCAGCCAGTTTCCATTTGCCCGTGCCGATGTCCGGCGGGCCAAGCTGCGCCGGTTCCCATACAGCCTGCTTTTCCGCGTCATGTCCGATGGCATTTATATGATCGCGTGCTTTCATTCTTCGCGCGATCCGGAAATGTGGCAGCGCCGCGTCTGAGCAAGCATTTGTTGTTTTGCTAACGCATGCCGTCAGCTTTGAAGGTGCGTCCTTGGCGCGCCAGCCGGAATGCAGGCTGTGGGTCGAATTCAAAAGAGCCGAATCACCTTATGATGGTGTCAAAGGTTCCGGGGCGCGGCCGTTCCAATGTCGGCAAGGCTCCGCACGAATTCATCAGGGCGGCGATAAATGTATCAAACACTCCAAACTGTCGGATCTTTTTGTGGATTATTTGCTATTGGGTTCAGTGCGTTTGAGAGATTGTTAAAAGGACGACCTATCGCTTCGGTTTCCTCTAAGCAGAAGGCTCTGTTCAACTTGTGCGTAG
>PMBZ01000095.1 GCA_003153975.1 Hyphomicrobiales bacterium
TTCGAGATTGTGGTTGAACACATCCGGCTTGGCCGCGATCACCGTTTCGAGCGGGCCGTTGCCCTTCTTGAGGAAGTCGGGCGTCAGCACCTCGATGGTGGTGGCGGGGGCCGCGGCCCGAATCGCGCGGATGGTGGCGGCGAAGTGCGCCGCGCCGCCATCGGGCAGGTCGTCGCGGTCGACCGAGGTCACGACCACATGCGTGAGGCCCAGCGTGGCAACGGCCTGCGCCACATGCGTGGGCTCGGCTTCGTCGAGCGGCCCCGGCAGCCCGGTCTTCACATTGCAGAAGGCGCAGGCGCGCGTGCAGGTGTCGCCCATGATCATCATGGTGGCGTGGCGCTTTTCCCAGCACTCGCCGATGTTCGGGCAAGAGGCCTCCTCGCAGACGGTGTGCAGCCGGTTTTCGCGCACGATGCTGGCCGTGCCCGCATAGCCCCGCGAGCCGGGCGCCTTCACGCGAATCCACGCAGGCTTGCGCTGCACGGGCGTATCCGGCCGCCCCGCCTTCTCGGGATGCCGCACCCCGCCGTCTTCGCGCTTATCGATAAGAGTTGTCATGAATCCTGCAACCTACCTTCCGGCAACATATTGTTGTGCTAGCCGACTGCAAAGGGCCTTCGCAACTCCAGTATCCGCCTTTCGCCTTTTCCCCCAACTTTGCGCAACCGAAAGGAATGACATTCGATAGATAGATTCCCATATGGTTCCCATCGCGCACTCGGCTTGCAAATGGAAATCACAATGATTCGAGCCGCCAGGAACCGGTTTCTATTTGGAAAAGTGTATTTCGAGAGGGGATGGGTCCGGGTCGTCCTCCTATTCCTAACGCTCGTTAGCTTATACGATCTCTTTGGCGCTCAGTTGATATCAAAGGCGCAGGCTGAAAAGATGCCGCGACTGTTTGATTTGATAACGCGCACAACCGGCTGGGTGCCTTGGTTCTGGTGGGTGATCATCATCCTCTCCGTTGTCATCGTTGCGCTATTCGAAGGTGACTTTCGGCGGTGGGAATCTAGCGCTGACGTCGGCTCCGAAAGGGATGCCTGGTTTCAACACGCAATCTATTATGTAATCCACCACTCGTGGCCGAAAAGACAAGAAGATGTTTCCTTACTCGAAGAACATTCATCCAGGTCGGCGATTTCTGAGGCAGTAAACGTGCTTCGCCAATTGGCGTTCAACCGGCAGCTAAGAGTTTGGGGCAAACCCTTCCGTCAATCCATGACTTTAACAGGAGATATCTCGCCCGATGTCTTATTTCAACCAATCGCTCCTGAATATTGGTGCGATCACGCAATAGCCTATCCTGGATGCCTTTCGGAAAACCCCGCCCGCGCCTATACATCGGAGGACGGCCTAGTGCACGATCAGGATTCGATGTGTGCACTTAAACTCAGCCGCACTGACGTGGAAAAGTTCTGCCGCAACGCCCTCATTCAATCTGCTCCCTGCGTCAAATGTGAATGACACGCCCGTAAGCGTCCAGCACGCTTTCGCCCATCATCTCCGACAGCGTCGGATGCGGGAAGATCGCCTGCATCAACTCGGCCTCGGTGGTTTCCAGCGTCTTGGCNNATGGCCTTGCCGTTGCCCTGATAGGGGAAGCGGCCAACCTTGACCTCGCGGCCGTTCGCCTTCGCCGCCGCCTCGGTAAGCCCGACGGAAGCCACCTGCGGATGCGAATAGGTGCAGCCCGGCACGTTCCTCACATTCAGCGGATGCACATCGGTCTTGCCCGCGATCTTCTCGACGCAGAGAATGCCTTCGTGGCTGGCCTTGTGCGCGAGCCAGGGGGGGCCTGCCACGTCGCCGATGGCGTAGATGCCGGGTGCGGCCGTGCGGCAGAATTCGTCGATAACGATGTGCGACTTCTCGATCTTTACGCCCTGCTCTTCCAGGCCCAGGTTCTCGACATTGCCCACGATGCCCACGGCAAGGATCACGCGGCTGAACTCCTGCGTTTCCTTCTTCAAATCGTTCAGCGCGATAGTGGCCGTGACGCTATCCGCGTTCTTTTCCAGCCCGGCAACCTTCGCGCCCGTGTGGATTTTGATTCCCTGCTTTTCGAACGACTTCCGCGCGAAGGCCGAAACCTCCTCGTCCTCCACCGGCAGGATGCGGTCCAGGATCTCGACGACCGTCACCTTCACGCCAAGCGCGTTGTAAAAGCTTGCGAACTCGATGCCGATGGCGCCCGAGCCCACGACCAGGAGCGACTCCGGCGTGATATCGGGGATCATGGCCTCCTTGGCCGTCCAGATGAGCTTGCCGTCCGGCTCCAGGTCCGGCAGCGTCCGCGCCCGTGCACCCGTTGCGATAACGATGTGTTTGGCTTCGACATCGGCGAGCGGCTTGCCGTCCTTGCCCGTGACCGCGATCGCGCCCTTGCCCTTGAGCCGCGCGGCGCCGGAAATCACGGCCACCTTGTGCTTCTTGAGCAGGTAGGCGACGCCGCCCGACAGCTTCTCCGCCACTTTCCGCGAGCGGCCCACGATCTTGGCGAGGTCGAAGCCAACGTCCTTCGCCGTGAGTCCGAACTCGTCCGCGTGCCGCATAAGCCGCAGCACCTCGGCGGTGCGCAACAGCGCCTTGGTGGGGATGCAGCCCCAGTTCAGGCACACGCCGCCCAGATGCTCCCGCTCGATCACGGCCGTCTTAAGCCCGAGCTGGCCTGCGCGGATCGCCGCGACATAGCCGCCCGGCCCCGCCCCTATCACTGCGACATCGAATGCTTCCGCCACGCCTGTCCCTCGATCTGTTGCAATGCGATGTTCGATTGGTGTGACTACTGCAGGATGCAGGTCAAGAAGAATACCAGCAATCGGTAGCGGAAATCCGGCGTTTCCTAGCTCGCTCCAGTGCCATCCCGCCGGCAGCCGCACCCTTTAACCGCTGGTTGGCCCGTGCGGCGTTGTTATCCGTCATGGCGGCTAAGGGGTTTCGGTCAGGAAGGCCAGCCGCTCGCAGGTGGTGGTCGCCGCGATATCGATCACCTCGTAATCGGCGGCGCCGGCCACTTGAAAAGCATCTCCGCGCAGGATTTCATCCAGCTTTCCCCGGTCCATGGCGGCGGCCAGGATGAACCCGCCAACCCGTGGCCGCAGCGGCCCCGAGAGGAGAAAATGCCCCGCGGCATAGTGTTCCCGCAGCCAGGCACGGTGCGCCTCGATATGCTTTTCGATTTCGGCCAGGGGGACTTTGTAACGGAGGATGACGGCGTACATGGCAAACTCCTCAACGGCTTATGGCGGAACGATCGCGGGATCGGCAGCAGGCTTCTGGCGCAGCGTCCAGATTCAAAGCAGCATGGTGATGGGCTCCTCGATGAAGCCCTTGAACGCGGCCAGCAGGTGCGCGCCAAGCGCGCCGTCGACCGCGCGGTGATCGCAGGAGAGCGTGCAGCTCATCATGGTCGCCACGCCGATCTTGCCATCCTTCACGATGGCGCGCTGCGCGCCCCGGCCCACGGCCAGGATGGTGGCGTGCGGCGGGTTGATGACGGCGTCGAAACTGTCGATGCCGAGCATGCCGAGGTTCGAGATGGCCGTGGTGCCGCCCAGATATTCGTGCGGCGCCAGGCGGCGGCGGCGCGCGCGCCCGGCCAGGTCCTTCACTTCGCATGAGATTTGCGCGAGCGTCTTGTGCTCCACGCCGCGGATCACCGGCGTGAACAGCCCGCCGTCGACCGCAACCGCGACGCCGACATCCGAGCATTTATGGATCAGGATCCCGCGCTCGGTGAAGGTTGCGTTCGCGTCCGGCACGCGCTGCAGCGCCAGCCCCATCGCCTTGACGATGAAGTCGTTTACGGAGAGCTTGTACGCGCCCGGCCCTTCCTTGGGCGAGCGCGCGTTGAGCCGCTCGCGCGCATCCAGCAGCGCATCGATCTCGCAGTCCACGTTGAGCCGGAAATGCGGGATCGTGGCCGCCGCCTGGGTGAGACGCAGCGCGATGGTCTTGCGCATATTGTCGAGCGGCCGGAGTTCGTAGCTGCCTTTCTCGTAGATGGCGAAAATCTGATCGTCGGGTATCGCCGCCGGGAAGGCGCGCGACGGCACCAAGGCCTGCGCCCCGTTCTGCTGTGCCGCCGCAGCCGCCTCGGGCCGCTTCGGGACGCCCGCGCGCTGGGCCTCGCCGACATCGTGCTTCACGATGCGGCCATTCGGGCCAGAGCCCTTCACCAGCGACAGGTCGATGCCGGCCTGGGCCGCAAGCCTGCGCGCCAAGGGCGAGGCGAAGATGCGGGCGTGGCCGTCGATCTTGCTCTGAGGAAATCTCCCCTCACCCTGTCCCTCTCCCCCTGGGAGAGGGGACGCCTTCTCAACGGGCACGGCCGGACTCCCTCTCCCATGGGGAGAGGGCTGGGGTGAGGGGAGATTCCCTTGCATAAGAACCGAAGCATCCTCCCCTTCCTCCAGCAAAATCGCGATGGGCGTATTCACCGCCACGCCCTCCGTACCCTCCGGCACCACGATCCGGCCGAGCGTACCCTCGTCCACCGCCTCGACCTCCATGGTCGCCTTGTCGGTCTCGATCTCGGCGATCGCGTCGCCAGACGAAACCTTATCGCCTTCTTTCTTCAGCCATTTCGCAAGCTTGCCTTGCTCCATGGTGGGCGAAAGTGCTGGCATGAGGATGGGTGTCGGCATGTGTCGGTCCTTACGGCTGCGGCGCGCGCTGCGGCCAGCGGTAAACGAAGGTGAGATAGGTGAGCGCGAGATAGACGACGCCGCCCAAAGCCCATGAGGCCCAGTAGGCGGCCTCGCGCCCATCCAGGAACAGCGAGCGCACGACGATGGGCGGCCCAAGCACCTCCATGCCCGTCGCTTTTTGCGGCAGTTTCAGCCAGGCGGTGTGCAGTCCCTCGCCAAGATATTGCATGTTCACCGCAAGCGCGCCGAGCGCCACGAACGCAATGCTGAGCAGAACGTAAGCCATCGTCCGCAAGCACGGCGCGCGGTTCAGGAAGAAATAGAGCGCGGCGATGTAGGCCGAGACGATGGTGAGGAACAGCGAGAATATCGCCGCCGTGGCCTGCGCGGCCTGGATCGCGTTGGACAGTATTTCGGCTTCGGTCATGTCTTGCCCCCTACAAAGAACCAGCGGCATATAAGCAGCTAACTCCTGTAGAGTACAGCCTTGACGGCGGCCACGACCTCGGGCGCGCCGGGCAGCGCCAGCTTTTCGAGGTTGGCGGCGTAAGGCATGGGCACATCGGCGCCCGAGACCTTGGTGGGCGGCGCGTCGAGATAGTCGAACGCCTCGGCCGTCACGCGCGCGCAGATCTCCGAGCCCAGCGAGCAGACGGGCCACGCCTCCTCCACGGTCACGATGCGGTTGGTCTTGCGCACCGAGGCCAGCACCGTTTCCATGTCGAGCGGGCGCAGCGTGCGCAGGTCGATCACCTCGGCCTCGATGCCCTCCGCTTCGAGTTGTTTGGCGGCGTCGAGCGCGTAGACCATGCCGCGCGACCACGAAACGATGGTCACGTCCTTGCCCGGCCGCGCTACCTTCGCCTTGCCGATGGGGATGACGAAATCGTCGAGTTTCGGCACAGGCCCCGCCACGCCGTAGAGAATCTCGTTCTCCAGGAACACGACCGGGTTCGGGTCGCGGATCGCGGCCTTGAGCAGGCCCTTGGCGTCGGCGGCGGTCGAGGGCGCCACCACCTTGAGCCCCGGCACATGCGCGTACCAGGCGGAATATTCCTGGCTGTGCTGGGCCGCCACGCGCGCCGCGGCCCCGTTCGGCCCCCGGAACACGATGGGGCAGCTCATCTGCCCGCCGGACATGTAGAGCGTCTTGGCCGCCGAGTTCACGATATGGTCGATGGCCTGCATCGCGAAATTGAAGGTCATGAACTCGACGATGGGGCGCAGACCCGCGAAAGCCGCGCCGATGCCCAAGCCGGCGAAGCCCGCCTCGGTGATGGGCGTGTCGATCACGCGGCTCGGGCCGAACTCGCCGAGCAGCCCTTGCGTGATCTTATACGCGCCCTGGTATTCCGCGACCTCCTCGCCCATGACGAACACGGCATCGTCGCGGCGCATTTCCTCGGCCATGGCGTCGCGCAGCGCCTCGCGCATAGTCGTCTGCACCATCTCCGTGCCTTCGGGGATTTCGGGGCCGCTATCGTAGGCAGGCGCTTGTTGCTCCCCCTCACCCCGGCCCTCTCCCGCCAGGGGAGAGGGAGCAGGCTGTGCCGGTGGAGAAGGCATTCCCCTCTCCCCTTGCGGGAGAGGGGACAGGGGTGAGGGGGGCTCAGCAAGCGTTGTATCTGTGGCAAGTCCCCCCTCATCCTGTCCCTCTCCCCGTTGGGGCGAGGGGACGCTCGAAACGCCGTTCCCGCTGGGGGAAACGGCCTTTCCCGCATATCCATTCGCAAGCGCGCCCGCATCCTCGCCATCGCTCAAGATCACTGCAATCGGCGTGTTGACCTTCACACCCTCGGTGCCTTCCGGCACCAAAATCCGCCCCAACTTGCCCTCGTCCACCGCCTCGATTTCCATCGTGGCCTTGTCGGTCTCGATCTCGGCGATCACGTCGCCCGCGCGCACCTCGTCGCCCTCGGACTTCACCCACCGGGCAAGCTTGCCCTCCTCCATCGTGGGCGACAGGGCTGGCATGAGAACTTGTGCCGGCATACGCATTTGTCCTTCGTCATTGATCCGTTGTGAAGATTACGGGGCGTCCGGCTTGGGCGGCGTGTCCGTAGAACTCTTTGAGAGCACTCAGCCATTCCCAACTATATTCGAAATCCTCGGGTGAAAGGGGATGGCCGTACTTTTCCCAATCGATCCCGAAGTACAGCTCGCTGAAGCCCGCACGGTCCACTTGTGCCAAGGCTGGCGCGATTTCGGCCACGCGCCTTTTGTCTTTGTAGGAAATTATATAATCGTTCCCGGAATAGAGCGGCTGGCCGCCAAGAATGACCCCGTGCAGGGGCGACCTGTATTCGTAGTCCAGGGAGCTATCGCCGAAGGCGCGGTGGATGGCATCCCACGCCTTGTCCGTCTCGCAGAGCCACTCCCGCCGCCCCTTGAAATACCGCTCCTCGATGTGATAGCTTACAAGCTGAACGCGGTCGGCCTCCGGGCAGCTGAGGAGCCGCCACTCGTCGATTTCCGTCAGAGCGAAATGAACCCCACGCGCCACCATGCTTAAGCCTCGCGGAGCACATCGGTGTAAAGCTCGGCGGCGTCCGGCTCGGGATCGCGGGTGGCGAAATCCGCCGCCTCGTTGACAAGGCCGCGGATCTCCTTGTCGATGGCCTTGAGCCCGTCCTCGTCGATGCGGCCGCCCGCCAGCATCCGCGCGCGCACCTGCTCGATGGGGTCGTGCTCGTGGCGCATCTTGTCCACCTCCTCCTTCGAGCGGTACTTGGCCGGGTCGGACATGGAGTGGCCCCGGTAGCGGTAGGTGAGCATTTCGAGGATATACGGCCCCCGGCCCTCACGCGCGTGCGCCACGGCCTGCTCGCCCGCGGCCTTCACCGCGCGCACGTCCATGCCGTCCACCTGCCCGCCGGGGATGTTGAAGCTCGCGCCCCGGTGCGAGAAGTCGGTCATCGCGGAAACGCGGTCGACGCGGCTGCCCATGCCGTATTTGTTATTCTCGACCACGTAGACCACCGGCAGCTTCCAAAGCGCGGCCATGTTGAAGGCCTCGTAGAGCTGGCCCTGGTTGGCCGCTCCGTCGCCGTAATAGGTGAGGCAGACATGGCCGTTGCCGCGGTACTTGTTGGCCAGCGCGAGCCCCGTGCCCAGCGGCCCCTGCGCGCCGACGATGCCGTGCCCGCCGTAGAACGCCTTCTCCACGGAGAACATGTGCATGGAGCCGCCCTTGC
>PMBZ01000116.1 GCA_003153975.1 Hyphomicrobiales bacterium
AACTACCTGCACGAAAGCTGGCTCGACTACCTGTACTGGGATACCGAGCTTGAGCCGTAGGCGATGCGCCGCCGGGATTGGCTTCGGGGATACGCCGCGGGCGTTCTCCGGGGCCGTTTTTGGCGCTTGTTGCGCGCTGCGATAGCGGCATACCTGCATCGCCTCGAACTCCGGCATTAACCGCGCCTTTACCTCGTTTCGCACCGACGGCCGCCAATTTTTGCGCCGCGCCCGCGCGCTCCTTTAACGCACAAATGTAGGCAAATGCGCCTTTCCAAAACGTAAACGCGGATAAGGCGTTGATTATGAGCGCGAATATTTGACGCCGGTGCGTCCCCGGCCAAGGCAGATGCGCCGCATTGTGGTTAATTTGGAAGTTGCATTTATATTTAACGGATGTTTTGAAACGAAGAATTCAAGCAAAAAACAGAAAAAATTCGCAAAAATGCAGCAGAATTACATGAATCGATTTCGTGTTTACCACGCCGATATTAACCATGCCGCGCCGCCTATGCCGGTTCACCGTCTGTTAGGAATCAAAAGGCGCCGATGAACCGGCCGCTTTTCCCGAGCCTTCCGCCTCCGCGCGGACACGCGCCACCGCCGGGCCAAGCCAGTTCACCCAACACCCCAAGCTATCTGACATGCTTAACGAATTCCTTAAAGAAATGCTTGTACCAGGGCTCTGAGGCGAGATATTCCTTTATGAAATCCCGAGGGGCTTCGTAGGTATTTTTGAGCCTTTCCTCGGACCTGAAACCACTTGTCCGGCCGCTAGCTCTATCGCGCTTCTCCAGGGTATCCATCACCACTGCATCTAATACCTCCCGTTCCACTTCCGCTTCAATTTTGTTAGTTTCCTTGCTTTCGAATTCGTTTGCCTCGTTAATGACTTTGTCGATTTCATCGGCCGGCGGTGGAGTCCAATCGGCGGCAACCTCTCTGGATCGAGTACCTTCAATCGTGTCCGCGCCAAATATGCGAGCTGCCCAGGAGCGCGCTTCCGGTAAATCGCCCGCTATCATTTCGTCCGGAATTGCCGAACTCACCCCCCGCCCGATCGTGTCACTCAGCGCGCTTAGGAAAATTTTGCGAACCGCGGGGTCGGAATTTGGCGCGATCTCTTGCAGCAACTCGCTGCATATCTTGGCGAGGGCAGACCTCACGGCGGAGACTTTCTTCTGCCTATAGTGTGCGTACAGAATGTCAGCTGACACGTTCTCCAGAAAGGGCAGCTCATTCGAATAAATATCAATACTAAAGTTTCCTATCGATTTGTATTTCGAGCCGCTATCTAATTCATGGCTTATTTGCTTCACGTGCGATAATGCACGTGTCCCGGTTAGCTTTCCATACGAAGCGACACTACTATCAAGTCCGGCATCAATTGACATCCTTCGTACTCCTGCTATCATATCCTTTTTAATATATATACGCAGCCTTCTCAAACAATCATAGTCATAACGCTCCTTGCATGTAATATCATCCAAACGTGCTTTATGGTGTATCTTCATTTCTGTGTCGGCGTCCTGTTGCCGAAGCTTTTTCGCTTCCACAGATACTTTATCGAGGAATTTTGCGATATCGGATGACCCCGTTCGCCGGAGGACCAGAAGGTCGGCCTCCGCCTTGAGCAGCGCCGCTATCTCGGTTCGCGACAATAGGCTTGCGCGGATCAACTCTCCAGCCTCCTGCCTTGCGGCAATAAGTGGCTCGTTTTCCACTATGCGGATCTCCATTAAGGAGAAAAAACTGAACGACGTCATGCCAACCAGTATCAGCAGGCAGTTATTGAGGATCGCGGCGGTTTTTGTTGCGGCCCTCAGTATGCCGGTAATTGGCAATATCAGGGTCAGCAGTACAATGACGACGAAAGAGACCCCCATAACCCTAAAGCTTGCAATCTTTTCGAGGGCTGCACGAGAGCTAAATGCAATAATATGATATTGTTTGAAAGCATACCCGTCAATCAACGGAATGGCATGCAAATTTATAAATATCTGACACAGCAACACAAATGCTATCCCTACACCAACAAAAAGTGACGCATTGGAAAACGATTTAAGGAATACAGATACTATAATATAAACGTTATTTGTACCGTGTGTCGCACTCCGAATATATAGCCACCTTGACACATATGAAGCAAACAGCGCTAACGATAACCAAAGCCATGCTGGCCATCCGATAACAATAACGTTGCAAACAATAATAAACGAGATGCCTATAAGCGGCAAGCTCAAAAATATCTTTATATTTGTAGGTATTATTGCGAATAGCCGGATAACGATATTGTCTTTATCGATCATCGCGATGGCAATCCCTTGGTTTATCGCCCACGTATGATTTTAATTTCTCAATCCGGTATGCTCGCGCTCGTGTCAGCGCACATTAAATACTAAACGCACCCGCACCGCACATTGCTTGGATCGCGGTTGGACTGGCGGTCCCAAAGGAACGAATTAGGTAGGCGCGGCGTAAGCGGATGGATCGGCGCCACGATATTCGCCCTGGCCTCAATCGGCCGTTCAGCAGAGGGCACCGGGTCTCCCTGCCGCAAGCTGGCCTGGCGCTTCACACACTCGCTTTGCCCCTTTTTGCGGGGGCACAGCAAGCAAGAATCTTTGCAGTTTACATGGTCAGCTGGCGATTGTCTGTGTGCGAGATTACAATCAACCGTTGTTTTTGCGCGAGGCGTGCACAAGCAAGCGCCCGAGACATGGCTTTCAGGAGACGCCGCGAGCGTTCTTAGGAACCGCTGGCGGCGCCTCGTCATGGCAATAAACCGGCCCCCAAATTAACGGGTTAAGCGTCTTCCACGCGCTTTTTGCCGGTGACCATGGCTCTGGCGAGGTTCTCGCGGTGGACGTAGCTGGCTAGCGCGACGCCCAGGATGTGAAGGATGACCAGAACGAGCGTGAGGTTGGCGAGCACGGCATGCACTTCGCCTATAAGGGTTTCATGCTCGCCCTCATGCTCGCGATGGCGTTTCCGCTCTTCGTGTGAACGCCCGGCCTTTCCGGCTTCTCTGGACGGAACATCAGCTGTGGCGGTGACACTCGGCTGAGGCTTCGCGGCTTCTCCCGGATCGGCGATAAGGCCGGTGACAACTGTTCCCGCGATCATAATCAGCAGAGCCACGACCATGGCGCCACCCGCCGGGCTATGCCCGATATACCGCTTGGTGTGCCCCCCGATAAGGCCGAGCAAATAGGCGATGGCCTCGCGCGGCCCGGTGACGAAATCGCCGAACCTCGCATGGCGCGTGCCAATCAGGCCCCACAGCACGCGCCAAGCCACGATGCCGCCCGCGATATAACCGGCCCATTCGTGCCATTCGCTCGGATTGCCCTCCTCCTCGCCGGTGATGTAGGCAATCGCGAATGCGGCAACGAGCGCCCAATGGCCAAAGCGGACGAGCGGGTCCCAGACCTTAACCTGTGTATCGCTTGCAGTATTCGTCATGCGTCAATCTCCTTCCATCCCCCGAGAACAAAACACCTTCAAAGCCGGCCGAAGCTTTCCACCGGCTCGACCCAATAGGCCAGATGCGGGGCTCCCGCTTCCGTGCGTATGGTTTCAAGCAGCGCTGCCAGCCGGCCGCGCGGTAGCACGGCCACCATCACGCAGCGCCGGATCTTGCCTCTCACGCGCTCGGCCGTGGTCGCCTCGCTAAAATCGAGCCCGTGGCCATCGGCGGCCCATGTCGTAAATCCCTTCAGCGGCGGCTCGGCCGCCAGCAGCAGCTCGGTGATCGTCTCCTCCGCGGCTGGGGGATAGACGAGCGTCAGCTTGCAAAGCTCCTCTTCCATTCGGGAGTTCCCTGTTCCTTGTGAAATTGGCCCGGTTCCGCGCCGAAACGCTTGAACAGGATCGGTAGCAGCAGAAGCGTCAGCGCCGTGGAGGTGACGAGCCCCCCGATGACGACGATGGCGAGGGGCTTTTGGATTTCGGACCCTGGCCCGGTGGCGAACATGAGGGGCACGAGGCCGAAAGCGGCGATGCTTGCCGTCATGAGTACGGGCCTGAGCCGCCGGATCGATCCCTCGAATACGGTCCGTTCGAGGCTCAGGCCGCTTGCGAGCAATTCATTGAAATGGCTCACCAGCACGAGGCCGTTCAGGACCGCAATACCAAGCAGGGCGATGAAGCCCACCGACGCGGGCACCGAGAGATATTCCCCCGAGGCCCACAGGGTGAGGATGCCGCCAACGAGCGCAAATGGCACATTCGCAAGAATGAGGGCCGCTTGGCGCACCGACCTTAGCGTCGCGAACAGCACCAGGAAGATCAGGCCCAGGGCGACGGGCACGACAACCGCGAGTCTTGCCGCGGCACGCCTCTGGTTTTCGAACTCGCCGCCCCAAACCAGGCTGTAACCGGCCGGCAATGGGACGGCCTCCGCCACGGCCTTCTGTGCATCCTCGACGAAGCCGACTAGATCGCGGCCGGAAACGTAGGCCTGCACCAGCGCGTAGCGCGACGAATTCTCCCGGTCGACCTTCACGGGGCCGCCAACGCGCTTGATCTGCGCCAGATCCGCGACGCGGATCAGGCCGCCATCGCCGGCGGCAAGCTGAACGATGCCGAACTGCTCCGGCGAGTCCCCAGGAGTTGCGGGCGCGCGGATGACGATATTCGTCCGCCGGCCGGCTTCCGTGACGATTCCCGCAGGCGTTCCTTCGAGCAGGGCGCGCAGCTCGTCCTCGATCCGGGACACGGACAGCCGCGTCCGGCCGGCCATCAAGCGGTCCACCTTGACTTCGAGATAATCGACCTTGGCGTTCGACACGGTCATGACCTCGGCGGCGCCCGGCGTGCTCTTTAGCGCAGCCTTGATTTTACCGGCAAGCCCCGCCAGCACGGTCAGATCCGGGCCGAAAATCTTGACGGCGAGGTCGCCGCGCGCGCCGGTCAGCATTTCGGCGGTGCGCATCTCGATCGGCTGCGTGAACGCGATTTCCCCGCCCGGAAGATCGGCCATCGCCTTGCGCAATTCGCCGATGAGCCAGTCCTTGTCCTGGACGCGCCACTCCTCCTTCGGCTTCAGAACAAGGAACACGTCCGTCTCGTTCAAGCCCATCGGATCGAGGCCCAGCTCGTCGGCGCCGGTGCGGGCGACGATCTCCTTGATCTCGGGAACATCCTGCCGGAGCTTCCGTTGAATGAGCGTATCGGTTTCGATGCTTCGAGACAGGCTGATCGAGGGTAGCTTCGTGGTCTGCATGATAACCGAACCTTCATCCATGGACGGCATGAAGGCCTTGCCCACCGCCAGATAGGCGATGACAGCCAGCACCGCGCCAGCCAAGGCAACCGCGAAAACGGGCTCGGGGCGGTGGAGGCAGAAGCGAAGCAGCTTACTGTACGCTCGCGTCAGCACCCGGATGAGCCAGGGATTGGCATGGCCGCCCCGGAGCAGAAACGAGGCCAGCACCGGGATCAAGGTTAGCGACAGAAGCAGCGAACCGCTCAAGGCGATGACGATGGTGATCGCGACGGGAGCGAAAAGCTTGCCCTCAAGGCCCTGCAGCGACAAGAGCGGGAGGAACACCAGACAGATGATGACGATGCCCGATGCCACCGGCAGCGCCACCCCAGAGGCCGCATGATAGACGGTGTGAAGGAATGGAACGCGCGGGCTGGCGTGCGAGAGGCGCTCGACCGTGTTCTCTACGACGACAACCGCGGCATCGACAATGAGGCCGATGGCGATCGCGAGGCCGCCTAGGCTCATGAGATTGGCTGTCATGCCGAAGAGCTGCATCATCGAGAATGTGATGAGCACGGCCATCGGCAAGGTTACGGCCACGGCGAGCGCGGCGCGCAGGCTGCCCAGAAAGAGAAGCAGAAGGACAACGACCAGCACGGTGGCCTCGAACAGCGCCTTCTTCACTGTGCCAACGGCGCGCTGGATCAGGTCCGAGCGGTCGTAGAACACATTCAGGGTGACGCCTTCCGGCAGGCTGGACTTCAGCCCGTTGAGCCGCTCGCGCACGGCTTTCACCACAGCACTCCCATCGGCGCCGCGCATGGATAGCACCAGCCCCTCGACCGCTTCGCCTTTACCGTCCTTGGTGACCGCTCCATACCGCGTCAGGCTGCCGATTCTGACGGACGCCAGGTCGTTGACGCGCAGGACGCGGTCCTTCGCGCTTTTTAGCACCACCTGCTCAAGGTCTTGCGTGGTCTTGATCGCGCCCTCCGCCCTGACCACCAGCGTCTTCTCGCCCTCGTTCAGTCTTCCGGCCCCGTCGTTCCGGTTGCTGGCGGCGATCGCTTCGGCAAGGTCGGTGATGCCGAGCCCCGCCGCGGCCATCTTGGCGCTATCGGGGACGACCTCGAACACCCGGACGTAGCCCCCAAGCGAGTTGACGTCGGCAACGCCCGGAATGGTGCGCAGCGCGGGCCGGATCGTCCAATCGAGCAGGGTGCGCCGCTCTTCGAGGGAGAGCGTTCCCCCCTCGACCGTAAACATGAACACATCCGACAGCGGCGTCGAGATTGGGGCAAGTCCGCCGGTGACGTTAGCGGGCAACTCCCCGCGCACGCTGGCGAGGCGTTCGGAAACCTGCTGGCGTGCCCAATAGATGTCCGTTCCGTCCTCGAAATCGATAGTGATGTCGGCGATGGCATATTTCGCCGAGGAGCGCAGGATCGTCTGGCGCGGAATGCCGAGCAGTTCCAGCTCGACGGGCGTGATGACCCGGGTTTCGACCTCCTCCGGCGTCATGCCCGGCGCCTTGAGGATGATCTTGGCCTGCACCTGTGCGATATTGGGGAAGGCATCGATGGGAATGCGCAAGAATGCATAGACGCCGAGCGCCGCCGCGAGAAGGGCGCAGAGAAGCGTGAAGGCGCGCTGAGACAGCGCGGATTCGACGAGCCAGCTCAGCATGACTTATTCCCCGGCCATCATTTTTTCGAGCTGGGCCACGCCTGTGACAGCGACTTCCTGGCCGGCCGCCAAGTTACCTTCGACTGTGGCGATCTGGGCCGTTTTGCTTAGAACCGCGACGGATATTGCCGCAAACCCGCTTCCGTTCCATTTGAATACAATCGGCCTGCCATCGGCATAGGTGATCGCTTGCGGCGGGACGGCCACCGCCACTTTCGACAGGCGCCGCGAAACGGTGATCGTCACCATCTGGCCAGGAACCAGCCGCGCCCCTTCGCCAAGCCGGGCAAACAGCACGGCCGAGCGCGTTATGGGATCGAGGTCGGCGGTGACCGAAATCACCGTGCCTTCGATGCCGGGTGCAACGGCGATCTTATCGCCCGCCGCGACCAGGCCCACGAGAGGTGCTGGAAGCTGCGCCTGCACCCACATGTCGTCGCTGGTGTCGATCAGGACCGCCGCGGCCATCGCTTCGAGCATGGCGCCGGTCGTGGCCCTGGTTTCGACCACATGCCCGGCTTTGGGCGCGATGAGCGAATAGGTGCCGTCCGTGTTGATCCTGATGTTTCCAAGCGCGGTGATGCGCCTGAACTGCTCGGTGACGGCGCGAATCTTGGCGGCTTCGGCCTCGGTTTCCTGCGCCTTCATCTCGGAGCCAGCCTGCTTCTCGGCGAGGGAGCGGTAGCGCCTGGCGTTCAGCTCGGCGGTGGTCAGTTCCACCTCCAATTGCTTAAGGCGCCCGGATGCTTCGAGCATGTCCTTGCTGGCTATCGTCAGAAGGGGCATGCCCTCCTTCACCTTCTGCCCGGCAAGGACTTCCACTTGCAAAACCGTCCCAGCAAAGGGAGCTGACACCGCAATCCGCGTATTGAGCGGAGGGATGACCGTGGCTGGCAGGAGCGCCACGTCCTCCATCGAAGCCGGTTTGACTTTCTCCAGCCGGACCTGCAGGGCATCCATCTGCCTGGCATTCATTGCAATAGTCTGCGGCAATGCAGGTGCCGCGGCTGCCAACTGCAGTAACAGCGGCAGACCCACAAACCTAGCTAATCGAAGCATCCACTCTATGCCGCGTGAAAGTCAGCGGCTTTCCTTCCTGCTATCCTGTCCCACGATTTCTCCGGTCCACGGGCTGACGAAAAGCACAATTGTCTTTCCATCCTTGCCCTTGGCTTTCACCTCGTAGCGCCCAACCCCATTCTTCACCTTCTTTACCGAATAACCGAGCGCACTCAGCTTGGCCTCGACTTCGTCTTTTCCAAGCCAATGCTTTTTGGCGGCGCCTTCTCCCTCTCCGCCCGCAAGCACAGCCCCTGGCACCACGAGCGCCGCAGCGAGAACCAGACTTGTAAGAGCACGTCGCATGCCGTATCTCCTTCCGCGCGCAATGACTGCGGCGCGCCGTAATTTGTAGCAAGGATGGGCTGACAATAGTTTAGGTATTTCAGTCAGCGATTTGACAATAATGGGATGTATCTCAAATTATTTCTACGGCCGTTCATCTCTTGCTAACGGTTCTTCAGCGAAGCCTGCCAGGAGAGAAATTGTCCGGCCCGTAAACTGCGCGACGTCCTTGTGCGATCCAGCACCGTCTTCCAGGCTGCCGTACCTGACGGCTTCGGTATAGCCGGCATGCTCCAGGACGAATTCCGCAGTGTTGCCCGTGATCACCGCCGTGCCAGAATGGACGCTTTGGCTCTTATCCGCAGGCCCGTCTCTGCCGGTTTCGCGCGAGCTGAGCAAAAGCTGCTCGAACAGGTCCACAAAGGAATGCTGTTCCGGCAATGCGTTGAGCCCAGACAAGGGCGACTTGAAGCCATCGTAGCCCTGTAGCAGCATGCGGTTCGGGGCGCCCAGGAGCTGCCGCCCGCCAAAGGCCGCCGTCGGCCCATAGAGCTTCACCGGCGTCACCGGCAGGCTCAATGCTTCCATGTAGGCAATTCCCTCGTCGAGGCTGTTTCCGCATCGCGACGCAATCGCGGTTTGTGCAAGCTGCCGCGCGGGAGACGACGCAAGCAAGCCACAGCTGTGAAGCCGGGATAGAATTCCGCTCAAGGCCGCGGGCTTGTTCTGGAGGACGCGGGCAACTTCCGCCACACGGTTTGGCCGCCCCGCATCTCCACCGCGAACCGGCTTGCCGCCATTGACAGATACTATTTTCCTGCTCCAGAAGTGCCGCATCCGTGTCCCCCCGCGCCGGAAGGCGTGATATCCTTGAGAAAAGCTCCTTTTAGCGGGAGGTGGCTTTCTGGCCCGTGAGCGCGCCCGTCAGGGCTTTGACAGATAATGGAGATCATAAATTTCTGATGCGCTACAAGCTGACATTGCTGGCCACGATCCCGATCCTGCTTTGCGGTGGGCCGGTAACACCTCACGGTGTGCCATGGGTAGCGCCGGCCGCCGCGCATGAGGAACATGACGAGGAAGCTGCCCGCCACGCCCTTGAGAATGGCGAGGTCGTGCCGCTGGAGCGCGTCATCGCAGGGCTGAGCAGCCAGGTAGCGGGCGAGATTTCCGGGCTTGAGCTGGAAAAGGAGAACGGAATCTGGATCTATGAGTTCAAGGTCATTTCTCCAGATGGGCGGATGCTGAAGGTCCGCGTCGACGCCAAGACCGGCAAGCTGATCAGATTAGCGGAACATTGATGCGTATTTTGCTGCTTGAGGACGACAGCCGGATCGCCAGGGACATAACCGCGACGCTCGCCGCGGCTGGCTACACGGCCGAACATCAGACCGATGGCGAGGAGGGCTGGTTCAAGGGCGATACCGAGGACTACGACGCAATCATCCTCGATCTCGGCCTGCCCATGCTCGACGGCCTCACCATCCTGAAGAGGTGGCGCGCGAACGGCCGGACCATGCCGGTGCTGGTCCTGACCGCCAGGGGCAGCTGGAGCGAGCGTGTCGAGGGGATCGACAGCGGCGCCGACGACTACCTGCCCAAACCTTTCCGCATGGAGGAGCTGCTGGCAAGGCTCCGCGCCATCGTAAGGCGCGCGACCGGGCAAAGTTCGCCCTTGCTGACGCTCGGCTCCATCACGCTCGACACGCGCCAAATGCGCGTTTCGCTGGATGGGGTGCCGGTCAATCTGACGCCGCAGGAATACCGGCTGTTCAACTATCTCATGCACCATGCTGGGCGCGTCGTGCCTCACACCGAGCTGATCGACCATCTTTACGAGCACGACTCCGGCAAGGATGCCAACGCCATCGAGGTGCTGATCGGACGCATCAGGCGCAAGCTCGGGCCGGACGTCATCGAGACCCGGCGCGGCTTCGGCTATATCGTCGAAGCGAAGCCGTGAAACGCGGTTCCCTCAGGCTCCGCCTTTTGCTTCTGGGCGGCGGCACGGTTGCCGTGGCGCTCCTTATCGCAGGTGCCGGCATTACGGGGCTTTTCGAGCGCCACGTCGAGCGCCGGGCCGTCATCGAGCTTGACACCTACATCAGGCAGATTTCCGCGGGCGTCAGCTTCGACGCCAAAGGCGCCGTGGCATTCAACCACACTCTCCCCGACCCGCGCTTCGGCGAGCCTTTGGGCGGACTTTACTGGCAGATCCAGGACGAGACGGATAATCGTCTGCTCCGCTCCCGCTCGCTCTGGGACGAGGTGCTGAAGTTGCCGCCGGACACGCTCGATCCCGGCAGGGCGCACCTGCACACGATCGATGGCCCGCCCGGCTCGGTGCTCCTGGCGCGTGAGCGGAGCATCTCCTATGCGACGCCCGCTGGGACGCATCGCGTGCGAATCGCGGTCGCGCTGGATATGCGCGAGATCCAGACCGCGCTGGCGGAGTTCGGCACCGATATCGTAAGAGCGCTGGCGCTGCTTGGCGTCGCCCTGGTGGCTGCTGCGTGGGCGCAGATCACGCTAGGCTTGAAACCTCTGAAAGTTCTGCGGGAGAGCGTGCTCGCGGTCCGGTCGGGCAGAAAAACCCGGGTCGAAGTTACCGAGCCCAAGGAGGTGATGCCACTGGTTTCGGCCGTCAACTCCCTGCTCGACGCGCAGGCGATGGCGATGGAAAGCGCCAAGGCGNNAAGCGGCGCGACCGCCGTCGCGGCCGAGATCGAGGAGCTTGCGGACATCATGCGCCGGAACATCGACCGCGAGCTGTCGCGCGCCCGGCTGGAGAGCGCCCACGGCCTTACGGTTCATGAAACGCTCGTTGAGCCGGTTGTCGCGAAACTTGTCCGGGCGCTGGGCCGGACGCCGCAAGGCGAGATACTGGAGTGGAGCGCCAGCATCCCGCCGGACACCGCCGCGCCTGTCAGGGAGGACGATCTGGCCGAGCTTATCGGCAACCTCCTCGACAATGCGTGCAAATGGGCGGCAAGCGCCGTGACCGTCTCGGCGAAGGCGGGGGACGGCGTTGCGATTACAATCGAGGACGACGGCCCCGGAGCGCCCGAAGCTTGCGTGCACCGGCTTGGCGAGCGCGGGCTCAGGCTCGATGGGGAGGTTCCAGGCACGGGGTTCGGCCTTGCCATCGCCCAGGACATCGTGCGCGCTTATGGCGGCACGCTGACCTTCGCCAATATCGAGCCCCACGGCTTCAAGGCAACCATCGGCTTCCCGGCCCTGGCCCCGGGCCGGCCTGCACCGTACCGCTCCGCTAAAACGGCCGGCGGGGGGCCGGATGCCCAGTAGCCCCGGCGGCAGGGGTAAGCGAAGCCGCCGCTTTCCGGCTATTCGTAAATCTGGCGCCGTTTCCGGCCGCCCAGCAGCACAAGGGCGATGAACAGCGAAGCGCCCGCGACGGCCATCACATACCAAAGCCCCGCATAGGTGTTTCCGGTCTGCAGTACCATGGTTGCGGCAATGACGGGGACGAGCCCGCCGATCCAGCCATTGCCGATATGATAGACCAGCGAGACCGACAGGTAGCGCAGGCGCGGATGGAAGTATTCCGACAGGAAAGCCGCCGCCGGCGCGTAAACGAGCGCCGCCATCAGGATGATGAGCTGAAACGCGAAGGTCGCGGAAATGTAGTCCACCTTCGCCAGATCCGCGCCGGTCCTATCCAGTATTGGCTCGCCGTTCTGGCCAATCAGGGGCTCGCCGTCCGCATACTTCCAGGCAATTCCCGGATAGCCGGCCCCGAACAGCGCCTTTTCCACTTGCGTACGGACCTGGGCCTCGCTCCTGCCGGTAATTCCGGCGGAGTGATTGCCGATGGACAGTGTGACGGCTTGCTGGCCGGGAGAATGCTCCAAGGTGAAGGACAGGCCGTAATTGGCAAGCTGGCCTCGAACTTGGTCGCACAGCGTGATCTTGGACCACGGCCCCGCGAACAGGTGCACGCCGCATTGCTCGCGATCCGTTTCAATCGTCACCGCATTATTTGCCCTGAAGGCGGCGAGTTCGGGATTCACCGCCTGCGAAAGCAGCCAGAAGGCGGGCACCAGGCCGATTACCGCAAGCAGGAAGCCGGCCAGGATGATCCTCAGGCGCCCGGTCTTGTCGGAGAGCCAGGCCAAGAGCGGCACGATAAAGAACGTCGTCAAGCCGTTGGCCATGGCGAGCTTGGAAGCGGCGTCGAGACTGAGCTGCAAGGTGTTGGTCAGGAAGAACAGCACATAGGCGTGGCCGATATAGACCACCGCGCCTTGGCCCGCGGTCACGCCAAACAGGCAGACCAGAAGCGCATTCCTGTTCGCGGGCGTGCCCAGCACCTCGCGCACCGGCGCCTCGGAAACGTTGCGCGTGGACCGGAGCCATTGGAAAACGGGCGTTTCGGGCAGCCGCGCGCGTAGGAGCACGGTCAGCCCGAGAAGGAGCAGCGAGGCCAGGAACGGCAGGCGCCAGCCCCACTCCAGAAACTCTTGCTCCGTTAATTTCTCCCGGATCACGGTGAAGGTCGCAATCGCCAGGATCAGGCCGATTGTCGGCGTGATCTGTATCCACCCCGTCGTGACGCCGCGCCGGCTGGCGGGCACGAATTCCGCCATATAGACCGCCGCGCCCGCGTACTCACCGCCAACGGCAAGGCCCTGCACGACGCGCAGGGCGACGAGCATGGCGGGCGAAATCCAGCCGACTTCGGCGAAGGTAGGGATCAGGCCGATGGTGAAAGTGGCAAAGCCCATGAAGACGACGGTGATAAGGAAGGTGAGTTTGCGTCCGATCGTATCGCCGAGCTGGCCGAACAGCAGGCCGCCGATGGGGCGCACCATGAAGCCGAGGGCGTAGGCAGTGAACGCGGACAGGAAACTCGCGGTCCCGTACTCGACGGGAAAGAATATCTTGGGAAGATACGGGGCGAGAGCGATGCAAAGATAGAAGTCGTACCACTCGAAAACGGCGCCGGCCGCGGTTGCGGCAAGAATGCCGCGTGTACCGCGCGCTGCCTGCACGGTTGCGGTGTCCATCGAATTTTATCCTTTTCCCATCCTGGCTTGCTCGATGGCTTATAGACCGGCCATGAGCAATTCAAGCGGGAACGGAAATAGCGCCGGCGATTTTCGCTTTACTGCGCCGTTGGTTAGAGTGTTTTTCCGTCAGCGGGAAGCAGCTGGGCGGGGGAACGTGGACCCTCCAGCAGCCCGGCGAGAGTCCGCAGCGCCTGCTCCTTCGCTTGCGCCGAGGCCGCGAAGATCTCGTCCATCCGCCTGAAATCGAGCACCTGGAACAGGCCCACGGCCGGGCGCAAGAGCAGATCGGGTGCGGAAAATTTGAGCTTGGCGTTGACGATTGAGCGAAGCGCCAACTGCTGGGCGCCGAGCAGCGTCTCGATCGGCTTCGGGAAGCCGCGCCTCTCCTCGCTGACCCCGCCGCTTACATCCACCGCGATGCAAAAATCGGTGTGGGCGGTAAGCAGGTCGAAGGGCAGCGGGTTGACAAAGCCGCCGTCGATCAGGATGTGCCCGTCGAGCTGAACCGGCGTCAATAGCGCGGGCAGAGCGGCACTTGCGGCAATGGCGGGAAGCAGAGGCCCGCTCGTGCTCACATATTCGCTTTGGGTCACGAAGTCGGCCGCCACCGAGCGGAAGGGGATTTCCAGGGCCTCGAAGGTCTTGGGCAGGTCCGCCGGCAGCACCAGCTCGAAAATCCGCTCCGACTTGAAAAGTGCGGGCGAGCCGGGCCGCCAGAAATCCCAGAACCTGCCCTGCCAGCGGAAATAGAGGTGTCTCAGGAGCGCGCCGCGCCGCGCGAAGGCGGCCTTGCAATAGAGCCGGATTTCGCTGGCGGGCATTCCGGCGGCATAGGCGGCGCCAACGAGCGCGCCGATGCTCGTACCCGCGATCATGGCGGGCTTTATGCCAAGCTCGTCGAACGCCTCGAGAATGGCGATATGCGCAAGCCCGCGCGCGCCGCCGCCGCCCAGCGCCAGCCCGATCCTCATGGGGTGCGCCTCCCGGGTGGCGCGCAGACGGAAGCGAATCTCCCCTCACCCCAGCCCTCTCCCCATGGGAGAGGGAGTTCGCTCGCAGCGGTTGAGAGGGCGTCCCCTCTCCCATCCNNCTCCGTCACGGCGCGGCCTTCCGGTTCAGCGAGCGCCAGCCGATGTCGCGGCGGCAGAACCCGCTGGGCCATTCGATCGCGTCGACGGCGGCATAGGCGCGGGCGCGCGCTTCCTCCGCATCCTTGCCCACCGCCGACACGTTCAGCACGCGCCCGCCTGCCGCGAGGATTTCGCCAGCACAGCCAGCGGAGGTGCCGGCGTGGAACACGGTGGCGCCCGGAAGCTTGCCCGCCCCGTCCAGCCCGCAAATAACGGTGCCCTTCCGGTAATCGCCCGGATATCCATTGGCGGCCATGACCACGGTCGTCGCAGCGTCTTGCGACCATTCCAGTTGGATTGCGGAAACGTCGCCCGCCGCAGCGGCCTTGAGCGCCGGCAAAAGATCGGACTTGAGCCGCAGCATCAGCACTTGGCACTCGGGATCGCCGAAGCGCACGTTGTACTCGATCAGCTTCGGCCCCTGCGCCGCGATCATCAACCCGGCATAGAGCACACCCTGGAACGGCGTGCCGCGCGCACGCATGGCGTCGAGCGTCGGCGTTATAATCTCGCGCATGATTTGGTCTTGCAGCGCCGGAATCATCATCGGGGCTGGCGAAACGCAGCCCATGCCGCCCGTGTTGAGGCCGGTATCGCCATCGTGGGCGCGCTTGTAGTCCTGGGCGCTCGCCAGCGGCAGGGCACGCGTGCCGTCGCAGAGCGCGAAGAAGCTCGCCTCCTCGCCAACCAGCATCTCCTCGATCACGACCGAATTGCCGCTTTCGCCGAACGCACCGCCGAAGCACGTCTCGATGGCGGCCTCCGCCTCGGCCAGCGTCTCGCACATGATGACGCCCTTGCCCGCGGCGAGCCCGTCGGCCTTGACCACCAGGGGAGTGCCTTGCGCCCGCACATACGCCAGCGCCGACGCGCGGTCCTTGAAATAGCCGTAGGCGGCGGTTGGGATGCCGCGCTCGTCGCAAATCGCCTTGGTGAAGGACTTCGAGGCTTCGAGTTGCGCCGCCGCTTTCGACGCGCCGGACACGGGGATGCCGGCGGCGCGAAGATCGTCGGAAAGCCCCGCCACCAGCGGCGCCTCCGGCCCCACCACCACAAGGCCGATGCCCGCCTTCCGGCAGAACGCCACCACGCCCGCGCTATCGCTCACGTCTATGGGCGCGGGCGTTGCCACCGAAAAAATGCCCGCATTGCCGGGCGCACAATAAAGGGTCTCAAGCTCCGGGCTTTGCTTGAGCTTCCATGCCAGCGCGTGTTCGCGGCCGCCGCCGCCGATGAGTAGGATGTTCATGGGCTGCGTTTTAACACGAAATGGCGGACTGGCGATGCCTCTGCCACAAAAGTCCACGGCAAAGCGATTGCGAGCGGCGTGGATAACTCTGCGCCAGTGGTCAAAGTCCAGCGCTTGGTGGCAAATGGGTAGGATTCGAGCCAAATGCCCCACTTCGGCCAATTGGCAAACTAAGGCCGATTCCGGAAGTAGCTGGTCTCGAAAACTTCGCTAACTGCGATTCTCGCTTTCGCATCCCATAGCGGGCCGCCATTGGGAGCGGCGACGGCAGCGTCAGGCGCGGGAGGGGCGGTGCCGGGCGGCTAACGCTTTTCTTGGGATGTTGACCTCGGATCTGTTAGAATAACCTCAGGCAACGAGGCATGCGAACGAATGACCGCAACGCTTACAATCGAACTCAAGCCCGAGGTGGGGCAAAAGCTTTCCGAACTGTCGGCGCGCACCCGTCAGTCCGCCGCCGCGCTGGCGGCAGAGGCGGTGGCGTCCTATGTGGAGCGCGAAAGCCATATTTTGGATGCCATCGCGCGCGGGCTTGCCGATATGAAGGCGGGCCGGCTCGTGCCACACGATGCGGCCATGGATGAACTTGACGCAACGATTGAATTTGCGGCGGAAAGCAAGTGAGCAGGCCGGTTCTCTGGTCACGCGCGGCGCTGGACGATCTGAAGAGTGCCGTGTCGTATATCGCGCGGGAGAATCCCGAAGCGGCCAGAAAGGTTGCGGTAGCGATCCGCGAGGCTGGCACAAAACTTGGCGTTCACGGCACCGGCCGGAGAGGCAGAGTGGACGGCACATTCGAGAAATCCATTGCGGGGCTGCCGTACATAGTCGCCTACGCGATCGAGGTAGGCGCCGGAACTGGGCGCATCGTCATTCTTCACGTCATCCATACAGCGCGCGATTGGCCTGCGGGGGGGGCTGGCCCAATCCTTGAGGCATGGGGGTATCGGAGCGCCGGGTTTCAAACAGGAGAAATGCCCGCAGCCAGCTCAAACCGCCATTTTCGAAAACGACAGAGACTATTTGCGCCCAAACCGAGGCTATCGCTTTGGTGCCGGGTTGCTGACAGGAACCGCTCTGAGATCCCGAAGCTGCCATGGCAAGAACGGTGTAGCGAGGCCCCAGACACAGCCGCTACCGACTCATCGCAACCTTAGGAACCGGGTGCCAGGCATCGGATTTCGACCGGCAGGCGAACCGACGGAGATGGAGTGCCATGACCGGACGTAGGTATCGCAGCCCAATCGCGGAGGCCCTGCACGAGGGCATCCGCGGCATGCGCCGCCTCGGTCTGGTGGACAAGAGGACCATGCGGGAATTCGGCGTGCGCTGCCTGACAAAGGTGGAGGAGCTTTCCGGCGCGGAGATCGCAGCACTTCGCGAGCGGGAGGGGATCAGCCAGGCGGTGCTTGCGCACGCGCTCAACGTGACGGCGAACTACGTGAGCCAAATGGAGCGGGGCGCCAAGCATCCCCGTGGATCGACGCTCAAGCTGCTGTCGCCCATCAAGAGCAAGGGGCTGGACGCGGTATTGTAATGGGCGCTTGCGGCAAGGGAGGCCGTGGGCGCGGATTTTGAATGTACCCAAGCTTTGGCGGCAGGGGCGCCGGCGTGCCGGTTGGTCGCCATCGCGCGAAGTTTAAGGAACGGTTCCGTTTGCGTAATGCGCTATCATGCTTAACACAGTTATAGTAAACGCACGGGCTGCCGTTCTTTTTTCGCTGGAATTCCGCGAAATTTTTCCCGCTTTTGCCCGATTTCCGCGATTCAAGAATCCCTTTAAATATGCCGGCAGATCGCAAATTAACCATATCAGCGGCGCAGCGCCGAACATAATGTCAGAATTATTCCTTTCAGCTCCACGCGTTATGCAACTTAACTGTTTTGCAAAACACTTATGCTAAATTGAAACAACATCGAAAGGCGCTTGTTTCCGCCCTGGAAACCGCCAAATACTGTTAACAGGATCTAAACGCGATGGGGCCTTCGACACCTGGCATGATATATATATTTACTTGTCCCGGACCGGCAGTAAGCCTTGAGCGGCCGCTTTGGATGGCTATCGGCGCTGGCTGAGCCGTAGCTGCGGCGCTTTGCCCGCCCTTCTCATCCAGAAGCAGGCCTTGCCAAAACTCTTTTTCGTCGATGAACTTTAAGGCTCCGTATACTGTGACAGCGCTGCTCCGGCCTGGCATCCCGGCCAAAAAGCGAAAGGACCCCCATGATCGACCTCTACTATTGGCCGACACCCAACGGCCACAAGATCACGATGTTTCTGGAAGAAACGGGGGTGCCGTACAAGATTGTGCCGGTGAACATCGGCACGGGCGAGCAGTTCAAGCCGGAGTTCTTGGCGATATCGCCAAACAACCGCATGCCGGCCATCGTCGACCATGCGCCGAAGAGTGGCGACATGCCCATAACTGTGTTCGAATCCGGTGCAATTCTACTTTACCTTGCCGAGAAGACCGGGAAGTTCATTCCAGTAGGCGTGCGCGGGCGCGTCGAGGTCATGGAATGGCTGATGTGGCAGGTTGGCGGGCTTGGGCCGATGCTGGGGCAGAACCACCATTTCTCGCAATACGCGCCGGAGAAAATTCCCTATGCCATCGACCGCTATGTGAAGGAAACGAACCGGCTCTATGGCGTCCTCAACAAGCGCCTGGCAGGGCGGGCCTTTGTCGCGGGCGATTACTCCATCGCCGACATGGCCTGCTATCCCTGGATCGTGCCTTATGAGCGGCAGGGCCAGAAGCTTGCGGATTTCCCGCACCTTGAGCGCTGGTTCGAGGAGATCAAGGGTCGGCCGGCGACGGTTAGGGCCTATGCGCTCGCGAAGGAGATCAATCCGCAAGCGGGCCAGCCGATGAGCGAGGAGGCTAAGAAGGTGCTGTTCGGCCAAACCGCGGCTGTGCTGGAAAGCTAGCGGGCGTGCACTGCGGTCCCCCATCGCGAGGCGGCCACTGGCCGCCCCGGCAATCCTAGGCCCGCCGTGGAGCCGATCACGAAAAAGAAGAATGCCCGCTTCGGACTGGACGCGGGAGCGGGCAGCGCGCATCTCTCCATCACCTTGAATAGCAGCTTCCGAGGAACCGCCATGGCCGAAGGCACGAACCGCCAGATCATCCTTGTATCGCGCCCGCATGGCGAGCCCGCGCCGGAAAATTTTAAGCTCGCCGAGGCTGCGATCCCTGCCATCGGCACGGGCCAGATCTTGCTCAAGACCAAATATCTCTCGCTCGATCCATACATGCGCGGCCGCATGAGCGACGCGAAATCCTATGTGCCGCCCTTCGCCATCGGCGAGCCGCTGGGCGGCGGCACGGTGAGCGAGGTGGTGGCCTCGAACAACCCGGACTATGTCCCAGGCGATATCGTGCTGGCATTCGGCGGCTGGCAGGAATACGCGGTCTCCGACGGGGCCGGGCTGCGCAACCTCGATCCGGCGGCGGCACCCGTTTCAACCGCGCTGGGCGTGCTGGGCATGCCCGGCTTGACCGCCTATGCCGGCCTTATGAACATCGGCCTTCCCAAGCCGCGCGAAACGCTGGTGGTTGCGGCGGCGGCGGGGCCGGTGGGTTCGGCGGTGGGGCAAATCGCCAAGATCAAGGGCTGCCGGGTGGTTGGCATCGCCGGCGGCCAGAAGAAGGTGGACTATCTCAAGGAAGAGCTTGGTTTCGATGCCGCCATCGACCACCGCTCGCCCCACCTGAAAGAGGAACTCAAGGCAGCCTGCCCGAATGGCGTCGACATTTATTTCGAAAATGTGGGCGGAGCTGTTTGGGACGCTGTATTTCCGCTCCTCAACAACTTTGCGCGCGTGCCGGTCTGCGGCCTGGTTGCCAGCTACAACGCCACCGCGCTGCCCGAGGGGCCGGACCGGTCTGTGTTGCTCATGCGGGCGATTTTGACGAAGCGGCTGCGCATCCAGGGCTTCATCGTCTTCGACTTCGCCCACCAGACGCAGGAATTCCTGTCCGAAGCGCAAGTGTGGATCGGCGAGGGCAAGCTCAAATACCGGGAAGACATCGTTGAAGGCCTCGAAAACGCGCCGCAATCCTTCATCGGCCTGCTCAAGGGCACGAACTTCGGCAAGCTTCTAGTGAAGGTTTCCGATTGAGACGCTGCGGCCTTTTTCAATCGAACCGCGCCAAATATAGGATTTTTGGCATGTTAAATCAGGTAGAGCTGCAATCGCTAATGTACTCGTGGTTGCATTGCCATCCCGGTCGAAATTTTACCTTAGCGTTGCCATAATGCGCCATTAGTAACAGCGCAAGGTTAGGCAGTAGCGTAGGGATGTTTCTATGGCCGAGTGGCGTGATATCCTCGACAGGGCGGCAGATAATCTCTCCATCGATCCAAGGTCCCAGGCCTCGTTCCGGCAGCAGCCGGCGATGAGGCAGGGCTCCTTTATAGCGAGCCGCAATCTTCTGGCCCGTGAGCTTGAAGCGGCCTCCTATCCAGCGCAGGCGCCGGCCCAAATGAGGCATCCACAGCACCGTGAGCGCGCGATGGCGGTTCCGGGCCGGGCGTCCATAACGCAATCCATCGGCCTGCCGGTCCAGGCAGCGCCGCAGGCGGCCGCGAAAAAAGGCGGGGCGGCGCGTGAGCTTGCCACGCTTTCGATTTCCGTCGGGATCGTGGCCATGGCGGTCTACGGATTTTTCGTTCTCCTGCACTAAGGGCTCGACGCGCAATAAGCGCGCCATCTTGCTTGTCTTTTTGTCCGTCCGCGGCGTAGCGGAAAGGGTTACATACTTCGGTATGCGCCCCTGTTCGCGCCAGGCGGACGAACAAAAATCCCGCGCCATCCGACGCGTTTATTTCGCATCGAGCCCTAAAGCCAGTTGCATACGGGAATGGCGCGGGCGATATCAGTCGCGGGCGGGAAATCCCCGTTACCGCTTCGTAATTTCTTGTATAGACGCGCCCCATGCCTTCAAAACCGACGGTGCTGCCTGGACGGCGCCTCCCCCAGCCGATCGAGCACGCCGAAGAGGAGCGCGCTTTCGATAAGGTATGGGTTCGCGACCTCGTCTTGCCCATGCGCATCGGCGTGTGGAGCGAGGAGCACAATCTCGCGCAGCGCGTTCGCTTCACCGTCGAGCTTTGGGCATGCGGCAGCGGGCACCGGCCGGGCGACCTTTCGAGCGTGATCTCCTACGATTTTATCATCGACGGCATCAGGGAAATCGCAGGCCAGGGCCATATCCTTTTGACCGAGACGGTTGCCGAGCGCGTTGCCGCGCATTGCCTCTCGCACAGGCGCGCGGAAAAGGTGCGCGTCATGGTCGAGAAGCTGGACCGCGTTCCTGGCGCCTCGCTCGGCTGCGAGATCATGCGCCTGAAGTCCGATGCCGGGTGCAGGCAGGATTGATGCCAAATTCTGCCGGGAATTGAGCGCGGGCAGGATTTTCCGGTTTGCGTTCGCATGGCGTTTCATTATTTGACCGGGTGCGCGCCGCCCAGTGCCGGTGCTGAGCCTTGCAAGGGAGAGAGTGATCGAAGCGATTGAAATTCCAGCCGAATGGGCGCCGCAGAAAGCCGTGTGGACCGCATGGCCCGCGAACTTAAGCGAATGGAACGGCGACCTCGAAACGCCGCGCCGCGATGTGGCGGCGCTCGTTTGCGCGCTGGCGGATTGCGGCTTGGTGCGCCTGCTCGTGAATGGCGCGGAGGCCGAGGCGTCGGCCCGCAAGCGGCTCGGCGGCGCGGCGGAGATTCATCAGGCCCGGTACGGCGACATCTGGCTGCGCGACACCGGCCCGATCTTCGCGCGGGCGGGCGGCAAGCCGGCGGCGCTGCGCTTCAAGAACAACGCCTGGGGCGGGAAGTTCGACCTGCCGGACGACGCGACCGTGGGCGGCGAGATCGCGGCGCTCGCGGGCGTGCCCGAGCGGCAGTTCGATTTTGTGCTGGAAGGCGGCGCCATCGAGCATGACGGCGCGGGCACGGTTCTGACCACGGCGCAGACGCTGCTCAACGCCAACCGCAATAATTGGAGGAAAGAGGACGCCGAGGCAGCGCTGGCGGAAGCGCTGGGCGCAAGCCAAGTGGTCTGGATCGACGAGGGCTTGGCGAACGACCACACCGACGGCCACATCGACAATCTCGCGCGCTTCGTTGCTCCGGGGCTGGTTGTCTGCCAAGCGCCCGTGGGCGAGGACGATCCGAACGCCGGCGTGCTGAACGCCATCGCGCGCACCCTAAGCGAGGCCAGCGACGCGGGCGGGCGCAAGCTCGAAATCGTCCGTATTCCGGGCGTAGGGCGCTATCGCAATGCGGCCGGCGAAACGTCCCCCGCCTCGCATATGAATTTCATCGTCGCGAATGGCGTGGTTGCCGTCCCCGTATATGGCACGCAGTCGCAGGACGCCGCACTTGGCATGCTGCGCGAGCTGTTTCCGGGCCGCAAGGTCATCGGCCTACCGTCGCAAGGGCTGCTCGGCCACGGCGACGCGGGCGGCGGCTCGTTCCATTGCATCACCCAGCAGGAGCCGCTGCCATGACGGCGCGAACGCTGACGGTTGCAGCCATCCAAACCGCCCATGGCCCGGACATGGCCGCCAACATCGCCAAGACAGAAGCGCTCATCCGCGAGGCCGCGCGGCAAAACGCGCAGGTGATTTTGCCCCCCGAACTGTTCCAGGGCATCTATTTCTGCACGCGGCAAGACCCGAAGTGGTTCGCTACGGCGTATCCTACGGCGGCGCATCCTTGCGTGCTGGCGCTAAAGGCGCTGGCGGCGGAGTTGCGCGTTGTCATCCCGATCTCGTTCTTCGAGAAGGACGGCCCGGAGTATTACAACAGCGTCGCGATAGCCGATGCGGATGGCGAAATCCTGGGCGTTTATCGCAAGAGCCACATCCCGGATGGGCCGGGCTATCAGGAGAAATATTATTTCCGCCCCGGCAATACCGGCTTCAAGGCGTGGCGCACGCGGTACGGCACCATTGGCGTTGGGATTTGCTGGGACCAGTGGTTTCCAGAGGCAGCGCGTGCGATGATGCTGGCAGGCGCCGAGGTGCTGTTCTATCCCACCGCAATCGGCTCGGAGCCCTACGACACAGCGCTCGACACGCATTTGCAATGGCAGCGCGCCATGCGGGGCCACGCGGTCTCCAACGCCGTGCCTGTCGTGGCCTCGAACCGCGTCGGCACCGAGGAGAACTCAGGCGCGGTGCAGCGCTTTTATGGCCACTCCTTCATCGCGGACCACACGGGAGAACTGGTGCAAAGCCTCGGCGCGGATGGCGAAGGTGTGCTCATACACACCTTCGATCTTACCGGAATCGAGCGCTACCGTGCCGATTGGGGCTTTTTCCGAGACCGCCGCCCCGACCTTTATGCAACAACCTGACTTCGTTCGAAGCTACCGGCAACTTTGCTAGGAACCGCGACCTCATCTTTGAACATTAGGAGCCTGGATTCGCTAATCCCACATGCTTCAATTTCGTCGCGATCAACGTCCCGTCTCAGCAGCCGGAAGCTGTCATCCAGGTAGACCTCATATAGGTCGATTGCGTTGTGACCGCTATACAACTTCACAATTGCGGTCAGCACCGAGCTATCGCATCGAAACCCGAAATGTACGCCAGTAACTCTAAACCTCGATGGACACACGCCGCTTGCCGGAGCGATGTCACGCCACTCCTTTTCATATCGCCAGTCTGGCGCTTTCGCAAAAAAGTGGGTTGAGGTGACACGCTTCCCGGCCTCCGCGCATCCCTCAAGCTGCCACTTGATAAGGTCGCTAGCCTTTATATTCCTTGAGGTTCCGTAATTTACGGCACCGATATCCGGGTGCGAAAGTTCTGTCGTGTCGTATTCAATACATATGCCACGATGGTGGTCCGCATAATGGCTCCACATAAGAGCAGAGTCCCAAACTTCAGAAAGGGAAAGAACGCCCTTTCCTCCCAATTTGGCAGCGAGCAGCCGCTCAATTTTTAAGCCCAAAAGTCTCTTCAGATAAGATTCGCGGGCTGGATCGTTTACATCGCCGAAATCCTCAGTATACCCTGACTCATTGAAAACCCGGCAGAAAGTGCTTGTAAACTTAGGCGAACGGGATCTCAATGCTCCCTATGATTCGCCGGGGATTTCTGAG
>PMBZ01000161.1:0-858 GCA_003153975.1 Hyphomicrobiales bacterium
TGCCGCTTGCGCCACCGGCGGCGTTGACTCCGGTCTTGCCTTCGCCAGCGGTGCGGGTTTTGCCGCCTCCAAAACCCAGCGAAAAAGGCGCGGAGGCGGACGGCGGAAGCTGCACTTGCCCCGGCGGGCAAAAACTCGATGCCGAGGGCTGGTGCTGGCAGGAGACCGATGCCGCGCATGGCTACTGGCAACGAACGCAAGAGTGCGAATAGCTAAGCCCCGGCAGGCCACGGGATGGCTGGGTCTGCCGGATGGTGTGCCAGGAAGCCCGCGCGTGACGCGCCGGCTGGCCGTCATCCGTTCGCGAGGCGCCTGAACTCCGCTCAGTTCCGCCCCTCGCGACCCGCCTTTTCCCCCGCCACGGCCTGCCTGTACATGCGCTCCCATCCGGGCTCTGGGCTGAAACAGTCCGCAAGATAGTCGATGAGCGCGCGAACCTTGGCGGGCGGGCGGCGGCCTCCGGCATGGACCGCGAAGACGCCATCGGGGCAAGCGGGCGGATAATCGAGTTCGAGCGGAACCAGAAGGCCTCCGGCAACCTCGCGTGCGATTAGAAAAACCGGCTGGTACACGATCCCCACCCCCGCCACCGCCGCCGCGACAAGCGCGTCGCCATTATTGGCGTCGAGGCTGCCGCTTATGGAAACACTGGCTTCCTTCCCCCCCGCGAACTGCCAGCGGCCGTTGCCGTGCGTTTGCGAGAGCGTATAGCCCAGGCAGTTATGGTGCGCGAGGTCCGCGATGGTTCGCGGCGTTCCCTTTTCGCTCAAATAGGCGGGCGAGGCGCAAACGGCGGCCCGGCAAGGCGCGATCCGGCGCGCGATCAGGCTCGAATCCTTGAGCGATGCGATGCGGATT
>PMBZ01000161.1:879-2794 GCA_003153975.1 Hyphomicrobiales bacterium
CGGCGGCCTCGGCGTCGGCCTCGTCGAGTTCCGTGAGGATCCGTTCGGAGGCATCGAGGTAGGCGCGCCCCGCTTCGGTAAGCGTGAGCTTGCGCGTGGAACGGTGCAGGAGCTTGACGCCCAGCCTGTCTTCAAGCGCCGCGATGTGCTTGGTCGCCATGGTCTGCGACATGCCCAGCGCCCGCCCGGCGGCCGACAGGCTGCCCAGGGATGCGACGGACGCGAAGACCTCCATACCGGTAAAACGGTCCAGCACGAAATTTCACCTCAATTTTCATCGTTTCCGCATCATACCCAGAGTGTGAAATCCTAGCACATAAAACCGGATTATCCCACGCAAGAGTGAGCGATAGACTTAACGCCGGTTCGCTTGGCGAGGCGGCAACGGCCGGCACACGCGCCGCCCCAACCGGGGGCTGCCCTCCCTTCGGCTTCGCCAGGTTGGAGCGACTCAAGCCAGGCATCAGCGCCAAGCCGGATAGCTAATGAGATCGAGGCGGCCGCCGGATTATCGCGGCCAAACAACAAGGAGGCACTGCCATGCCGAACAACAAGCCATTCCCCGTCGAAGTCGAGGCGGGCAAAACCTACTACTGGTGCACTTGCGGCAAGACCGCGAACGAACCGCTTTGCAACGGAGCCCACAAGGACAGCGAGAAGGTGCCGCTCCCCTTCAAGGCGGAGGCCAGCGAGACCCGCTATTTCTGCGGCTGCAAGAAGAGCAAGAACCCGCCCTTCTGCGACGGCACCCACAGCATGTAGGCCCGCGCCGGTCTAAAGGAGGACGGCATCATGCTAGTCGAAGGCAAATGGACGGCGGACTGGCACCCGGTGCAGGCATCCGACGCCAAGGGCGGCTTCGTCCGGCAGGTGTCGTCCTTCCGCAACTGGGTCACGCCCGATGGCAGCCCTGGCGCAGGCGGCCGGGGCGGTTTCAAGGCCGAAGCGGGGCGCTACCACCTCTATGCCGCGCTGATCTGCCCGTGGGCCTGCCGCACGCTCGCCGCGCGCAAGCTCAAGCGGCTTGAGAACGTCATCGGCGTCTCCATCGTGGAGCCAAGGCTCGGCGAACAAGGCTGGCGCTTCGGCGATTATCCAGGCGCCGGCCCCGATCATGTGAACGGCGCGACCTATCTGCACGAGCTATATACCCGCGCCGATCCGTTCTTTACCGGCCGCGCGACGGTGCCCGTGCTTTGGGACCGGGAAACCGGCACCATCGTCAACAACGAATCCGCCGACATTCTTCGCATGTTCAACGGGGGCTTCGGCGCGCTGGCGGACGATAGCGTGGATCTCTACCCGGAAGGCTTGCGCGCCGAAATCGACGGATGGAACACGCGGCTCTATCCTTCGCTCAACAATGGCGTTTACCGCGCCGGCTTCGCCACCACGCAAGCCGCATACGAAGAGGCCTACGCGCAAGTTTTCGCCATGCTGGACGAGCTAGAGGCGCATCTTACCGGCCGCGAGTGGCTCGCGGGGGCGCGGGTCACCGAGGGAGATATCCGGCTGTTCGTGACGCTGATCCGCTTCGACGCGGCCTATTACGGCCTCTTCAAGTGCAACAGAAAGCGGATCGCGGACTACCCTGCCCTTTCCGCCTATCTGAAGCGTATGCTTGCGATCCCCGAGATCGCGGCGACGGTCAACATCGATCATATCAAGCGGGGCTATTATTCCGTCGCCGCGCTGAACCCGAACGGCATCGTGCCGCTCGGCCCCGAGCTTGGGCTCAATGTTTAGCCAGCGATTTGTGCAAGCGGCGCAAGCCCAGTGCCACGCCCCCCGCGATGACGGGGATGCTGCCCCCGACGACCAGATCGGTATCGAGATGCACGCCGGCCGCCTTCGCCGCCTTGGCGAGGTAACCCACAAGCCCCGCGCTGTAATAGGTGATGGCCGCGACCGAGAG
>PMBZ01000115.1 GCA_003153975.1 Hyphomicrobiales bacterium
ATGATCCACCTCGGCAAGAACACGTCGAGCCGCATCATCTCTAAGGGCATCTCGGCTGGGCATTCCGACAACACCTATCGCGGGCTCGTCTCCGCGCACCGCCGCGCCACCGGCGCCCGCAACTTCACGCAATGCGACAGCCTGCTCATCGGCGACAAAAGCGGCGCGCACACCGTGCCCTATATCGAGGCCAAGAACGCCAGCGCCCAGTTCGAGCACGAGGCCACCACCTCGAAAATCTCGGACGACCAGCTCTTCTATTGCCTCCAGCGCGGGCTTTCCCCGGAGGAGGCCGTGGCGCTGATCGTGAACGGCTTCGTCCGCGACGTGCTGCAGCAGCTCCCGATGGAGTTCCTCGCCGAAACGCAGAAGCTCATCTCCATCAGCCTCGAAGGCAGCGTGGGTTAAGGCGTCCCCTCTCCCATGGGGAGAGGGACAGGGTGAGGGGTTACGAGGTTGGAGAATCTGGCGAAGCGCAAGACAGGCAGAGCCCGCATGCTGCGAGGTGCAAGCACCGATGCAGAGCGCAAGCTTTGGAGCCGCCTCCGCAACCGCCAGCTTGAAGGCCTGAAGTTCCGGCGGCAAGTTCCGCTATTTGGGCTCTATGCCGATTTCTTCTGCGAAAGCGCGAACCTGGTTGTGGAACTCGACGGTGGTCAGCATGCCAGCCAGACTGAATGGGATATGAATAGGACGAAGGTGTTGCAGGAGGCTGGAATTCACGTTCTGCGGTTCTGGAATAACGAGGTGCTGGAGAATATTGAGGGGGTTTTGGCTGAGATTGTCAGAATAGCGAAGGGCACAACCCCTCACCCTGTCCCTCTCCCAGTGGGAGAGGGGACGGTGTTGCAGCCGGAGAGGCAATAAATGGCGTTGATATTGGCTGCATTGCTTGGAGTTTTTCTCAGCCTGATCGGCGTGGCGCTGATCGCCTCGCCGTTCGGCGCGGTGCAGGCGTTCGGGATCGACCCGTCGCATATGGCCGATATCGGGCTTGCGCCGGCGATGGGCGTGCGCGAGCTGGCCATTGGGCTTGCGGTTATTGCCCTGGCGGCGATGCGGGAGGCGCGGGCGCTGGGCGTGGTGCTGCTGCTGGCCTCCATCGTGCCACTCGGCGACTTCGCGATTGCCGGCAAAGCGCTCGGCCACGCCGCGGCCGTCAGGCATCTCGTCGTCCTGCCGTTTACTTTGTTCCTGGGTCTCGTTTTGGTGCGGAGGGCCTGATGAGCTACGGATACCGGCGGAAGGATTTCGAGGCGGCTTGGGATTGGAAAGCTTGGGTCGCGGCTGCGCTTTTCGCGGTGCTGGCCTTTGCGCTGGCCCACGGCCTGTTCGCCGGCTGGCCTACGATCCGTTTCGCAGCCCTGGCCGCCACCGTTGCGCTGTTCGTCCGGGCCTTTTTCTGGAACGTGGGGCCAATGCGGCGCTGGAGGAGGCCATTATGAGCTACTGGTTCCGGCCCAAGCGCTACGGCTACGGCGCCACGCCAATAACATGGCAAGGCTGGCTGCTGACCATCGCCTTTGTGGCCCTGCTCATCGGGATTATGAAGATGCTCGAAGCAGGCTTTGGCGGCGGGCAGGCGCGGGTCGCCGTGCTCGCGGCCACGGCCGCCGCTACGGTGCTGTTTATTTGGATCTCCTGGAGAAAAACGGACGGGGCCTGGCGGTGGCGCTGGGGCACGGACGCAGAAGAACGATAGGAAACGGAATGCTTGAAATCAAAGACCTGCGCGCCGAAATCGACGGCAAGGAAATCCTGAAAGGTTTCAACCTCACCGTACCCAAGGGCGAGGTGCACGCGATCATGGGGCCGAACGGCTCGGGCAAGTCCACGCTATCCTATGTCATTTCCGGCAAGGAGGACTACGAGGTCACGGGCGGCTCGATAGCCTGGGACGGCAAGAACCTCTTGGAGATGAGCCCCGACGAGCGCGCGCATGCGGGCGTGTTNNCCGGGCGTCGCCTCGCTGACCTTCCTGCGCGCGGCCATGAACGCGCATCGCAAGGCGCAGGGGCAGGGCGAAATCTCGATCCCTGAATTCATGCGCGTGGTGAAGGCGGAGGCCGGGGAGCTTGGCATCTCGATGGACATGCTGAAGCGTCCGCTGAACACCGGCTTCTCGGGCGGCGAGAAGAAGCGCAACGAGGTGCTGCAAATGGCGCTGCTCAAGCCCAGCCTGCTCATCCTCGACGAGATGGACTCCGGCCTCGACATCGACGCGATCCGCATTGCCGCCGAGGGCGTGAACCGCTTGCGCTCGCCGGAGCGATCGATCCTTGTGATTACGCATTATCAGCGCCTGTTGAACTACATCGTGCCGGACAAGGTGCACGTGATGGCGCGCGGGCAGATTTTGCGCTCGGGCGGCAAGGAGCTGGCGCTGGAGCTTGAGGAATCGGGCTACGCAGGTTACGGCGCGGAAGCGGCTTAAGGGGCAGCGATGACGATCCATCAAACCAAAATCCGCCCGGCGCCCACGGCAGCAGAGCAGCGCTATCTCGACCTCCATGCGAGCGTCGCGGACAAGCTGCCCGGTGCGCGTCACGCAGATGTGCGCGAAGCACGCGAGGCGGCGCTGGACTTGTTCGTCTCGCTAGGGCTTCCCCACCGCCGCGTCGAGGAATGGAAATACACCGACCTGCGGGCGCTGATGCCGGAGGTCCATCCGCTGGCGGGGCTAACGTCCGCAGTGGCGGCGGATGTGAGGGTCGAGGCCGCGATTGGCAAGGCGCTGGCTCATCTGGACGCCTACCGCGCCGTGTTCGTCGACGGGTTGTTCCGGCCCGATCTTTCGAGCGTGCAGGATGCGCCGGGGGTGACGTTCCAACAGCTCCGCGCCGCACTCGAAGAAAATTCCTGCGCGGCACTTGGACCCCAGGCCGAGTCCGGGCGCGATGCGATTGCGGCTCTGGCAGCCGCCTTCGCGACCGATGGCGCGCTTCTCTCGGTTGCCCCCAAGACACGGCTCGAAAAGCCCATCCATCTCATTTTCATCGCCAGCGAAGGGGCGCCGAAGCTTGCCGTTACGCAAAACACGGTTGCGATTGGCGATGGCGCGGAAGTCCAGCTCGTCGAAACCCATGCGGCTTCGGGCGAGTCCCAGGCGCTGGCATACACCAGGCTTATGGCCGGGCGCGATGCCCGCCTGAGCCATGTCCACGTGAACGTGGGCGCAACGCAGCTTTCTTCGGCCTTCGTGGAGCTGGAGGCAGGCGCGCACTACGAACCCCTGCAAATGACGGTGGACGGCCGGCTCACGCGGGCGCAGATGCTTATCCGCTTCAACGGCCCGCAGGCGCGCTGCCACTACGCCGGCGCGATGATGCTGCGCGGGCAGGCGCATGCCGATTTCACGCTGGTGGTCGATCACGCGGCGGAGGCTTGCGAGAGCCGGGAGTTGGTGAAGGCCGTGCTGGACGGGCGTTCGCGCGGTGTCTTCCAGGGCAAGGTGATCGTGCGGCGCGGGGCGCGGAAGACCGATGGCAAGCAGATGGCCAATGCGCTGCTGCTTTCCAACGACGCGGAGTTCGACTCCAAGCCCGAGCTGGAGATTTTCGCCGACGACGTGGCTTGCGGCCATGGCTCGACGGCGGGGCAGATCGATGAGGATCTGATGTTCTATCTGCGGGCGCGCGGCCTTCCGGAGCCGGAGGCGCGGGCGCTCTTGATCGCCGCGTTCGTGGGCGAGGCGCTGGACAAGATTGGCAATGAGGCGCTTCGCGCCGCGTTGCAGGAGAAGGTGGATGCGTGGCTTGGCGGGAAATAACACAGGGCGTTACCCCTCCTCCTGTCCTTCTTCCACAGGGAGAAGGGACGCCTGAACAGGCGGCGAGCGTGCAACAACGTCCCTTCTTCCATGGGGAGAAGGACAGGATGAGGGGCGGGACGCCCGGAGAAGAATGATGACGGTAATCGAAAAAGAACCCGCCACCTACGACGTGGAGGCCATCCGGCGCGATTTCCCGGCGCTGGCGCTTAAGGTTTACGGCAAGCCGCTGGTCTATCTCGACAACGCGGCGAGCGCGCAGAAGCCGCAAGCCATGCTCGACGCGCTGATGAAGGCGTACGCGCAAGAATATGCCAATGTGCACCGGGGCTTGCACTACCTCGCCAATGCAGCGACCGACGCTTACGAAGGCGCGCGCACGAGGGTGGCGAAGTTCCTGAACGCGCCCGATCCCAAGCAAATCATCTTCACGAAGAACGCCACCGAGGCGATCAACCTCGCGGCGCAGTCCTTCGGCGGCATGGTCATCGGCCCCGGCGACGAGATCGTGCTCTCCATCATGGAGCACCACTCCAACATCGTTCCGTGGCACTTCCATCGCGAGCGGCGCGGCGCGGTCATCAAGTGGGTGCCGGTGACGGATGAGGGCGAGTTCCGGCTGGAGGATTTCGAGGCCGCGATTACCCCGCGCACCAAGATGGTCGCGATCACGCATATGTCGAACGTGCTGGGTACGGCTGTGCCGGTGAAGGAGGTGTGCAAGATCGCGCACGCGCACGGCGCCTATGTGCTCGTGGACGGCAGCCAGGGCGCGGTTCACCTCGATGTGGATGTGCAGGACATCGATTGCGATTTCTACGCCATCACCGGCCATAAGGTTTACGGGCCGACTGGCATCGGCGCGCTCTACGGCAAGGCGGAGCATCTTGAGGCCATGCCGCCCTTTCTGGGCGGCGGCGAGATGATCGAGACCGTGACGATGGACACCGTCAGCTACAACGATCCGCCCTACCGCTTCGAGGCCGGCACCCCGCCGATTGCCGAAGCGGCCGCGCTGACCGCGGCGCTCGACTATATCGACAGCATCGGCAAGGCCCGCATCCGCGCCCACGAGAACGATCTGCGCCGCTATGCCGAGGAGCGCCTGCGGCCAATCAACTCGCTCAAGATCGTAGGCGAGGCCCCGGACAAGGGGCCGATCGTCTCCTTCGCCATGGAAGGCGCGCACGCCCACGATATTGCCACCATCCTGGATCGATCGGGCGTCGCGGTTAGGGCCGGCACGCATTGCGCGGAGCCCTTGCTCGCGCGCTTTGGCTTAACGGCTACTTGCAGGGCGTCGTTCGGGCTTTACAATACGCGCGCCGAGGTTGACGCGCTGGTGGAGGCCTTGCTGAAAGCGGAGCGGATGTTCAAATGACGGAAACAATGCACGAAACAAAAAAACCGGCCGATCCCGCGCCCTGGGACGCGCCGCAAGCTCCACCCGCGCATCGCGAGCCGCATGCTCACGACCCGCACCATCTGCCGGGGCCGTGCCAGCACACGGTCGAGGTGGCGAAGGATTTCAAGGCCGAAACCCCGATCCCCGAGGAGGAGCTGGAGCGGCTCACCATGGACATCGTCGGGGCGCTGAAGACGGTCTACGATCCGGAGATCCCCGTCGATGTCTACGAACTGGGCCTCATCTACAGGGTGGACATCAACGACAACCGCGAGGTGGATATCGAGATGACGCTCACCGCGCCGGGCTGCCCGGTGGCGGGCGATATGCCGGCCTGGGTCGAAGGCGCGGTTAGTGCCGTGCCTGGCGTGAGCATCGCGCGGGTCAATATCGTGTTCATGCCGCCCTGGGACCCGTCGCGCATGTCGGACGAGGCCCGCATCGCTTTGAATATGTTTTAGCTTTTTGGTCGCGGCCGCATCGCGTGCGGCCATGACATTGAGGATGAGGAGCGCTCGATGACGAGGCCCAGACCGAAGATCGTAACGCTGACGGATGCCGCGGCCGAGCGCCTGAAGGCCATCATTGCGCGCTCCGGGACGCCGGTTGCGGGCTTGCGGCTGGGCGTGAAGAAGGGCGGCTGCGCAGGGCTGGAGTACACCATGGAGTACGCAGCCGAGGCCGGCGCGAACGACGAGGTGATCGAGGATAAGGGCGTGCGTATTCTGATCGACCCGTCCGCCATCCTGTTCCTGCTCGGCACCGAGATGGACTACAGGACCGATAAGCTCTCCTCGCGCTTCGTGTTCAACAACCCGAACCAGATCGGCGCCTGCGGCTGCGGGGAAAGCGTGGATATCCGGCCGGCGCAGGAATAGCGGCGGCGGTGGTCAGAATCTGACGCTCGGTAAAGGCCGGAATTGGAAGTATCGCGACCATATGGTATTCCTGCCCTTGGCGCAGAATGCTAATAGGTTTGGCTCGAAGGCCATGCGGCTTTATCGATTCTTGGGGGACCATTCTGATGTCCGATCAAGCGAATATTTTCACGCTGCAGCACGCACTTCTTGACTCCATCAACGATAGCCACGGGGCGTTTCAGACATTCGAGGCATGCCTGAACGCACACGGCCTGCACGACACTATGCGTTTCGTGCTGCGGCTTAGTCCGCGTGACCATGAACTGATGGTCGTGGGTGAAGCGAACGAGTTCGATCCCGGCAAGCTGCCGAAGAAGGATACGCTACTGTGCATGGACGGCGACAAAGCGCTGATCGCCTTCGCCGAAGCCGAGGGAATCGAATACGAACTCATCGCCGCCAGCAAGGGCGAACACGTGCATGAGGCGGTGCTGCACATCCAGAACGTCGATGCCTATGGCGGCAGGTTCAAGAAATGGCTCGTCCGTTTCAACGGCGTTGCGACCAAGTACTTGCAAAGCTATCTGGGCTGGCGGCGCTGGCTGGAAAAGGGGGAGGACACTATATCCTCGCGAAGCGCCCTGGCAGCGGCCCTTGGCTGAAACCTACGCACACCTCAGACAGAGCCATCCGTTTAACGCATTCAGATCGTTGCTTAGCATCGCGGGCGGCGCTGAGGTGCCAACCTACGCCGCGCTCTATTCCGGCGAATGGGCGCCCCCCCACATCTAACCCGGAGTTCCTGGTGCGCCACTGAAGTTTCCCCCTTTACTTCAATCGCTTACGATTGAAGCGGGAAGCGCGGTACTGTCTACACCGCGATGGCGGCGGCAAGATCGATGGCTTGCTGCTGCTTTGGGTTGGGCCGCGTGGTGAGGCTGAACGTGGCCTCACCGGACTTGGCATCCGTGCGGCGCACGGTGTTGCGCGCGATAGTAGCCAGATGCTTGAGCAGGCCGTGGAAGCTCAAAGCCGGTGTGCCATCGGCGAGACGGCGGCTGTCCACCTTGGCGAGCGCGGCCTCTGAGCGCCTGGCTGGCGCTACGGGATCGCGCTCCCGCGCCGCATCCGCCGGCATCTCGTCCGCGAACGGCAGCGGCTTCCAGGCTTCGGCCAGGTGCCATCGCACGTAATAGGCCAGCATGGAGAGGAAGATGTGGGCCTTGACGCGCTTTTCCAGCCGGTGGCGGATTGGGCGCACTTGGAGGTCCACGCCCTTGAGCGTGCGGAAGGCGCGCTCCACCTCTGCCAGACGCTTGTAGTTCAAGACGGCGGCCTCGGCGCTCATGTCCGCTTCGGCCGGGATCGCCGGCTTTGCCAGGCAGTTCCGGCGCGATGCGCTCCCACTGGGCGTCGTTCAACATCAGGCGAATCAAGGCTGACCTCCATTTTTCAGCCTTGAATCAAACTTTTACTGATTTGGGAATCCCTTGGCCGNNATCCGCAGGAAGTCCTTTCGGTGCGTGCAGCAAGCGGGTGAGGACTTCCTGCGGGGCGTACTAGTGGCATCAATCGCCGGCAGGCTGGCGTTCGCGCTCCATTGCCGCTGCCTCGGGCGTCGTCGTCGGCTTCGAGTGAATCGCCTCGTGGCCGTGCTTGCGGGCCAAGGCAGCGTTCCCGCCTGACGTCGCCCGATACAAATCCAATGCTTCGAATTCGCCAGCCTTTGGCGGGGCAATCGCAATGTCGGTGTAGAGCCAGCGATCCGGCGCGCTAAGAACCTCCCTGAGAATGGCCTTGCATTGCCGGTACACCCGCCAGTAGTTGCGGGCCTTCAACGCGGTCTCCATCCAATAGCGGGGATAGAATTGCAAAGGGTGCTCTCGCGGCAGGCCGCTGCGGCGGTCGCGGCGGAACTTCAGCCGGAAGGCGCCGCCTTCGAGGGGATGCACCCGTTCATAAGCATGGACCAGCTTGAACCAAAGAAGGGTCGACAGGGTCGTCCCGGGCCGGCCGCCCGGGCAGGCTGCCACCCGGCGCAGGATGGTGCGGATATGCTCGGGCGTGTAAAACGCCTCCAAGGCGGAGTGATAGGCATCTTCCCATTCCGAATCGGGCATCGTGGGATGATGCGTGACGCGGTGGCTGAGGTCGTACTTATTGATATCCGGGTCCATCCACACCCCTTGGCTCAAGAGCCGCCTGTGGTCCTCGGAGCCTGGCAAGGGGGTGAGGTAAAACAATTCCAGTATGTCGAGTGGCAATTCGCGCTTGATAATTTCAATATCCTGGAGGATCGATTCCTTGCTGTCTCCCGGAAAGCCGATTATGTAGCCGGCGCTGGTGATGGCGCCGTGAGTGCGCCATTTTTGCAGGAGTTCCCGGTAATCGGAGATCTTGTTCTGGCGTTTGTTCGCTGCGATGAGATTGGCCGGATTGATGTTTTCCAGCCCGACAAAAACCCGGCGCACCCCCGCCTGGGCGGCTTTCTCGATAAAGCCAGGGATCTTGTGGCATTGGGTGTCGGCTTGGATCGTAAAGCCGATCTTTGGGCAGTCTCCGCCGCGCAAGTCAATCAAGCGGTCGAAGAACTGCTCCCAATGGCGGTTGCGGGCAAAATTGTCGTCGGTGATGAAAAAACGGCGGATGTCCTGGGCATAATTCTCGCGGACAATTCTCTCGAGATCGTCCGCCGAACGGAAGCGGCTCTTGCGGCCCTGCACNNTGCACGTTGATGATGGTGCAGAACGAGCATTGATAGGGACAGCCGCGCCCGAGGTCCATGCTCGACAGCGCGCCCGAGGTGCGGCGCAAATGCTTTTGCGGCAGCATGGGGAGAGGCTCGCCTTCCAGTACGGGCAGGCGGTTCAGGTGATTATAAAGCGGGTCGAGCGTTCCGGTCCAGGCATCGCGCAAAACTTGGTCGAACCGCCCGCCTTCGGCCTCGCCGGCGAAAAACGAGATGCCAAGCGCCTGGGCCTCGCGCATTTCCTCGGGCATCTCCGGCAGCATGGCAACGCAGCCCGAGACATGAAAACCGCCGATGCAAACGGGCAGTCCGGCCGCCAGGAATGGCCGCGCGATATCGACGGCGCGGGGAAACTGGTTCGATTGCACGCCAACCAGGCCGATCAGCGCCTTGCCGCCGCCGCTCAGGACCGTCCGGACAACTTTGTCCGGACGCATCCGGCAGTTGGTTTCGTCGTATGTGTGAATTTTTATGTCGATGTCCGGCCCCAGCACCTGGCGGTGCTGTGCGTCCAACGCCAAACCGTTCAGACAGGCGAGCGTGTTGGAGGGGATTGCCGAGCGGAACCACTGTATCGGGTAGCCATCGTCGTCGTAATGGGCCGGCTTGATGAGCACGACATGGAAATTGCTTCGGCGCAATATGGGCATGGGTCCACCGGCAGCTTCAACGATTAATTGCAAGGATGACCTTAACCGCAACTTTGACTAGCAACAACGAATGTATGCACTCTTAACGATGCGATCCACAGCATTCGCACCGGCGCGCTTCTCTCGCCGGCCGGTAAACCGTTTGCGTGCTTATCCCGCGTCTTGGACCACGCGACACTGCTCGCGTCGCGGCATTTGGCGCTCACCGCCGTGCAGGTAGAGACAAGCGGCACTCTCCGAGCGTGCCGCTCCCGATAAGAAAAGCCTGAAACTTAGAAGAAAAATCGCCGGATGGGATCCAGACTATCTGCAAAGCTCGATCCAGAAAACGACCGTTAACCTGGATTCGCGACCCTGCTGGGCCGGCTCAGTGGAAGTGCGCGGGCGCCTGCGGATTATTCGCTGGATTGGTGTCGTGCTTGTAGATCCGCGCGATCAACCCGGTGTCCGCGAGCGGCAGCAAACCGGCCTCCAGCGCATCGGCGGCCTGCTTGCCGTAGACCTCCTGGCCGCTCACGCGGATGGTGAAGGATTTGAGGTATTTCTCCTTCTTCGCTGGGTCCTCGATGGTGGCCTTGGTCCAGCGGTAGAGCGGATTTTCCACATCGCCCATCTTTGCGGCTTCGGCCACGTATTCCGCAAAGGCATCGTACATGCACCTGAGCGTGCCATTGTGCTTGGCGAGAATATCGGACAGCGGCCTCAGCGCCGGATCGCCGGGAGCGGTCCGCGCGGCCTCCGCAAGCTTCTCCGGAAGATCGATCCGTATCTGGTATTGCCAATCGCCGCTCATGCCTTGTCTCCTTGACCTAAAGTGAAATCTTCTACGGCCGCCGGCAACGGGCCGCCAGCCTCTTCGTTCCGTGCCGCGCCGCGCGCCGAAAGCGGCCGGGCGGGCAGCTTGAGCGTGAACACGCAGCCTCCCTCCCTCCGATTGCCGGTAACGATCTCGCCACGATGGGCATCCATGATGCGCTTGACAATGGAGAGGCCGAGGCCCGCGCCCGCCGAGCCACGGCGGTCCTTGCGCCAGAAGCGCTGAAAGATCTGCTTGCGCTCCGCGTCGGGGATGCCTGGCCCCTCGTCCGCGATGGACACTTGGCCCTCGGGCCTGACCGCGATGGTTACGGTGCCGCCCTTCGGCGTGTGGCGGATCGCGTTCTCCGCGATGTTGCGTACGGCGCGGAACAGAACCTCGGCATTGCCATTCACTGGAACCGGCGTTTCCGGCGCTTCGAGCAGGATCTGCTTGCCCTCCGCGACAGCAAGCGGCGCCACGAATCCGGCTGCCTCGACGCAAACAGCCTTGAGATCCGCGATTTCCTCCGGGCCGACCTTAAATGCCTCAAGCTCGGCGATGTCGAGAAGCTGGCTTACGACCCGCTTCATGCGCGCGATGTCGCGGCTCAGCTCCTTCGCGATGGGCTTGTCGGGAATTGTGTCGATCCGCGCCTGCAGGATCGACAGGGGCGTGCGCAGTTCGTGCGCCGCATCCCCGGTGAACTCGCGCTGCAGCATGAAGCCGCGCTCCAGCCGGTCGAGCGCCTCGTTGATGGTTTGCACAAGCGGCCGGACCTCCTTCGGCATCGCGTCGAGCGGAAGCCTGACATCGGTGCGCTCGGGACCGATCTTCTCCGCCATTTCCGACGCCATTAAAAGCGGGCTCAAGGCGCCGCGGAAGATGCTTACATCGATGACGAGCAGCGACAGCAGAATGGGGATGGTGATCCAGCCCACGCGGCTGAAGAAGTCGCGCACGATGTCGTCGACCAGCACGTCGCGGTGCTCGGGGTCCTGGGCGATCTGCACGAAGACTTTGGCCGTGCCTATATCGAATGGGATGCTCACGCCCGAAAGGATCGCGCCCCGATGCTTGGTTTCGAGGTATTCAGGGGTGCGGCCACCCGCGGAATTCTCGAAGACAGCTTTACCGCTATGGAGCGATGAATAAAGCACGCGGCCAGAAGCGTTCGCCACGGAATAGACGTAGCGCCCGTAGGATTCCGAAAACAGCGCCACCAGCTCTGGCGGCAGATCGAGCGCGATGCGGCCGTTTGCCTCCAGCGAAAGATGGCTCGCGATCAGCCCGGCATTCTCGCGCAGCGCCCTGTGCTGCAAGTCGTCCGCCGCCGACCGCAGCAGCAGATAGAGCGCCACCGGCATGAAAACCGAAGTGATCAAGATCGCGACCACATGCAGGAAGATGATGCGCCGGGTGATGGACTTGAAAAGGAACATGGCGCGCGCTGGGCCTCAAGTGGCGGTGATGAGATAGCCGACGCCCCGGATCGTGTGGATGGCGGCGGCGGCGCTCAGATCCTGGAGGCTCTTGCGCAGGCGGTGCACATAGACCTCGACCGCGTTCGAGCCGACATCGCCCGAAAGGCCGAAGATCTGGTCCTCGACCACGCGCTTGGCGACCACGCGGCCCGGCCGGCGCAGCAAGATCTCCAGAACCGCCAACTCCCGTGAGGACAGCATGTGCGGCTGGCCGTCGATAAAGAGCTGGCGGCCAACTGTATCGAAGACGAGATTGCCAAGCTCAAGCGAGCGGCCCAGCAATTGGCCAGGCCGGCGCAACAGCGCCTCGATGCGGGCAACCAGCTCCTCGACCGCGAAGGGCTTCACGAGATAATCGTCCGCGCCCGCGCGCAAGCCGGCCACGCGGTCGTTCACGCCGTCGCGCGCGGTGAGGATCAGGACCGGCACGGCATTCTGACGCTGGCGCAGCGTGCGCAGCACGGTCGAGCCGTCGGCATCCGGCAAACCAAGGTCGAGGATCACGGCGGCGTAATGCGTCGAGCCCAGCACATTCAGCGCGTCCACCGCCGTCGTGACCGCGTCCGCGCCGTAACCAGAGGCTTCCAGGCTCTTCACCAGAAGCGCCGAAAGCTCCTCATTGTCCTCTACGAGCAGAAGCCGCATGCCGCTGGTCCGCCTTCCCGCGTTTATCCGCCCCTCCATATAGGCGAAATGGGTGGAAACGGCAAAAACTGCTTCGCCGGCGTTCGCCCGGCCGGCGGGAGAGCCCTGCTTTAGACAAGACTGGGCCAGGTTGCCAGCCGGAAACAAAAGAATGGTGCCCCCGATTTCGCGGTGCCGGCGGCGCACAAAAATGGCCGGCCGCAAACGTTTGTAAAGAATTCGATGCTAAGTTTCGGCTATTGGCTTCGAACACCCGGCGGCAAGCATGACTACCCCTTCTACGAATGTTCTCGCGGACTCGGACTACTGCGCGATCGAGAATGCGCTCCAATCGACCGGAAAAGGGCGGCGTTTCCTGCGCGCCTATGTCGAACGCAACCGCAGCTTCGAATCGCGCAGGCTCTTGCAGTCGATCTCGCGCCTGCATCGCGCGGCACTCGGCGAGCCCGGGCTCAACGCGGAGATATGCCGCGACCTGTCCGCGGTGCTTCGCAGCGCCGGCCGGCACCGCCAGACGGCATTGCGGTGCAACGACCCCTCGTTGCGCTTGGGCGCGCTCGAACGCGGTCTGGAAGAGGTCGAGTCTTGCCTCATCAGCCTGATCGAGACGATCGAGGAAAAAGCCTTCGAGACGCTCGGCAGCCGGGCAATTGGCTCCCCCTTCGACGACGTGGAAGAACTGTTCCCAGGCGGGCGCACCGCGCAGCTTTTCGGCGAGCTATCCTCTTACCTTTCGGACGATCCGCGTTAACCTGCCGCACGTGCCCCCTTTGACCCAGGTCAAGGATACGCTTGGCCGCCGCCCCCTTGTGTATTAGAGTTCACAGGGGGCTTTTCCTGATCGATCGGGGCGGTATGAAGGGGAGTAGAGGGTGTTTGACGCAGCGTAGCGCCCGCATCGCGTTTCCGCGCGAGGCGATGGCGTTGTTCGGCGTCTTCGTCTTGCTCCTCAATATCCTCTCCGGCTCCCTGTCCCATGTGCACCACGGCACGGATAATGGGCTGGCGCTTCCCCTGAACGCCAGCAAGATGGCCATCTGCTCCGGCACGCAGATGGTTTTCGTCGACAAGGATGGCAACACCGTCCCCGCGGACCAAGGGCAAGGGCCGCAGCACGAATGCGCCTGTTGCCTGCTGATGCAGGCGAACGCGGTCATGCCACCGCGGCCGCATGCGCCCAACCCGCTTCAGCTTGCCACCATCCAGATTCTGCGGCCAGGCGACGCGCGGCATTCCGATGCCGCCGCAATCCCAACCCGGCGCAATCGCGACCCTCCTTCCCAAGCCTAGCATAGCCGGGGTTCGACCGGCTTCCCAAACGATGCAGGCAAATGCTGGACCGGCGTTCTCCCTTCGGGTTCGCGTTCCAGGCCCCGCTTTCGCAAAGGACTCGCGATGCAGCCCGCTCTGCTTCGTAAAGATGCGAACTAATCCGGGAAGGTAGAAAGTTGCAAAAGGTACACGGTCACAATGCCTGTCCAATCAGGCAGCGGGGCATCCGAACCGTCCTCACCGAGGACCAGCTTCGCAAGCTGGAAGGCGCCTCCCGCCGGAAATCCTTCAAGGCCGGCGAACTCATCTTCATGGAAGGCGACATCACGACGCATTCGTTCATCGTGCTTTCTGGCGTGCTCAAGCTCACCAAAATTCATCCCGATGGCGAACGGCACGTTATCGGCCTGATGTTCCCAGACGATCTGCTCTGCGGGGTTTTCAAATCCCACCAGACCTGCTCGGCGGAGGCCGCGACAGATCTTGAGTTGTGCGCCATTCCCCTGGAAACGCTATCGAGCCTTACCGCCGAAGCACCAGGGCTGGAGCGCGTCTTGTTCCGCGCGGCCTTGAGCGAGTTGGAGGGAGGCCACGATTGGATCTTACTGCTGCGGGGATGTTCCGCCTATCAGCGTGTCGCGGGATTCTTGCGCCTGCTGGCCAAGCGCGGTCTGCAGGAGGAGCTTGGCGGCGTGCGCTTTACTTTGCCGCTTTCGCGGGCCGAGATCGCGAGCTTTCTGGGCATAACCATCGAGACCGTCAGCCGGCAAATGACGCTGATGAAGAAGAGGGGAGTAATCGAGCTTCCGGTTAGCCGCGACAGCCGCGAAGTGATCGTGCCCAATCTCGCGCTCCTGGCGGCGCATGCGGAACGCGAGCAACTGGGGGGCACCGCAGGGGCTTTCGGCGGTTCAGCCGGCGCCTACTCGATGGAGGCTGCCTGAATTTCCGGCAGGACTTCACGCGAAATATGCCTTTCTCCCGCATTCTTTTGGGGGAAAGGCCGTCGTTTTCGATGATGGCCGGGCCAAGGAAGGAGCCCCGTGGCATTCTCGACGGCCAAATTTGCGCGCAACACCCGGCCGGGCAGCATCCCTCTGCCCTTCCCCGCATGCTAGCGATGCGCCCAGCGGCTAGGCCCGCTTCCTGACCTTCGCCTTTGGCAGTTCCACCTTCGTCCGTGGAACGTCCATTGCTTCGGAACGTCCAAGAAGCCAATCGACGCTTACGTCGAGCCGGTCGGCGATTTCGGCCAGCCGGTAAACGTCGAGCGCTTTGAGCCCGGCGAAATGAAGCTCGACCGCCGCAGCGCAAAGACGGTCATGATTCATCTTTCGAAGGCGGCATGCCTCCTCAAGATGATCGTGCAAAACTGAGAAGTCCGATTGCATGGCGCACACCTTTGGGAGCAGCGCGGCTGGGAAGAGCCCGAGCGACTGACGGATGCCGGACTCTATCAGCCTGTTAATATTTAGGCTAGGTCTGGGAGCATCACAAGAAGGTGAAATACGCTCCGTTCCTCAGGAGTTCTAGCAATATAGCTTGGGGTGCTTTTTCTTTTGTTAAGACGACGGCAAACTTTGATGTTATTTCTACATTAAGACATGGCCAGTGGCCGGTCTTGACAGAATGCTCCAGTGCCCGGAGCCGTCTCCGGCTTCCCAACGCTACGCTGGCAGGCGTCTGGCGCCTTCAATTCCTGCTTGCGTTCCGCGATCATCAAACTAAGATCGCGGCTGAAGATCGAAGGTAGTTGCAATATTGAACGCCTCGCGGCGATTTGGCTGCAAGCTTTCCGTAAGGTACTGAATTCAAACATGATGTGGTCTTTACACGGCGGCACCTCGCTTAGATTTAGCTCAAACTGGAAGCATACACGGCATGTGGCGGGGGCTTTGCTCGCCGCAATGCTGGCGGCGCTCATGGCTTCACAGCCAGCCATGGCTGGGCCGGCACTGCTCGTCGAGCCGTCGAGTGGGCTCGTTCTTTATGCGGAAGACGCCGATCTGCCTTGGCGCCCGGCTTCGCTTACCAAGCTGATGACGGCCTATCTGACCTTCGAGGCTATCCGCGACGGCAGGCTTTCGCCCGAGGATACCGTCGTCTGCACGCAGGCAGCCCAGAGCCAGCCTCCCAGCCGGCTGGGCCTGCCCATCGGCGGCCAGCTCAAGGTGGACTTGGCCGTGAAGGCCTTGATCGTCAAATCGGCGAACGACGTTGCCATGATGCTTGCGGACAAGATCGCGGGCAGCCAGGAGGCCTTCGTCGAGCTGATGAACAAGACAGCTCAGCGGCTCGGCATGACGAACACGCATTTCGTCAATCCGAACGGGCTGCCGGTGTTCGTCGCCGAGAATGTCGAGGGACCCGACCAGTCGGTTACGACGGCGCGCGACATGGCCATCCTTGCGAGCATGATCCTCAAGGAATTTCCGCAATACGCGCCGGTCTTCGCCATGACGGAGGTTAAGATCGGCAACCGCATGGTGACCACCCACAACGGCTTGCTGAAGGTCTACGACGGCGCGGACGGCATGAAGACGGGCTTCATTTGCGCGGCGGGCTATAACCTCGTAGCAAGCGCGACGCGCGACGGGCGCCAACTCGTGGCCGTGGTGCTGGGCGAGAATTCCGGCGGCGCGCGAACCCTCCGGGCGGCGGGCCTCTTCGAGCATGGCTTCGGGATCTATCCCTGGAAAGCGGTGCTGGCGCCAACGCTGGCAACTTGGCCGGTCGAAACGCCGGAAGGCGCCAAAGCCCCCGATTTGCGCAACATCGTTTGCAGCGGACCCCATGTGGTGAAGGGCAAGAAAGGCAAGCGGCCCAAACTTAAGCCAGGGCATCGCACGCCCGGCGCGGGAAAACCGCTCAGGAAAAGGCGGCCGCATACCGATGCCGCCGTTCACGCTCCGCCGGCGNNCGAAAAATCCCGGATCGCCGCAAGGGGCTTCCGGGATTCGCGGTTCGATAGGATTTTGGCGGGCGCCACGAGGGCAGCCGTACAGTGTACGGCGCGTCAATGCCGCCGGAAACGCTGGTGGGCCTCCAATGGGATCACATTAGGCTCGGCGCTAAGCGCTTGCACAAGCGCCTGCTCCTGAACCCCTGGGATCTGACAGGCCGGCGCCACCCGCGAGAAAGCTGTCCGCGGCACAGGGCTCGACAGGCTCCAAAGCGCCTCGAAGCTGGCATTGGCGTCGGCGATAATGCGCGGCGTACCGTCGTCAACCCGGTCCATGGCGCTGCGGGAATCCTCCGCGCGGCGCATCGAATCGCCGGTCCAGCAAAGCGTTCTGCCCAATGTTAGGCGCTCGTGAGCGTCCAGTAGCGAGCGGTTCTTGGCCCAGCGGATAATCGCTTCCGGAGCCTGCCGACAGGATCCGTTCAAAGCTTGCCCAAGAAAGTTCAGCGCATCCGGCGGGGCGATTTGCGTAAATATGATGCGGACTTCCAGCGACATGGGCTGGAAGCGGCCAAGGTTCATCGCCAGAGCCTGCGCCGGGGGCGAAGCAGGCGAGCGGGCGATCAAAGTGACCGTGTGGCTCTCCAGATCGGCCTGCTGTTTCAGCCCCAAACCATACACATCGAAATATGGGTCGAAACGGCTGGCAGCTTGAAGCGGAGAAACTGAAGGAAGATCATCGAGGTGCGAGGTGATGCTCATTTCACTCATCCAGGCTATTGCAAACCGCGCCATCGCGTGGCTCTCGCTTCACTTGGTAGACCAGTATGGTTAAATATCCTTTGAGATCGCCCCTCCTTTACTCGTAAAAATTCGAACTAGGATTGTATGTTTCTAAACTTAAAGCAGTTTTACGGTTGTGGCGCATAATTCATCTACTTCAGGTTGCATTTTTTACTTGCGCTCTACTATCCTACGCTTCCGATTGCATTAGCTGCGGCAGCTCCGCCAGCCGCGGACGGCGCAAATCGCTCGATAGAAGCGGTAATCTCTTCCACGACCTCGGTGACAAGGCCTTTGTCGTCGCCCTCGGCCATGACGCGAATCACCGGCTCGGTGCCCGATGGCCGGATAACGACCCGGCCCGTCTTGCCAAGACGCAACGTGCCCGCGTCCACGATCCGCTTCACGGCATCGCTTTCCAATGGATTGCCTCCCTTGTAGCGAACGCTCTTCAAAAGCTGCGGCACCGGCTCGAAACGGCGGCAAACCTCGCTCACCGGCTTCCCGCTCTGAATCACAACGCTTAAGACTTGCAGCGCAGTCAGCAGGCCATCGCCGGTGGTGGCGTAGTCCGACAGAACCACGTGGCCGGATTGCTCGCCGCCCACATTGTAGCCGCCGCGCCGCATCTCCTCGACGACATAGCGGTCGCCGACCTTGGTGCGGACCAGCGTCAAGCCGAGACCGCCAAGGTAACGCTCCAGGCCGAGATTGGACATGACGGTCGCCACGATGCCGTCTCCCTGGAGCCGGCCGGTATCCCGCCAGCTTGAGGCGATCACGGCCAGAATCTGGTCGCCGTCGACAACCTGGCCGTGCTCGTCGGCAATGACGACCCGGTCCGCGTCGCCGTCGAGCGCAATGCCCACATGCGCGCCGGTTTCGACCACCTTGCGGCAAACCGTCTCAGGCACTGTCGAGCCGCAGCCGCGATTGATGTTGCGGCCGTCCGGGGTCACCGCGATGGAGGTCACGTCCGCGCCCAGCTCCCAAAGTGCGGCGGGAGCCGCCCGGTAAGCCGCGCCGTTCGCGCAATCGACGACAACCTTGAGGCCGTTCAGGCTTACGGTCTTGTCCAGCGTGCGCTTGGCGAATTCCACATAGCGCTCATTGGCGCCATCGATGCGCTTGGCCTGCCCGATACGGTCGGGTTTGGCGAGGAGTTCATCCATATTGCCCTGAAGGTGGGCCTCGATCGCCTCCTCGACCTCGTCGGAAAGCTTATAGCCGTCCGGTCCGAAGAGCTTGATGCCGTTATCCTGGTAGGGGTTGTGGGAGGCGGAAATCATGACGCCCAGATCGGCGCGCAGCGAGCGGACGAGCATGGCGACGGCAGGGGTCGGGATTGGGCCGAGCTGCACGACATCCATGCCGACCGAGGTGAACCCCGAAACCAGCGCCGCCTCGATCGCATAGCCCGAAAGCCTGGTGTCCTTGCCGATGACCACGCGGTGCCTGCGGCTGCCGTTGGTGAACATATAGCCCGCGGCCATGCCGACCTTGAGCGCGATGCTCGCGGTCATCGGGTAAGTGTTCGCCTGTCCCCGGATACCATCTGTGCCAAAAAGCTGCCGCGCCATTATCGAACCTTGCCTTGCCGACACGCAATAAAATGGGAACGCCTGGCGCGGGTGCGCCTGGCTAAGCCTTTATCCTATCCGGTTGTCGGAACGATGAAGTCGAGAGCGGCGATTTCGGAGTGCGCCTTGGCAATTCCTTATGGAACTCCGCAAGAGATCTGGCTCCTTGCCTGTCCTCTTGGCGCTGTCCGTTTCACCTCTCCACTGTTTCCAGGATGCTAAGTATTCTGTGTGGCGACATTCGGGCCGCCGCGAATCGCCTGCCAAAGCGAAAGCGCCTGCCGGGTTTCATGAACGTCGTGCACCCGGACGATCTGCACACCCTGCGAAATGGCATCGAGCGCCGCCGCCACGCTGCCCATGACGCATTCATCCGGCCCCTCCGCGCCAGTGGCCTTTTGAACGGAGGACTTCCGCGACGCCCCAACCACGAGCGGCACGCCAAGGCCATGGAAAATAGCCATGCTGTGCAAGAGCGACATGTTATGCGCAAACGACTTGCCGAAGCCGATGCCGGGGTCCGCGATAATAAGCTCGCGGGGCAAGCCTGCCCCGGTGGCCGCGGCGATGCGGCCTTCCAGGAAATCGTAAACCTCGATCACCACGTCCTTGTAGAGCGGGTTGTCCTGCATCTTGTCCGGGTTTCCCTGCGCGTGCATGAGAACCACGGGCAAGTTCAGCTCCGCCGCGACGCCGAGGCTTTCCGGCGCATAGGCCAGCGCCGATACGTCGTTCCAGACGGCAGCACCCGCGGCTGCCACCTCGCGCATGACCTGCGGTTTCCGGGCGTCGGCCGAAAGGGGAACGGACAGGCCGGCAAGCCCCTTGAACACCGGGAGAAGGCGCTGCAATTCCTCTTCCTGAGGCACGGACTGGGAGCCGGGGCGGGTGGATTCCGCGCCAACGTCGATGAAATCGGCGCCATCGGCAATAAGCTTTTTGGCATGCTTGATCGCTGCCTCGGGCTCCAAATGGTCGCCGCCATCCGAAAAGCTGTCCGGCGTTACGTTCAGGATGCCCATGATGCGCGGGTTCGCCATCGAGACGCCGGCTATCGCGGCGCGCGGTGCTGAAAGTCTGTCGAGCAGTTCCTGGACACGGGGCTCGTCGATGGCCTGAATGGTGGCGAGGCGGACAATTGCGTGATTGAGCTTGCCGGGCTCGCCTTCCCACAGGCGTACGGCGGCAAAAGCGATCGAGGAGTTTCCCGCAAGCGGAAGTGCCGCGCCTAGCTCCACCGCCTGTTGTGCAACGGCCCCATAAAGCAAGCCAACCGGTTCCAAATAAACGCCGGCCATCCCAGTCTCCCGAAAAAAATACAATCCCGCCGAAGGAGGGGACGCGCTTCACCAGCGCGCGAATTCGATACACGGCTTTTGAGGGGACCTCAAGGGTGGACCGGCGCGGGTTAGCGCCGTCCTTCCAGGATGCGGACTGAAGGCCTTGGAATAACGCAAAATTTACTCTCCTGGCGGCTGCGAGTTATGCCGCTCAGGTGTACCCATGCAAGTGCGGCAGTATGACTTAGTCTTACCGGGTCACAAAGCCGCATGGCAGTTCCGGGGGGCGAGTCAGCTAGGAGAGGCGATTCGCTCGATGAACGGGGGCAGCGGGGATGAACCTTCAAGCAATCGAGGTGAGTGAAGCGCGTTTCGAAGCCTATGTCCAGGCGCCGGCAAGCGTTATCGGCCACAAAGGCCGTGCCGGGCCGCTGCGCGGCTCCAGGGCACGGGAAGTCCTGATGCACATCGCCGTCATCGCGAGGCCGCCTTGGCGGCCGTGCTTGGGCGTGAAGTGCCACTCGAAGCGCTCAACGAGACGCCGCACTTCCTCCGGCTGGAATGCCCCGTATAATGTAAGCGGTGCTCCGAGGCCCTTTGGGTTCGCGTAGCGGCGTGGCGCGGGATCGGTTACGAACCTGCCCATGCAACGGACAGCGCATCGCTTACTGCTTATCGCTGTGTCCATCCACAGCACTGCAACCGGCCGCGAGCTTTAAGAATCGGGAAAACCTCTGGCAGCTCATACACCGGCGCCCACATGTATGCACTGTGACGGTCCTCCACCCGGTTCCGGCCGAAATCGCCATGGCCACTGTTTCAAGTCCTGCCAGTAGCGGCTGGTTCTGGGATCGTACAGCCTTCGAGGATCCATGGAAAGGCGGCGAAATGGTTGTGCAGGGATTTCCGGTTGCGCTCGATGGCGGCATTGGCGAGCAGCCTTGGGATATCGCCGAACTCTCCCTGCCGGGCGACAACGTACAGGCGGCGGTGAAGTGCCGGCCCGGGCATTGGCACGAACCTGACCTCGGACCAAAAGGCCCGCCCCAGAAGCGCGCAGAGAGGGGTGATGACGGCCCAGCCGAGCCCGCCTGTAACCATAGCCAAGACGGCGGTGGCGCTGTCGAATTCGAGCCGGCCCCTTGTATCCAGCTTGATCCGTTCCAGATGCCGTTCCACCTGCGGACCCATCATGGTGCGCATGCTGAACCGGATGAGATCGCGCTCCGCGGCGAGCGCCGGCAGGTCTTCCACCTCACCCGCATAATCCTTTGGCAGGGCAATAAAGAACGGCTCCTTCAGAATCTCGTGCCGCTCGATATCCGGGTAGTCGTCCAGGGGATCGGGCGTGAGCACAATGTCCGCTTCGCGCGCAAGCAGCGCGCGTGTGTGCTGGCTGTGCAGGCCCGCATGCACCGACCAGAGATCGGCGAACCCCTGAACGCCCTTGGCGAAGCCTGGCCCGATGGTGGCGGTGATGCTCTCGACCAGGCAAAGATTGAGCTTTGGAAAGGAAGCCCCTTCCGGCTCCTTCACGCTCTTGATCGCCTCGCGCGCCGCAAGCAGCAATCCGCGCGCCTTCTCCAGCAGTATGGCACCTGAAGGCGTCAGCGCGATGGGGCGAACCTTGCGGTCGAAGAGTTCTACCTCAAGCGAGCGCTCAAGGCTCTGAATGATCTGACTGACGGCCGACTGGGTAAGCTTCATCCGGCGTGCCGCGGAACTCATGCCGCCGCTTTCCGCGATTTGCACGAAGGTGTCGAGGGACCTCAGGTTCAAGTCCAATACGTCGCCTCCCGGCCGCGTGTGAGCTGGCCGGCCCTGCTGCTGTTCCTTCACTCCGTGGCCCCGATGCGCTGCACTGAAATTTTATTAGCTGCGGATGATTGCCCGGGATTAAACACGAAATCCCAAATCCGAGCAGCGCAACGTTATTGCATTGTATACAGAGTTGCAAACCGCCCGCCCAAATTGTATACAATTTGGGCGCCAAGTGTGACGCTCAAGCCATGCTTTTTTACATGGGTCAACGCTCGCGGTTAGAGCCACCCGAAAGCAGTTGGACGCGATCTTGGTTCTACGGCTCGGGAAGGGTGCGCTCCTTATCGATGGTCACCATGGACTGGAGGCTTACAAGCACTCGGGTCGCCCCGAGGTTCCCGTAAGCTACTACGAGGGAACGCTCGAAGATGCCGTCCTGGAGGCTGGCAAGGCCAACAGCAAGGTTAAGTTGCAGATGACAACTCAAGAGCGGCAGAACTTCGCTTGGCCACTAGTGAAGCTGGACCGCTACTCGAAGAAGCAGATTGTCGAGGCGGCGGCAGTTGCAGACGGTCAAGTCGCGCGAATGCGCCGCGTTCTGCGGCAGCTCGGAGCGGGCGCCGAACAATACGAGGCTTGGTGGCAAGCTTGCCGTGCCGCAAATGGCGTCGAAGACGACGGTTTCACGGGCGATAACAGGCAAGCCTGGATCGAAAGCTGTGCAGCTGACTTCTGTTCCCGAGGACGAAGACGAGGAGAATGACGACTTCTAGCTGTGCACTCCCTGGGCTGTGCATTTTGCATAGGGGCGGATGTTTGACGGTCTACCTCTGAGACCTTCAATCGACATGAGGCGCCGATCCATTTTCCGCGCGGAGGTTCTGTGGATTGTTGTTCCTCGAGCCGCAGCGAAGGACACAACGGGCCGGTCAAGTCGCTTGCTCGATAGCAAACGCCTAGCCAGAATGCCCCGATCGCCGCCGCACCGTCCAAGGCTTTACGAACGGAACCCACAAAAAAACGGCCTGCCTCCGGCGGAACACCTTTGGGTCAGCGCCGGTGGCCACCCTGGGCAACCTATAAGAGGTAAGGAGGTGACGATTAAGGATTTAACGTCCTGGCTACCCGGAAACCGAGATCGAAGTGCTGGAAGTCTGGGGTGCTCGCCCCGCGCTGGGCCGCGCGGAGATACTGTGGAATGTCGTCTAAGCTACCGCCGCGAGCGACACGCTTTTCGCACGTTCCGCTTGTCCAGGCAGAGCCATCGGCCGGTGCCTCTTGGTAATTATCGTGCCAGCAATCTTCGACCCATTCCCAAGCGTTTCCGTGGACTTGATATAGCCCCCAGGGGTTCGGCTGAAACGAACTCACGGGAACCGTCCTCTGCCGGTACTTACCTCTGCTGCCCCCGCCCTCGTATGGTGGGGCGCTGCCATAGTAATTCGCCTGTTCCGGCGTGATCGACGATCCCCACCAAAATGGCGCCGTGGTTCCCGCCCGCGTCACGTATTCCCGCTCTGCTTCAGAGAGCAGGCGATAACTCTGTCCTGTCTTCTTCGACAACCACGCGGTAAATTCTTTCGCTTCTTTCCAGGTCACATTGATGACGGGGACGGCGAGGTCGCCACCTCTCCAGCCATAGTCAGGCGGACTATAAGTGCCGCAGCCGCCATCGGCCAAGCAAGCGTCCCACTCGGAGAATGTCACCGCGAATTTTCCTACCGCGAAAGGCTTCGAGAACGTTACAAGATGCTGGGGTTCTTCCGCGGGAGTATGGCCGGGCTCGTTTCCGGGCGACCCCATGGTGGAGCTCCCGGAGGGCACAATCACCATCTCTGGGCACTCTGGACAATCCTTGAAACTTTGCCCTGAGCCCGGCTTGATGCAGGGCTTGTTTCCCACCGCTACCGAGACGAGAAGGGCATCCTCACAGGCATCCTGGGGCGGGAGTCCCGACCCAGGCTTCTGCGGAGCAGCTATCGCCGTCTGCTGTGTCTTGCCCGGTTTGCTGGCTTCAGGGCGCTGGCCTGTTGCCCACGGCGCCCACGATGAGCTTGAGGCATCCCTGGAGCGCGGAGGAATTGGAGGGGGTGTAGCTGCCAGTGCCTGAGGCACCAGCATCAGCTCATTTTGCAGCCGCGACAGGCGTTCGGGTTGCTGCTTGCCGCCGGTTGTGTTGAGCACATCCGCCGTGACCCGCTTGAACAGAAGCTCAATTTCAAGACCCGGCGTCTCGACATGCTTGAGGAGGGATGAGGTAAAGGGGCTGTTCCTGCCCTGTCCGTCGCTGGCGGTGGCTCCTGGAACGGTTGCGTAGACGATCAGGGTATTGCTGCCCACCACGGAGAGCGGGGGCAACCCTTTGGATGGGAAGACTTCTCTATTCTTCTCCACCGCGATACGCCGCATCCGCTCTTGCAACGGGCTATCCCGGCAAGCGTCGAGCACAATCACGCTCACCCTGGCGACGTTCTCGACGCGCGAGACCACCTCCTGGATGGCGACAAGTTCCCGCAAAGCGCCGCTTTCGGTCTCGACCTTCACATCCACCGGGGCGAGATAGCCGCGCTTGTCGATCTGAAGGCCATGCCCCGAGAAGAAGAACAGCGCGACATCCGCGCCCTCGGCCTTGGGAATGAAGGTGTCGACCGTTTGGTCGAACTCGCGGACGGAAAGGTCTTTGCGCTCAGTCACATCGAACTGGAGACGCTGAAGAGCGGCGGTGATGTCGTCGGCGTCATTGGCCGGGTTTGTCAGGGGCGCAAGCAGGTATTTGGAATTGCCCACCACCAGGGCGACACGCTTCTCCGCGGACGCAGCGTGCCCGGCGCTCACCAGCACCGTTAGGGCCAAGCATACCTTGATCAGCGCGCGCAACATTCTCCGTGTCCACCCTAAATCCATTCGAGTAACTGGAGGACATTGCCGCAACCCATTCTTAGATGCAAGCGCCGGCAGTCTGAAGCCCTATGTAAGCTCTTCGGGACCCGATGTTTTGGCATGGTCACCTGAAGCCGGGTCCGGCGTTCGCCGATAGCGGCGATCCCCCGGTGGCCCTTCAAGACCTCCAGAAGAGCCCAGCGGAGCCTTCACATGGGTCACTTTCCCGGCCGCTGCCAGAGCGCGCCCAACCCGAAATCCACACAGCCCTCTGAACGCGGACGCCAGCCGCGAAGGCAAAGGACGGGGAACCCCCAAAGCGTCGCTCCAGGTTCCGCGTAATCGCTGAAGGCGTCGCGGCGGCGAAGGCGAAGGGCGTCTATAAGGGCCGCCCCAAGACGATTAGCGGCGAAGAAGTTAAGAGGCTGCTTCAGGAAGGCGTCGGAGCCTCTGAGGTCGCCAAAACGCTCGGCATCGGCCGCGCGAGCGTCTACCGCTTGGCTTCGTCGTGAGCGAGCGGATGTTAAGGCGTTCGTTTTCTCCCCGGTGTTTTTGGGGGAGCAATTGCGGCACTCTGGCGTCAACGACGCTTTCTCGTGGACCTCCCTCACGAGCTGCCAAATCTTTGGATCGCCGGGGAAGTCGCCGAAGCCCTTCACAAACTCATCGTAAACCAAGCCGCCAAAGGCAACCCGTTCTTTTTGGCTCAGCCATTTATTGCCATTCCTGATGGCGGCGAGAGCATCGTCCAATTGCGCCGAGGCTGCGGCGTGTCGCCGCTTTGCCGATGCTTGATTTTCGGTTCGAAGCGAAAAGCGGATTTCGGAGCCGAGGGTGATGTCGAACGTTACCTCAGGTTCGCTTCCCCCCCGCCGGGCAGACAAAGTGCCACCTTCTTACCTCGCGCTTGGTTGAGCACGCCGGCAGGAATGCGTTTGCGGAACTGTGTTTTCGAGGAACCAGATCGGAACGCGGGATGAGCCATTTGGAGGACCATGTGTGCCACCCTTGTGTACCATTCGGGCAGCCAAAACCTTCACGTCTTCCGATATTTACGTCACATCAACGGCTTAGTAAACCGTTGGTGCCCAGAAGAGGACTCGAACNNGTCTACCAATTCCGCCATCTGGGCAGGCGCAACAGAGGTAGATCCCGCAGCGGCCTTTGTCAATTGACGCGCGGCTGTTTTTGCGCAAGGAGCCGCGCAAATTTCCCAGGTGGCGATTACCGCGGCCTTCCGTTCGCCCGAAAAGGCGTGTCACGCGTTAGCTGCTCGATGCCTAAGGCGGCTTGCGTCCTTTCCGGTATTCAGGCCGCTTCCTCGCCGTCCCCTCCATAAGCGTTGTCGCGGGCGGGATAATCCCCCTCCACGATATAGGGGCCGCCCCCCTGGTTCGGCCGCGACGAGAACAGCACAAAGCGGTTCACCTCGAAAGGCGCGGAGACGAAGCCCCCGTAGCCCGCGAGATATTCCGCGGCGGCAAAGGGGCTTACATTGCGAAGCCGTGCCAGCGTGATATGCGGCACGAAATTGCGCGTCTCCGGCGGCAGCCCGGCAAGGCGTGCGGCGCGCTCATGTCCCTTTTGCAAAAATTGCAGCGCCGGCGAGGGCTTGACGCCCGCCCAGATCGCGCGCGGTTTGTTTCCCCCGAAGCTCCCGAGGCCGGACAGCTCGATCTCGAAGCTGTCGAAACTCACGCTGGCCAGCGCATCGGCGAACTGATTCGCTTCCGTGTCCGGAATGTCGCCAACGAAGCGCATGGTGATGTGATAATTGTCAGGATCGATCCAATGGGCGCCTGAAAGGCCGGCCCGCAACATGGACAAACGCTCGACGATGTCTCCTGGCAGATCGATCCCAGTGAACAGCCTCGGCATGGTCTCACCTCCTGAAGAGTTGGGGGTGGCAACTGTGCAGGCAGCCGCAACTGCCTAGAATAATAGGGTCGGAGCGTTTCCCGCATTATTCAAGTTAAAAAATCGCAAAGCCTGGCCCAGGGCTTCTCCATCTCCGGCCGGTTCCAGATTAACATTTTGATTTGTATCATATAAATCAAGCCGGGTACCGAAGCGCCTCACGTGCGCAAACGGTGCGGACGTGAGGCGCTCATCCCCACAATTCCGGACCGAAGGCCTCGATTTCGCTTCCATAATAAGCGAGTCCCGGTTCGCGGTCGCGTGCAAGAAGCAGGGGGCCGTCGAGATCGGCGAAATCGGCGCGAGAGGCGACGAGGAGCGCCGGGGCCATGGCAAGCGAGGTGCCGACCATGCAGCCAGCCATGACAGTCAGCCCGTACTGCCGAGCCTCTGCCAAAAGGGCAAGTGCTGCGGTAAGCCCCCCCGCCTTGTCGAGCTTGATGTTGACGGCCTGATAGAGCCGCGCCACGGCGGAAATATCCGCGGCGGTGTGCAGGCTTTCGTCCGCACAGACCGGAATGCCGCGCCGGGCCGCGCCCAGATCGGCCAGGATGCCGTCCTTGCCTACGGGCAGCGGTTGCTCGATCAGTTCGACCCCCGCGGCCTTGCAAGCGGCGAAATTGGCGTCGACCGAGGCTTCGTCCCAGCCTTCGTTGGCGTCGGCGACCAGCCTGGATCCGGGCGCGCCGCGCCGCACGGCCGCGATGCGTTCCGGATCGCCGGCCGCGCCCAGCTTCACCTTGAGGAGCGGCCGGCCTGCCGCCTTCCGCGCCGCGGCTTCCATGGCCTCCGGCGTGTCGAGGCTCAGCGTGTAGGCGGTAATTACGCCGCGCGGTTCAGGTAGCCCCGCAAGCGTCCATGCGCGTTTGCCTGCGCGCTTGGCTTCCAGATCCCAAAGCGCGCAATCGAGCGCGTTGCGGGCGGCGCCCGCCGGAAAGGTCTGGAGATCTTGGCGGGAAGCGCCCAGCGAGATGGCTTCGGCCAAGCCCTGAACCCCGGCTGCCACGCCTTCCACGGTCTCGCCGTAGCGTGCATAGGGCACGCACTCGCCGCGCCCCGTAACGTCTCCATCCTCAATCGTAGCCACCACAACGCGCGCCTCGGTGCGGCTGCCGCGCGAGATCGTGAACGTGCCGGCGATCGGGAAGCTTTCAATGCCGACTTTGAGCTGCCGCATGTGTCAGCCCGCCGTGGCTGAAAGGGTGGCCGGAAAATCCGCCGCGATGCGGTCCACGATGCCGGCCATTCCAAAGCGCATGGGATCGGACGCGGGCAGCATATGATCGTCCTCCAAGCGTTTCAGGTAGTCCAGCGCGGCCTTCTCATCCAGCGCGCCGGTGTTGACGGAAATGCCGGCGGGCCGGATATCTGGATTGGTAACCGCGCCGCACCGGATCGTCAAATCGATCACGGCCTCGATTGGCGGCAGGGGATGCGAAACGCCGCGCATGGTCTGGCGGGTAGGCTCGTGGCACACGACGAACGCATCGGGCTGCGAGCCATGCAGGAGGCCCAGCGTCACGCCGGCAAAGGAGGGATGGAACAAGGTGCCCTGCCCCTCGATCACGTCCCAATGCAGGGGGCTTGCGGCGGGGGAAATCCATTCGGCGGCGCCGGAGATGAAGTCCGCGACCACCGCGTCGATGGCGACGCCCCGGCCCGAGATGAAGATCCCCGTCTGCCCGGTCGCCCTGAAATCGGCGTCGAAGCCGCGCGCGCGCATCTCGCGCTCCAGCGCGAGCGCCGTGTATTTCTTGCCGGCCGCGCAATCGGTGCCAACGGTAAGCAGCCGCATGCCCGGCCGCTTGGCGCCTTTTCCAGTCTCGAAATGCCGGTCCGAATGCCGCACATCCCAGAGCTGGCGGCCATGACGTTGCGCGGCCGCCGCTATTTCAGGCTTCGAGCCAAGCCGCGTGTGCAGCCCGCTGGCCACGTCGAGCCCAGCCTCGATGGCCTCGACGATTGTGGCGGTCCAGGCATCGGGCAGGAAGCCGCCGGCATTCACCACGCCCACGATCAGGGTCCGCGCGCCCTGAGCGGCAGCCTTCTGGATGGTTAAATCCGGAATACCGAGACCGGCCCCGCAGCCTGGCAGCCGGAGCTGGCCCAGGCACCATTCGCGCCGCCAATCCACGATGCCCTGGCCGGTTTTCGCGGCGAGCCGGTCGGGAACGTCTCCAAGGAAAATCAGGTAGGGGGTGCGGATCTGCATTGGGTTGCTCCGGTCTTGCCAGGAAGATATCGGGAGGCAGCGGCTTCTCTCCAAGGTTCTGGCCTCCATCGGGCTGTGCAATGGCGGACTGCCGCACCGGAAACCGCGAGGAGCGGCGAGGGGTTGCGAGCACTTTGATTCCTATCAATGCTGGCAGGGCGGGTCAGCTTGTATTCTGCTACGTCCATCGAAGAGGTTCGCCATGGCTCTCGAATCCCTCAAGGCTGAGGTCGGCATGATCCTGGAGATGTTCTCGAACCCGCCTTACGATCGTTTCGAACTCTACATGCAGCTCAAGGAAAAGCTCAACGAGATGCGGGTGTTCGGCATGACGCCGCCGGACGACCTCCTGGAGTTCGAAAAGGCGCTAGACCAGGAGTTTGCCACGAAGCAGCCCAAGGCGCGGCGTCCGCTGAAGTAAGCGCTGTCCCTTACGGCGTGGCAGCGGCGGCCAGCCAGTCGCGGGTGCGCCGCTCGGGGTCGGGGTGCGCGATAACGTCGGTTACAACCGCTATGCTGTCCGCGCCAGCCGCGAACACGGCCGGGGCGCGCTCCAGCGTTATGCCGCCAATGGCGACGAGCGGGCGTTTGACAAGCGCCTTCCATCCGGTAACGCGCTGCAACCCCTGCGGCGCCCAGGGCATGACTTTGAGCTTCGTTTCGTAAACCGGGCCAAGCGCCACATAATCGGGCTCCTCGCGCAGCGCGCGGTCCAGCTCCTCATGGCTATGGGTCGAAATGCCGAGCTTTATCCCTGCCCGGCGGAGCGCCGCCGCGTCCGCGGTGTCGAGATCGCCCTGGCCGAGATGGACGAAGCCCGCGCCGCAATCGATGGCCTCGCGCCAATAATCGTTAACCACCAACTCGCAGCCGGATGCGCGGCAGGCGGCCAGCGCGCGTGCGATGGCGGCTGGGATGGCGGCGGCGGGCACATCCTTCATGCGCAACTGGATGAGCTTGACGCCAACGCGGACGAGGCGCTCGACCCATTCCGCATCCGGAACGATGGGATAAAACCTGGCAAGCATGGCCGCTAATCCCTGAAAGCCAGCCCGGCGAGCGGGGTGGATGGGCTCGCCATGTCGCGGGGAGGCATAAGCCCGGCCCGGCAGGCCAGCCGGCCCGCCTCGATTGCCTGCGCGAAGGCCCGCGCCATCGCCACTGGGTCGCTGGCCTTGGCCACTGCCGTGTTGAGGAGCACGCCGTCGTATTCCATCTCCATCGCTTGTGCTGCGTGAGACGGTGCGCCAATGCCGGCGTCGACGATCAGCGGCGTATCGGGGAAATAGGCGCGCAGGCTGCGAAGCGCGTAGGGGTTCATAAGGCCGCGAGCCGTGCCGATGGGTGCGGCCCAGGGCATGAGAAGCTGGCAGCCGGCACCCAGGAGGCGTCCGGCCACGCTCAAATCCTCGGTGCAATAGGGGAAGACCTTGAAACCGTCGCGGCTTAGCACGCCCGCCGCCTCCACGAGCCCGAACACATCGGGCTGGAGGGTGTCGTCGTTGGCGATCACCTCAAGCTTGACCCAATCGGTCTCGAACAGTTCGCGCGCCATCTGCGCCGTCGCGATCGCCTCGCGCGCGGTGTGGCAGCCAGCCGTATTTGGCAGGATGCGGCGGCCCAGGCTTTTCACCAGTTCCCAGAAGCCCTGGCCAGCGCCTCCCGAGCCGCTTTCGCGGCGCAAGGAAACGGTCAGCACTCCAGGATTGGCCGCTTCAACCGCGCGGCGCATGATCTCGGGCGAGGGATAAAGCGATGTGCCAAGCAGCAGCCGCGAGGCCAGGGGCTCGCCGTAAAGGCTTAGGCTGTCGTTGCCATTGCCGTTCATGTTCACCCTCCCTGCCGGGGCGATAGAACCTCGATGGTGTCGCCCTCGGCGAGGCTCGCCGCGGCACGCGACTTGGCCGGCACGAACTCGCCGTTCCGTGCCGTCGCGATCTTCGTTTCCGGCGAGTGGCCAAGCTCGCGGCACAACTCGTCGAGCGTGCGCGCCTCTGTCGTCCTGGCCTCGCCATTTACCATGATTGTCACTTTCGCCATGCTCTTCATCTGAGGCAGGCGCGCGAAAAAAGCAAGCAAGCGGCCAAAAGGGGCTTGTCCGTTCCGTTGGGGGGCGCGGGAAACGGGACTGCCGGGACGCAAAACCGATCCGGACTTTTTTGACCGCTTGCTCGTTATCCACCAGCCAGGAAGTTGCGGCGTCCTTGCTGGTGTTCTGCGTTTGTTCTAATTCATAGTGCCCCTTGTGTCAAGCGCTTTTCCGTCGTAAAAAGCATCCACTTTCGGGAGTAACGCCGTGACGATAACAAAACCCTCCTCGCTCGATTTTACCGGCGGAAGCGTTGTTTTTCTCAAAGGCCAGCCTGGTGGATACCCCACCACGCGAATGAGACGCCCGAGGCAGGCAGCCTGGTCGCGCGCGCTCGTCGCCGAAACCTCGCTTTCGGCCGCCAACCTGATCTGGCCGGTCTTCGTCATGGACGGCAAGAAGACGAGGCAGCCGATTGCCTCCATGCCCGGCGTCGAGCGGCTTTCCATCGACCTCGCGGTGACGGCGGCGGAAGAGGCGGCGGAGCTTGGCATCCCGGCCATAGCGCTTTTCCCCTATACCCAGCCGAAACTGCGCGACGAAACAGCGGCCGAGGCCTTCAATCCCGAAAACCTCGTCTGCCGCGCGGTGCGCGCGATCAAGAAGCGCGTGCCCAATATGGGCGTGATTTGCGACGTGGCGCTCGATCCCTACACCAGCCACGGCCATGACGGGCTCCTGATCGGCGGCGAGATCGCCAACGACGAAACGCTCGAAGCGCTGGTGCGGCAATCGCTGGTGCAGGCCGAGGCGGGCTGCGATGTGCTGGCGCCCTCCGATATGATGGACGGGCGCGTGGGCGCGATCCGGCAGGCGCTCGAAGGCCATGGCTTCAAAAACACGCTGATTATGTCCTACGCCGCGAAATATGCGTCGGCGTTCTATGGGCCGTTCCGCGATGCGGTCGGCTCTTCGGGCACGCTCAAGGGCGACAAGCGCACTTATCAGATGGACCCGGCCAACTCCGGCGAGGCGCTGCGCGAGGTTGCGCTCGATCTCGCCGAGGGTGCCGATTTCGTGATGGTGAAGCCCGGCATGCCGTATCTCGACATCGTGCGGCGCGTGCATGAGACGTTCCACGTGCCGACCTTCGTCTACCAGGTGTCGGGCGAGTACGCGATGCTGACGGCGGCGTTCCAGAACGGCTGGCTCACGCGCGAGTGCTGTGTGCTCGAAAGCCTGCTGGCGTTCCGGCGGGCCGGCGCGGCGGGCATTCTCACCTACTTTGCTGTCGAGGCCGCCCGGCTTATTCATGCCGGCTACATAGCGGATCATGCCCTCGACCCCGCTTCGCTGATGGCCCTTCGCAAGTCCTTGAGCAGCAAGAATAAGTGAAGCGGGTCCGTAGGCGACGGCAGGAAATCGAACTTCCTGTAAAACGACACGGCACCGTCGTCCTTGGCATGCACCGCGAAGGCGCGAATACCTACGATATCTGCGGCCTGCGCGGTGCGGCGCATCGCATCTTTAAGCAGTCCAGCGCCCAGGCCGCGTCCCCGCCAATTCAGGCTCACCGCAAGCCGCGCCAGGAGCATGAGCGGAATAGGATGGCGGGCAAGACCTTTTCCAAGCCTTTCAGGCGCATCGTCGAAGGCTACCTCGCCCACAACGAGAGTGTAGAAGCCGATAACCTGAGCATCCGCTAAGCCCAGATAGGTCTGGGCGGTACTGGCTCTTTGATTGGCGAGAGCGAAGCGGATCAAATAGCGGTTGAGCGCTTCGTTGCCGCAATCGAACCCCTCGACGGCGTGATGAGGCGCAATCTTCTCGATGCGGAACGCGGTCACTTGGAGCCGCTTTCGAAGGGGCTTGGCTCTTCGAACAGGCGGCGGACGCGGGGCAGGTCGCGCGGCGGTGCGTCCAGCGCTTCGAGAAAGGCGGCCCAGCGTTCGGCGTCGAGCCCGAAGCGCTGCCGGTCTGCCAAAGTCTCCTCGGCATGGGCGAGTGCACTTTCGAGCACGAATTCGCTGACTTTGCGCCGTTCCGCACTTGCGGCTGCCTGGAGCGTTCGCTTGGCCTTTGGCGTAAGGCGGATGTCGAGCTTTTCGGTGCGGTTAGGCTGCTTGGTCATGAGTACAATTCCTTTCTCGACTATCATATGAGTTTTGTCTGGCTTTGTCATGACAAGAGGAAACCGGCATAGACGCAAATATGCGCCGGCGTTCTATGGGCCGTTCCGCGATGCGGTCGGATCTTCGGGCACGCTCAAGGGCGGCAAGCGTACCTACCAGATGGACCCGGCCCTTCGCAAATCCTTGAGCAGCAAGAATTAAGTGAAGCGGGGCCGTGGGCGGCGGCAGAAAATCGAACCTCCCGCAAGCGGTTGAAGCGGCCCGGCTTTCTAAGGTGGCTTAGCCCCTTACGTGGCCCGCGGCGTGGTTCGGCGTAACGCAAAATTTACTCTCCTGACTACTCCGGAGGTACCTTTTCGGGTGTGTGAGAAGTCCGTTTCGATTTTGAAGTAATTTAGCAGAAATACCTTGAGTAAGTGTGAAGCGCCATTCTGTTTGCGTATACTATTGATATAAAACGATAAATCACTGACATGCGGCTACATTTGGCCGGTGCCGGGTATAAGGCATCGTGGTTAACTTAAAATATTCTTGTATATTTAACGGGGTTTTTGAAACGCGGAAAACAGGAAAAAGCGAGTAAAAAATCGCAGAAATGCACATGAAAAACGCATGCGCTTCGCGCGTTTACCATGCCTGCATTAATCATATTTTGCGTCTACACGAAATTAACCTTTTACTAACATAGGTGCATCGGATCGGCGTTTGCTTCGCCTTCGGTGTAAGGCGGATATCGAGCTTCCCGGTGCGGTTGGGCGGCTTTGCCGTGACAAGAATCGAGGGGATGAAGAGGGGGGAGCATCCCAGCCTTCATTGACGTGGCGGGCGTAGATGTTACTATTTAACTACTGCGCCATGTAATTGGAGGAACCGTGACCGCCAGCCAGACCTACACCGTTATCCTGGAGCCCCTCGAAGAAGGCGGCTTTCTTGTGCATGTACCCGCGTTTCCTGAAATCTGGGTCGAGGGTGAGACCGAAGAAGAAGTGCTGGCCGGAGCCAAAGACGCGATCGAGCAGGTGATCGCGGGCTATATTAGTCGGGGTGCGCCCGTCCCGCCGGGGTCTACCAAGCCGATCATCCGGGAAGTGACGGTATCGAGCGTAGGGTAGCCCCGCCCCCTTCGAGCGTATGAAACAATCGAAATCGCGGACGGCACCGAAGTCTCCGCAACGCCGTCCCCGCGATCGAGCCGGAACCTCGCATCTGGCAGCTCTTGTGCTGGCGCGCGGAGCTTCGCGGCTATTGCGCCGTCCACCCCCCGTCCATGGAAAGCGCCGCGCCGCGGATCTGCGCCGCCTGCTCCGTGCACAAAAACACAGCGAAGGCCCCGATTTGCGCGGGCGTCACAAACTCTCCCGAAGGCTGCTTCTCGGCCAGCAGCAGATCCTTGGCCTTGTCCGGCGAGATGTTGTCCCTTAGCGCCCAGGCGTCGATCTGCTTCTGGACCAGCGGCGTCAGCACCCAGCCAGGGCAGATCGCGTTGCAGGTGACGCCTGTCCTCGCTGTCTCAAGTGCGATCACCTTGGTCAAGCCCAGAAGGCCATGCTTTGAAGCCACATAGGCGGACTTGTTCGCGGAGGCGGTGAGCCCGTGCGCGGAGGCGATGTTGACGATGCGGCCCCAGTTCCGCTCCCGCATTTGCGCGATGACGGCCTGGCTGGCGTGGAAGGCGGCCGAGAGGTTGATCGCAATGATGGCGTCCCAGCGTTCCGCCGGGAATTTGCCGACCGGCGCGACATGTTGAATGCCGGCGTTGTTAACGAGGATGTCGACCTTGCCCAACTCGCTGGTGGCGGCTTCGATGAGGCCCGCGATCTCGGCCGGCTTGGACATGTCCGCGCCATTATAGCTGGCGCGCACATGGCTGAGGGTGGCAATTTCCTGCCGCAGCGCCTCGATATCGGCCGGTTCGCCGAAGCCGTTCAGCATGATGTCCGCGCCGGCCCGGGCCAACGCCCTGGCGATGCCGAGGCCGATGCCGCTTGTCGAGCCGGTTACGACGGCCACCCGCCCGTGCAAGGATTTCGTCATCATCATCGTGATCTCCTCGATGCCTCAAGCCCGTGACTTAAGCAGCAGCGGCGCGAACACGGCCGAAAACCCCCAAAACGCCAGTATCCAGAAACCCGCGGCGATGTAGAGCATGATGTGGGGCAGCACGCCCATTTCAGCCAGGATTCTCCCGGCCGCCGCCGCCGCCACGCTTAGATAGATCGCCGCGATTGCGCGCGTCGCGGCAAGCGGCCGCCCGGTATGGCCAAGGCTGGCGCGGGTCATTATCGCCAGCGTCATCAGTCCGATTGCGCCGGCGGTCCAGGCGTGGATACCGGATGCCTTTGAAACCGCATCGGGAGAGACGGCCGCGATCGCCGTCAGCAAAAAGCCGATGGGCACAAAGATGTAAGCCGCGTGGAGGACCGTAACCAAGGGCTCGGAGAAGGTGCGGTGTCCTTTCCAGCGCGCCAGGCGGATGAGCTGCAAGACTCCGGCGAGCGCGCAGGCCGAGGCCGTTGCCACGCCATCTGGGACCGCGATCCAAATGGCCAGGGCAATTGCCGATAACGCAAGGGCTATGGCATCGAACCTGCCGAACGGCTCGGGCAGGTTATCCGGGCCGCTTCTCGCAAGCCAGTTCCGGGTGAAGGACGGCACGACCCGGCCGCCGATGAGCGCGATCAGCAGGATCGCGGCAGTAATGCCGATACGCTTGCCGTAATTGCTGGCGCCGGATGTAACGGCCTCTATGTGGAAGACAAGATTGCCCGCCCCAAGCAGCGCCACGAGGATCAGGATCTTCAGGTTGCGGAAGTTCTTGCCGCTGGCGATTTCACGGGCGGCTACGGCCGCAAGGGCGATCAAAAACAAGAGGTCGACGGCCGCTGCGGGAGCCGGTCCAATGAGCGCCGATGCGGCAACCGCCACGCGGCCCGCCAGCCAGATCGCGAACAAGGCGGCAAGAAGCGCTCCGGTAACCGGCGGGCGGCCCGTCCAGCTGGGCACCGCCGTCAGCAGGAAGCCCGCGACGATGGCGGGAAGGTAGCCATAAAGCAGTTCGTGGATATGCCAATCCACAACTTCGAATGCGGTGGGAAGCGCCAGATCCCCTTGCAGCATCAGAAAAAACAGCGCCATCGCCGCGCCGGCCCAAATCGCGCCGCCGAGGAAAAACGGCCTGAAACCGTAGCTGAAAATGGCGGGGCCGGAATAGGCCCTGACCCTTGCCGCTGCCGTCATCGGGGCATCTCCAGTAATGTGCCAGTTGCCGCGAGCGCAAGCCTTGCCCAAAAAGCGTTGAACAGCGAGATGTTACCCGCGCCTCTACCCGCATTGGGACGCACTTGGCACCGGCAAAGGCTATTGTCAATGGCGGCGACAACGATGGAACCTCGTTCGATAAGAGTAGCCGGTCCGCGCGCCGCCTACGTTCATTTCACCGAGCTTACCACGCGCTGGATGGATAACGGCGCCTGCGGCCACATCGATAATGTCGGCGTCAGAACTTCCCGCGCGCGGTACCAGCTTACCGGCCCTTAACGATCTCTCCTCGGGGGATGACGCGGTCAGCGGCAGGTCAGCCTCGAATGGTAGCCTCAAGCTTAATCTTGAGTATGCCCGGTTTAGCGAAGGCTTTCGAACAAAACTAACCCAAACGGTGTTTTGGCTGCATCCCGCAAAGAAGTAGTAACAAGCGCGGCGCCAGCATGAGCCCTGCTAGAGAGGCCTTCCAAGATGGGTGGCTTTATCGAGGACAAGACAAGAAGAACCGAGGCAGTTATGCGTTCACTCAGCTTGAAAATCGGGCTGTTATTGGCACTAATTCCAGCCGCTGCGGCATTTGCAGCCAGCGATGAGCAAGATGATAAGTCGTATCTGCCGCCAGCGGCACTGAGAGCGGCGCCAGGCACGGCATCAGCAACAGATTCAGCACAATCCGCCGCTCAGCAGAGAGGCCGGCAGGTGAGGATTGTGCACAGGCGGCGCGAGCCCCGCTACTATTCCTACGAGCGCTATAGCAGACAGCGCTTCGGCTTCTTCCCGTTTTAGCTGAGGCGGGAAAGTGAATGGTCGGAGTGAGAGGATTCGAACCTCCGACCCCCTCGTCCCGAACGAGGTGCGCTACCAGGCTGCGCTACACTCCGAATTCGCCCCTTATACAAGCCGCGCCCTGGACCCGCAAGCGATCCGCGACGATTTTTGCAAAAAACTGTAGGGCGGGCTGCCCGTTTGGGGCGGAGAGGCAGCCCCGGCCGTTCCGCATCGGGGCGGATGCGGGCCGGGGACGAAGCGATTTAGCTGAGAAGAGCCGGGCGTCCCATCGCCGTGGCCTTGGGCGCGCCTTTCTCGCGGGAAGCGATCTTCAGCTTGACGGCGTAAATGGCGAGATTATCGGACAAATCGGATGCTTTTTCGGGGCTGAGCTGGATAGAGGCGAGTATCTCCCCCTCGCGGTCCTCGATCTGGATCGTGACCTTCTTATCGTCCTCGTCGGCCCACGCTCTGATGACCGTAGATCCCCGCGCAGTATGATCTTTCTTCATGGTCCGGCTTCCCCTAACTCGATACACAATCGGGTGCCCAGCTTACGCCCGGCTCCAACAGCTTAACTCTTAAGCAAGCAATGTGCCGCTTTTATGCCGCCGTGCCCTCTCAAAAGCGCTTTCCCCTGGAACCGCCGCACCGGATGGCGCGAAGGCGTTTTCCGGTAGCATCCAAACCGGCTNNCGCGGAATATCCGCCGGCAAATCCTAGCGCGACCTGTTGAGGATGTCCGGAAGCGCAATCGTGGCAATAAGCGCCAGGATAAGCGCCCAGACGAAATCCGGCGCGACCGCTGCCACCTTGATGCGGGGATCGCCCGCGGTCAGGCCGATGCCCCGGATCACCGGGTCCGCGAGCTTCAGGCAGGCATCGATGATCTTTGTGAGCGCGCCGGCCAGCGTCACGGGTGCTACATCGTTGAGCTTTGCGTAGGCGGCGTCCGCCGTCACCGCAACCGAGGCCCACAGCACCCCGATCTGAACGTTGTCCCCTGTCCGCGTCAGCAGGCCATAGCCCAGAAGCCCGCCAGCCATGATCCCGAGCAAGGCGGCCGCGCCCCTGGCCGGAGCGAAAAAAATAAGCGCCACGGCCACTGCCGCCAGAGCGATCGCGCCCACATACGGCGCCAAACGCCTACGCCAGCCATCGACTTTATCGCGCAAAGCCATCACTTCCCCCCTGATTCGATTCGCGCTAGAGGAAAAGGATAGCGCCGGTTCGGGGCGATTGCGACCCATACCGCTCAAGTCATTGGTAGATACTGATTTTCTCTTCGGTGCCAATCGGCCTCCTTCCGGCTCTACTGCTTTTTCAGCGTATAAACGTAATCGTTGAGGCCAATTTTTGCCGTGGCGCCATCGACGAAATGAAAGTCGATCCCGCAGCCGGTTTCAAGCGTTTCGATGCGTGCGGCCGGGAAGCCGAGCGAGGCCGCGATCTTCGCCGGATCGGCGGATTTGTTCTTCGACTGCATCTCCCCGAACGCACCCTGAAAGAGCATGTCCGCGGTGTAGTCCTTGAGCTTGTAGTGCGCGCCCTTGCACGCGAAAGGCCGCGGCCCGGCGATTTCGCCTGCCTTGAAGACGAGGGTCTTGCCGAGCAGCCGCTCCGGCCCGGCGTTATCGGGCTTTCGCGCCGCTGGATCGGCCCAGGGCGCCACCACGGCGCCGGATAGCTTCCATGTTCCAAGATAATCGGGGCCGGCGGCAAGTCCGGGGGCGAATGGCGCCACGGCGATGGCAAATGCCGTGGCAAGCGTTATGGCTCTCATTCCTGGCAATTCTCCTGGCGGAAACCGCACGCGGCTCAACGGCGGAAAGGCGGCTATGCCGGGGGCTTTTCCGAAACGCGCCGGATCATCTCGGCGGTAACGTCGCGGAGCGCGCGGCCGGCATCGCCCGGATACTTGTTCTGATAGGAGCGCTTTTCCTTCATGAAGAGCGCGGCTTTCTGGATATGCTGGATCAGCGGGATCGCCGCCGGGAAGCAGCGCAGGCTCTCGTCCTTCGACAGGAACTCGTGGGTCATCTGGTCGGTGGGCGAGCGCATGTCCTTCATATTGACCAGAACGCCCAGATGCGAGGCAAAGCCGAGCCCTGGGTTGCGCTGCCGGAACAGCCGCAAATACTCCATGCCGCTCACGGCCAGAATGTCGGGCTTGATCGGGATCAGGTGCCAGTCGCATTCGCGCAGCCAGCACTCGGTCACGGTCGAGATGCCGGGGGCGCAATCCACCAGGACGAAGTCGACCACCTGCGATGCCTCGTCCAGAAGCCAGCGGCAAGACTGCCGCGCCCGCCCGAGCGCGCCCCTGGCCGCGATCTCGCGTTCGACCAGTGTCATATCCATGTCACCAGGAATGATGAACATCTTGGTAACGTCGTCGACATCGCTGATGTCGCCGATCACGCAGCCGTGCCAATCGGAGCGCTGGAACGTGACAACGCAGCTCGACAGCCAGCCGGCGATGGATTGGCCCGCATGCCGCGCCGCGTTGAGCTTTTCCGGCGGCATCACCATCAGGCTCAGATTCATCTGGGCATCGGCATCGATCAGAAGGACGCTCTTCTCGTGCCACACAGAGAGCGTCTCGGCTATGGCCATGGTCAGCGTCGATTTACCGACACCGCCCTTGGCATTCATGATGGCAATTGAAGTCACCGCCGCCCTTTAACTATCTACGCTCAAAAGCACAGCCTATGCTTGGACTGCCATAAGGGCACGGTTGAGGCAATTGCCTTAATTGTCGCCACCCGGACATATTTTTCTGTCCAGTTCCGGAACGCCCCACGCCCATTTCCCGGATTATGCGGCCGTTAACCAAACTTGACCGCACCGATCCGCGAATTCGCATCCCGCCTGCCCCCAGCATTTCCTTAACAGCGCACGCCGGGCGAATGCACCATCTTTATTTGCTTGAGCGATTATACTATTGATTTATCGAGCAAATATTTGTGACAAAGTGTGTACGGAGAGTGGGCGCGCACGACTTCCGGTTCATCCGCCAGCTGGAAATATGATTAACCAGGGCTGGAAACGCGGAAACCGGCAGGCGCGGCGGCGTGGCGGTGCATTCGACCCGATGGCGCCTTGAACGGAGGGACTCTCCCCTCATCCTGTCCTTCTCCCCGCGAACTC
>PMBZ01000206.1 GCA_003153975.1 Hyphomicrobiales bacterium
CCACTTCCGGCGGGCTGTACTAGGCATATATAAATCTCATTTGATGGTTAGATATGTGCTCGCGTTTCCTGCCCGGATTGACCGGCGGCGGCTTGTCGATAGCCCCGAAACTCCGCCGGTCGAAGAGGCACTGGCCCACGAGATCGAGGAGGCGGAGCACCGGCAGCTTGATGCAATGCGTCTTGGCCGCGATGCGGATCAGGACATAGGCGATCATGGCCGCGATAATCTGCAGGCGGATGGCGTTCTCATTGTTGCCGATGAAGGCGCGGATGCGCAGATGCTGCTTCATCCAGCGGAAAAGCAACTCGATCTGCCAGCGGGTCTTGTAAAGCTGTCCGATGGCAACGGCGCCGCGCTCCAGATCGTTGGTCACAAGCTCAAGCGTGGCGCCGTCCTGGTGGCGCCGCACGGTCACCCGGCGCAGCTTGATGGGCAGCTTGGAATCGCCTTTGCTGGCGAAGTTCGCTTCGGCATCCTCAAGCACGGTGAAACCGTTGCCCTCCGCTTCCTTGAACTCGCGGATACAAACAAGATCGAGCTTCATGTTGGTCTTGGGCCGCGTCACGAAGAACGCCTTTGCCCCGGCGATCGCGGTCCACCAGCCGTAGTGGCAATATCCCTTGCCGAACACATAGGTGGCGCCCGCTTCGATCTCAATCGTGCGGCCGATCTGCGCGTCGTTAACGGTGGCGTGGGTGATATCGAGGAGGCGCGGGCAATCGGCATTGGGATCGTAGACGATATGGGCCTTCATGCCGCGGATGCGGCCGTTCCATTGCGCCCAGGCGCACAGCCTGCCAAGCGGGATGGGGGTGGAATCGATGAGGCGCAAGAGTTCCTTGCCTTCGCGGCGCGCGTTCCGGTCAAGCTGGGCAGCCAGCATGGCGAACGTATCGGCGAAGACCGCGACAGGCCGCCGCCTGTTCGCATCCGCGAAGGTGGAACGTGCGATCCTGCCCGTGCCAAGGTGGTAGTGGTGCTGGCTGTTGGCGTTGAAGCTCGTCTCAAGGCCGCGCAGGCTGGTGGCGGAGGCGGCGAATTGCGCGAAGATCAGCGCCACGAGATGATCCCAGCTCTTGAAGCATTTGTCATAGGCGTCACCCGCGTGGCGGGTAACGATTGCGCTGAATTGCCGCCGGTTGATGGGTGCAAGCAGCTTGCTGAAAATGATAGGAGTAAAGCGCATGCTTCGCCGTCCTTTTCTGTGTCTCGACAACCAGAAAATAGACCCCAAAGCGAGGAAAGTTTCGCGGAAATGCGCGCGAAATTCGCATAAGCGCCGTGCGTTTACCATGCCGTCATTTACCATGATGCCGCCTTGCGAGGAAGGAACGGGCCGTTAACCTGGAACGAGCGGGGACGGATGCGCCGGGCGCATCGTTTCGCCGCAAGCCCTGCTCCGGCCTCCGCGATCCGCACAGGCGTCTTGCCCCCCCACGGCGGACCCACGCAACCTCTCCGGCAGCCAGCCATCCCGGCGATTTGCAGGCTGCCTTATCGGCCCAGCAACAAACGCTCTCGATAACCTACCAATCGTTATCGAAGGCAATCTCGTTCAGCCAATCGAGGGTTATTTTAACCAGCATGATAAGGAACGCGGCAAATACAGCGGCAACTGCGATACCGAATGCAAGCCTGTGTGTTGCTGCCGCATCATCGTCGCCCGCAAAAAACTGGTTCCAATTGGTGGCATGATACAAATAGGATTCATGCAAAGCGTCAGCCGACTTAATTTTCACGAATATTCCAAATTTCTCGGCGCATCCGTCCCGTTCCGCGCCAGCCACACACTCGTACAAACCTTGGCTATTGAATTCTTCGCCACCATAATGCGGCGTACCGCCACGGCCGCCGGCAATTGGCGGCAACTTCTTCGCTGTTGCCATCTGGCTAACGGCTGAAACCTTGCACCATCTCTCGCGGCTCTCGTCTCCGGGCAGACATAACCTCATATGCCCCACCGAATACCAGCCCCACCCGGTGATCGCGAAGAGCACGGCCGCGGTGACGGCCGAAGCCCAGCCTAACAATACCTCCCTTCCAGACGTTCGCCGCTTTCCCGTCATAGCTCTCCTCCGCCTGCCGGTATCCACAGGGATGCTACCCGAATTTAATAAATAAATTCGGCTCTTTTGAATTTCGAGCGGGTATCTGTCGATATCTGGCAGGCTGTGCCCTGGCGTGCGGTTCGATGGCTCGGAAGGCACGTTTTCCAGCCGCGAGGCCGCCCGCCGCTATTTCACGATCCGCACGGCCCCAATATTGGCGGAGTTGCGCGGTTTCACCTCAAGCGCTGGAAGGCGCCGCTTCTCTGAGGTAAGCAACAACCGCTGCTTGCCTTCCGCCGTTTGGAGTACCGTCATGAGCTGGGTGTATCTGCTTATCGCCATTTCAGGAGGTGTGATTGCCACCTCGGCGCTGAAAGCGTCGGAAGGCTTCACCAAGCTTACGCCGTCCGGGCTCGTGGCCGTTGGCTACGCCATCGCCTTCTATTTCCTGTCGCTCACGCTCACCAGCATTCCGGTGGGCATCGCCTACGCTGTCTGGTCCGGCCTGGGCGTCGTTCTCATTTCGCTCATCGGCTGGGTCTTTTTGGGCCAAAGCCTCGACCTGGCCGCAGTGGCCGGTATTGCGCTGATCGTTGCCGGCGTTTTAATCATCAACCTGCTGTCCCATGCCGCGCCGCATTGACGGTGAACTGCACCATGACGGAGTTCATGCAGGCTGCTCCTCCTATTGAGGAGGCAGCCGCCCCGGTGGCGCAGGCCGAACCGTTGAAGCGGTGAGCGAGAGGCCGGTTCTCATCCCAACTTCAGCTAAATGGTTTGCGCAAAGCAATCGAGCCGCCCAACAGGACAGCCTTCCGCATGATCGCGAAACGGCGATCCGGGCTCATTTGGCCCTCCCCGCAATGGGTCCGGCGGCTTCCGCCATGCCGGAAAGCGCATCGGCGCAAGTCCTCGACCGTGACGAATGCCAGCGCCCTTTCAGATCCCTGATGCCGCCTTTGGCGGTTCCGGGATGACCGTGACGGACGGCTCGCCGGCTGACCGCACCGCGCCGCCGTTTCCGGACGGAGACTTTCATTCGAACCTCAACTTCTTCGCCATTGCAGACCCGCAGGGCCGAATCCGGCGATGTCGGCCTCGCCGGGCTTGCCGGAGAACGCCTCCGCGATGGCCTGCTTGACGCTCTCGAAATGCACAGGCTCGGCCGGCACCGCGAAGTATGCCGTCCCGAGGCTCAGCACATCCGCTCCAGAGCTACCACTCGCAGGTTGCGCGACGCTTGCGGCAGGGGCTCTCCCGCCCTTGCCGGCGGCCTCCGCCACTTGCGGCCCCGGCATTCGATCAGCCCAGAGCCGGCAAAGTGCGCGAAGATCCACCGGCGGCGTTGCAATATGGCCCGCGATGACCGAAGCTCAAGCAATCAATTGCTCTCTTAGGTGTCAGCATGCCCTTTCAGCAGTTTGCGCAGCTTCACATTCCAGCACTTGAGGCGGATGAGATCCGCTTCAATCTACAGATCGCCGTAATAGCCGCGGCCGCAAGGGACTTCCCTGCCGGTTTCCAGTATTGGACGCTCGGTGCGCCGGGCCATTGCGCGACCCAATCTCCGGGCCACTCCATTCTCCTTGGCGATCTCGATCAGGGCGAGTGCCAGCGCCTGGCGCGCGAGACGAAGGAGCATCCCTATCCAGGTGTGCTTGGCAGCGGCAGCACCGCGCGCTGGTTCGCGGAGGAGGCAAGCGCGCTGGGCATCGTTTTTCAGGAGCCGGAGCCGCAGCGCATTCACGTGCTGACGGAGCCGCCCCGCTATCCCGGCGCGGAAGGCACACCGCGCGGCGCCGTGCTGGCGGACACGGACCTCCTTCTCGAATGGATAAGGGCATTTCAATGCGAGGCCGTCGCACACGAGCCGCCGTTCGAACGGGCGAAGGTTGAGAAAGCAATCGCGCTCGGAAAATATTTGCTGTGGACGGTTGGAGGCGAGCCGGTGTCCTTCGCGGCCCTCGGGCGGGTCCTGAAAACCGCCATGTCGATCGGGCCGGTGTACACGCCGCCGGACAAACGGTGCCGCGGCTATGCCGGATCGGTGACGGCGGCCTTGTGCGAGCGCATTTTCGCGGACGGCGCGCCCACGGCCTGCCTCTACACCGACTTGCGCAATCCCTATTCGAACAAATGCTACGCCAAGATCGGCTTCAAGCCGCACTGCGACTCCTGGCACTATCTTAGGCCGGCGCAAGCCGCGCCGGAGCGTTAGGCCGGCGCCGTCCGCACTACTCGGTGGTGTTGCGCGGATCGGGCGGCGGCGTGGTGAAGGCCTCGGTTCCACACCAGAGGCGGCCATATGCCGCCCATTTGGCCTCATCGGTGGTGAAGGAGGCATAGACCGCCACGCCGCGGAAGCCGGTGCCTGGGCCGATCCCCTGCAAGCCGGCCAGGATGCCTTTGAGGCTGTGCTCGACCGTCTCCACGACCGGGCGGTGATGATCCTTATCGTCGTCGTAGGTTGGCACGCCCATGAGCCATTCGCAGCCCTTCGCTTGCGGCGGCGGCAAGGTCGCGGCAAGCTGGCGCGTCCAAGCCGAGACGAGCGCCTCGTAGGCCGGCGCGGATTTGAGCCCGGTATCGTAGGCCATGACGGCGATCTCGCCCGCGACATGGCAAACATCGCGCATAAATGGCAGATCCCAATGGGTTTCGCGATCCGCGTCCCCGTCTGGCGGCGGCGGATAGGCGGCCACCGACAGCGTGCGATCCCCGATGGCGGCCTTGACCTCGCGCAGCAGGTCCAGATAGGCCGGGGTACCGCTCGGAAGCGGCTCGACATTGAGCTGGATGCCGTCCGCGCCCAGCGCCACCAGGCGGCGCGCGTGCTCCGCGAAGGCCTTGCGTTGCGCGGCATCTTCGAGATGCACGTCGCGGCCGAGATTGCCGCCGCTCCATGGGATCGCGCGGATTTCAGGCGCGAGCCGGTGAAACTCCGCGAGGAACGCGCCCGCACGCTCCGGCACGTAGCGGACAGGCCCCGCCTTGGACCGCCAGCCCGGCCAGCCTTCGGCGTCCATCGGCCCGAGAAATGGATAGATGCGCCGGATGCCGCGCTCGCGCAAGCCCGCCACCAGGGCCGCGATCTCCGCGCCCGAGGGCGCCTCGTGCAGCCAGTGGCGGCGCATCCACAGCGCATTGCCGTCGCGGACGGAGGCGCCCTGCTCCGGCTGCCCGGCGCGCGCACCGGCACTGCCAACGGCCACTGTGGCAATCAGGCAAAAGGCTAGGCATTTCCGTAGCATGAATCCCCCTGGGTCTGTGTCCGCATAGCCACGGCAAACGCAAATCAACCTGACCGTGCGAGGATTTTGTTATCTTGTTGCGGGTAAGGTTAAAACCAATCTAGGCCTCGAATTTGCCCCAAGATGCGATAAACCTGATTTAACCGTAAGGGCGGCGGTTTTGGATGGATGCGGTGTTCGTGTTCGCGGGGAGTTCCCGGGCCGGAAGCGGCCGTTTAGTTGCTTGTGAGTAAGACAATGAGAACCATTCTCCTTGCCGAAGATGACGACTCCATGCGCTGGTACCTCGCCAAGGCCCTTGAGCGTGCCGGCTACGACGTCATTTCCTACGGTAACGGCGCCGAAGCCTTCGAAGGCTTGAAGGCGAGGCCGGTAACGCTGCTCCTGACCGATATCGTCATGCCCGAGATGGACGGCATCGAGCTTGCGAAACGGGCCTCCCAGCTTCAGCCGGGCATGAAGATCATGTTCATAACCGGCTTCGCGGCGGTGGCGCTGCAGGACTTTCCCGAGGCGGCGCGGCAATCGCGCGTGCTGTCGAAGCCCATTCATCTGAAGGACCTGGTCCGCGAAGTGGACCGGATGCTGGCCGCTTGAGCCGAAAGGCACGGCCCGGGCGTCCGCCCCTCTCCTGGCGGTTGCGTATGTGCGCGCGCGCGGGCTAGGGTCGCGGCTTGCAAAACGCCGTAGCAGGAGACTTCGATGATCGGACGCTTGAACCATGTCGCCATCGCCGTGAAGGATATGGCCAAGGCCGCCGCCGTCTATCGCGATACGCTGGGGGCCGGCGTTTCCGAAGCCGTGCCGCAGCCGGATCATGGCGTCTCCACCGTTTTCGTCACCCTGCCGAATACCAAGATCGAGCTTCTGGAGCCGCTTGGCGCGGATTCGCCCATCGCGAAATTCCTGGAGCGGAACCCGGACGGCGGCATCCACCATATCTGCTACGAGGTCGACGACATTCTGGCGGCCCGCGACCGGCTCGTGGCCAAGGGCGCGCGCGTGCTGGGCGGGGGCGAGCCGAAAATCGGCGCGCATGGCAAGCCGGTGCTGTTCCTGCACCCGAAGGATTTCTGCGGCACGCTGGTCGAGTTGGAGCAGGCGTAAGCCTGTTGCTCGAATTGTGTAATTGTTAACCGTATTTTTGCAATTCCGGTTGGAGTCCGCCCAGCCGGCCCCATCCCCTTTTTCGCGGCAATCATTGCAAAAAAAACAGGCCCCAAAGGCTTAGCTGCACCGCAAGGTGTTAATATAGATGGAATATTTTCACGTTGCCCGGCGGCGGCGGCCCTGAAAAATGCACCGTTTTATGGTCAATCCGGAAGTTGCATATATATTTAAATGGATTCCGGAATCGTGGTATGTGGAACGCATAAGAACCGTACGGTTACCATATCTGCATTAACGTGTGCCACGAGGGCACGGGTTCGCGCTTAGCCGGACACCAGTGAAGCCAGATCGATGTGCACCCCGGCCGGTACCGCGATCGCCGCTTGCCTCCATCGAGGGCAGTGGCAAGCTTGGCCAAAAGCACGGGATCGATCTCCTCGTCTACCTTCAGGCTGCGCCCATTGCCAAGAGCGATCTCGACAACAGGGACCCGGCGGCGCGTAGCGTCTGTCCGAAATCATTTTGTCTTCC
>PMBZ01000223.1 GCA_003153975.1 Hyphomicrobiales bacterium
ATCAAACAGCGTGATCGTGCTTACCGAGCTGCTGCCGGAGCGCCTGCCCAAGGGCCGCAAGGCGCTCGCGAAAGAGTGGCGCAAGACGATGCTGACAGAAACTGGCAGCGGTGCGCGATATAGGTGCGCCAGTAACACAAAAACGGAGATCGCCATGAGCAAGGAACTCGTTCTTTACACCAACCCGCGTTCGCGCGGCGGCATCGTGCACTGGATGCTGGAGGAAATCGGCTGCCCGTACCGCGTCGAGGTCAAGGAGTACGGTACCACGATGAAGGCACCGGATTATCTCGCCATCAACCCGATGGGCAAGGTGCCCGCGATAATGCACGGCGAAACTGTTGTGACCGAAACGCCCGCGATCCTCGCATATCTGGCCGACGCTTTCCCCGAGGCGGGCTTGGCTCCTGCCCCGGCGGAGCGTGGCGCGTATTATCGCTGGATGTTCTTCGGGGCAGGCTGCATGGAGCCGGCCTGGACTAATCATTCCGTGGGCTGGGATCCGTCCACGCCGGAAATGCAGGGCCGCTTCGGCTATGGATCCTTCGCGCTGGTGATGGATACGCTGGCCGGCGCGGTTAAGGGCAAGACCTATATCGCCGGGGACCGCTTCAGCGCCGCGGATATCTATATCGGCGCCATGCTGAACTTCGGCATGATGTTCGGCGCCATCGAGAAGCGGCCGGAATTCGAGGCCTATTGCGCGGGGCTGATGAGCCGCCCGGCTGGCCTGCGCGCCAAGGAGAAGGCGGAGAAGCTCGCGAGCCAGCAGGCTTGGCAGGCGGCTTGAGCTGGCAGCCAGTACAGCCGGAGGCAAGTTCGCACCCCAATTGCCGCGAGCGCCGCCACGCTAAGTTGCCTCCGGTAAGCTGCACGGAAATATGCGCGGGTTCGTTGACGAAATCATTATTAACGTATAGTATAAAGTGTACCAAGCACGCGCATAAAAATCGTTCCAAGCCTGAGAATACTATCGGTTCTCAGCATTGCTCGCGCGCGCGCTCCATGTATGGAGGCCACAAATGGCCAAAGGACGTGCCGGAGCGGACAGCTCAAACCTTGTTACAAGCCTGATCGGTGGCAAATCCCTTGTCGACCTCGCGGCGGAAACCCTCGGTGAAACGCCGGTGCTGTGGGGCCGGTATTTCACAAGCGCCGCAAGCACAGGAGTTGTGGAATACCGTCATCTGAAGGAAAACCAACTCCTCCGGGAAAGAAACATCCGGGTCCTGCCGATTGCCCGGCAGACGAAAAGGGTAGGGGGAACCTCGGCGCAAGGCGCTGCCGACGCGACGCTGAACGCGGAGGACCTGATCCTGACGTTCGGCGCGGATTATCTAGAATCGCTTGGCGGCAAGTTTTTGATGTTCCTCGACGTGGAAAGTACCCCTCCGCTTTCCTTGAGCTACTATCTCGGCTGGGCGCGGGCGCTAAGCGATCACAGCCTGTCGTATTCGAGGGGAGCCGTGACGATCCTGCCCTGCGTTTACGGCGTCCAGTCGGACGATACGACATGGGAGGCGATTGCGTCAGCCGCTGCCCAGGGCGTCGAGTGCCACGGGGTCTGGATCGCCCGCTGGAAATGGCGCGGGTGCCACGCCGTACCGGAGTGGAACGATGCGGCGGTTATGCCAAGCACCGCTCTGCCTTGCGACGTTCTGCTCTGGCAATACTCCGACGAATGTCATGGCGGGGACGGATTCGATTGCAACCAAACCAATCCGGGCACCGATTTCGATGCGTTTATCGGCCAGCTTATACTGCCGCCTGAGATCGCCATCTCTTAAGGCGTTTGAATTGGCGGCGCTGGTCTTGGCTGCCGCACTGCCCCTCTTTCCGGCGGATGCGCAGGCGCGGGCAGGGCAGGCTTGCACGACGATCGAAACGCCGCGGGCCAGTACACGCATCCATGTTGAGCTTTCAGCCCGCGTGCCTGAAAGGGCCTATTGCATTCACGCCGGGAAGGGGCAGCATTTGCGGGCCGGGATATCGAACGCGCGCGGAGTTGAGCCTTCGGGCAGAGTCATTTCGCCCGACGGAAAGATGAATGGCGGCCCCGGCGGACCGTTTTTCAGCGGCGAATGCCGTGAGAGCGGGATTTACCGGATCCAAGCCGGCCAACGTGGCCGCAAACGGGCCGGCTCCTACGACCTCACCATTGAAATCGGCTCGCCCCGTTGACGGCCATCTTCAAGCTTCGCATCGCACTAAGTGGAGGGCTCCGTGATCAATACAATCAGTAACTATTTCGACTTGCAGTCGCAAAACCGGCCTCTGGCCACAGAGGGGCAAACCAAAGGCAATAGTTCTGCGCCTGTTCTTCCTCAATACGGCGCCGTATGTTTGGGAGTTATCGTGGAACCGTACCTGCGCCACTACATCAATACCGGCGCCTGGGACTACGATGTGCAAGCCTTCGTCAGCCGGATCGTTTTCGGGTTGGTTGTCAGCATCATTATCCTCCCCGGCGTCTACAAATCGTCATTCGACCCCGAAAAACCGATCGCCGTGCAGTTGGCCGCGCTGTTTCCCATTGGCATTGGCTGGCAATCCCTGGTTGCCTCGGCCGCGAAAATAGCGATTGGGGGCTGATCGTGAAGCCGTCATTCAGAACTGGGCGATGCGGAAAGAGGCGTTGCTTCCGGATAAGGCGCAGCCGGAAAACGGCACTTTCTAACCGGCGAATGCAGGATAAAATGGCGCTTCCGCAGCATCGGGCGAAGTAGCGTCCGGCTTGTTCGGGGCATGACAACGCGTTTGCGGAGGCATCGGCAATCGCGGAAACTACTTAATCTTAAACCTATTCTTGATCGCGAGCAGCAGCAGGAAGATCAGCACCGCGCTTAACGGCACCTGCACGAAGGCTTCGACGAAGCTCACGCTGTCGGGGATTTGCGGCTCGCCATTGCCGCCATAGAGGCATCGATAGGCCTGCGCGATCCGCGCATCGCGCCCGCCGCTGAACAGCACGAGCGCGTTGCGGCCCGCCAGGAACAGCGCCTTGATGAAGGGCGTGCTACAGCCCCACCCTTCGGCTTGCTCCGCCGCACGCAGATACAGGAGCGCGAAAACCGGCACGCTGGCGAGCCAAAGCAAGACCGGCCGGACGATGGAGTGCCCGCAATCCGCGATACCGTCGTAGATGAGGCCGAGCCACGTGCCGATGGACCACCACTTGTCCGCAGTCCAGCGCCGCGACCGCAGCTCGCCTTTGAACGCCATCTGCTCGCGCTCGTAATCGGCGCCCTGGATGGCCATGCGGCGGATGGCGCGGTATCTGGCAATCAGCTCTGCGTCGCCCCAAAAGAACGGAAGCGGAAACTTCACATTGTCAAGTTCGGGCGCCTGCTTGAAATCCGCCTGATTGAAGGCGGGAACGCGCTCGAACTCTGCTTCCGTCATATCGAAACCGCGGTCCACCTTGATGCCCGCGAAGCTTGCCTGCTTTAAAAACTTCGCTTCCCGATAGCTCGTGAAATCCTGGAAAACCGCGCTCCAGAACCAAGCGCCGCCCGAGAAGGTTGCACTTGTAAAGTTGGCATCGCCGCAAAAGGCAGCGTCCTTGAACGAGGCGCGGCCGGAGAAGGCCGTGCTTTTGAACGAAGCGTCGCCGGTGAAGGTGGCGCTATCGAACGAGGCGTCGCCAGAGAAAGCCGCCCGCTGAAACCTGGCGACAGAGGTAAAAGCAGCACTGTGAAACGAAACATTCCCGGAGAAGGCGGAGCACTCAAACCAGACATCGCCCGAGAAGGTTCCGCCATCGAACCAGGTATTGGCGCGGAAAGCAGCGCTTTCGAACCACGCGGATCTCGAAAAGACGATGCCATTAAACGAAGTATTGCAGAAGAAGGTAGCGTTTTGAAAGCGAGCATTGCTGGAGAAAACCGTCTTTGTGAACCAGGCCCCCTCGGAAAAGGTAGCTCCTTGAAATAATGCGTTTCCAAAGAAGGTGGCGCGGTCGAACGATGCGGTTCTTGAAAAGGTAGTTCCCTCGAATAGGGCGGCGCCCGGGAAAATGAAGCCGGAAAAATCGACGCTGTAGGTCTCAAGCTGGATTGCATGGAATTGGGAACCAACCTCCCTGGGTTCCTTCGGTCCTTCTTCCTGCGCGCTTTCGTCCTGCTCCGGCTCCCGCGCAAGAAGGACACAACGGGAAAAGTCGGCTTGGGCCGCTTGCATCCAAACGAGAGTTTCCGCATTCCCGGCCGGCAAGCTATCACTTGTGGCCTCCTCCTCCGCCCAGCGGCCATCTGCCTCCATGGCCTTTCGCCTGGCGATCATTTCCCCTGCCCAGGCATTCCACGCCTCGCGGCCCTGCAAAAACAGCGCAACCGTCTCGTCCCGCGTCATGCCCGCCCCCCTGTCACGCCGACACGCCGGCATTCTAACTGCTTTTATGGCCGGGCTCGCGCCAGGACGCCAGGAGGAAAATCGCCGCCGCTGTTCGTGGATCGATACCCGCGACGCTGCGGCCATTGCCGTCAGCCTCGCGGAGCCTACCGTAAGCGACTATGCCGTGGGCTGGGCCTCAGCAACCCAAATTAGTCGAAAACTTCAAGAGCCCGTCCGGTCGAGCCTCTCCGGCCGCCTCAAAGAATGCCTCAAAATACCTTCACGGTGAAATCCTTTGCGGGTGTGCAGGCTCAGCCTGATTCTATAGTTTCGATTAATTTACATAAATGCAACGCAACGTTGCAAGTCCAGGCTGGATAGCGAAGATGCCGAAGCTGTTAAAGGCTGTCGAGCGCGGCCTGCATCGCCCTCATCCCCGCCGCCATCATCGGCTCGATCTTCGCGCCCGCGCCGTCCGGCAAAAGGTCCACGGTCCACACAACGCGGCTCCCGCCGCCGCTGCCGGCGAACACCTGCACAGCCGCGTTGTAGTGCGAGGTAAGCCTGCCCTCGGCGCTCCACACCAGCCGCATCGCCTCGCGGTCGATGGTGACAATCGGCTCGCGCACGGTCATGCCATTGGCGAAGGTCACAACGCGGGCGCCGGGTTCGAGCCGCGTGGCGGTCACGAAGCCCGGAACGAGGCGGGTGTGGAGCGCGCCGATGTCCTCGATGGCGGCCCACACATCCGAGGCCCGCGCGCGCGTCTCGATCTCTTTGCGAAGCGTTGCCATGCCGTGTCCTCCTGCGCTGTGAAATCCTGGGTGCCCGCGCTTCTTTGGTGGCGGGGCTAGATGCTAACAAACCGTGCACATCGCTTGCGGCGCCATTATGGTAAATGCGCGGATGGTAAACGCGCGAAGCTCATGTCTCCAACGTGCGCATTTTTGCGAAATTTTTCGCACTTCGGGCGAGATTTCACGATTCCAGAATCCCTTTAAATATAGCCGCCGATTTGATGTTAACCATGAAACGGTGCGTTTCCGGCGCCGCCACGCTCCCGTGCAACCTAATTTACTTTAGCAATATCCGTCACGTAGCCGTCCGTTAATTCTTCAGGAAGGAGCGCCTTGTATAATGGGCGTTGTGAAGAGGGAAGGCGGCAATCGTGTAGAATTGCCCAAAACCGGGAAAAACGCGGTTAATACGCACCTAACGGAGGCCCCGGCGGCTCATGAAATCAGTTAGTTAGAAAGCAGGCGGCAAGCCATTGGGTAGGCGGCCGGCCGATCGCCTGCGCCGCCGCCATTTTTGAAGGCGATTGCGTCCATCCACGCTCATTGCGGATGCCTTCGCCGGCCAGGAGCCCGCGCGGGCACCGCCCCGCCCCGCGCACCCGGCTCAGGTCCGGGCGCCGCGCGGGACGATGTGCCAGCGCTCAAACGCCGGCGCGCTTGGCCGCCGCGTCCTGGAGCTGGCGGCGCGCGGTCTTGAACGCATCGCGGATGGTTACATAGACATCCTCGTGCGCGCCGTCCGCCGCTGGATCGCGGGTCACCGCGATGTCGGGCGTATCCGGCACCACGAGATAGACGCGGATCTGGAAGGTGTCGCCCTTGTGATGGCGGCGCTGCGGCTTCGTGACCACCACGCGCGCGCTGACAATCTTGCCGTTAAACTGCTCTAGCTTCTCTACTTCTTCCCTGATACGCGCCTCAACCGCATCTGAATGCTGCACGCCGTCGAAGGCAACCTGAAGTGGAACCTGCATGTTGTAACCTCTTTATCGAGTAGAAAAGCGGCCTAAGTGACTTATCCATTCACCTCCTGTCAATGGCCTATTGCACTCCCAATCGGGGGAGCATTTCCTTGATATCTGTCAATATCTTGCGCATGTCTCACACGCGAAAGCGAAGAAGTGCGGGGGGAGGGCGGTCACGCAGATATGAAGCGCGGGCGGCCGCCGGGGCCGGTATAGTATAGGCCAAGCCGACGCCACCGGGGCTGGCCGTTGGCAATTATAAGAATACTAAGTAGAGGAAACGCATGCGGTTTTTCAGCCGCCGGGAGGCCGCGCGCCTTGCCGCGGGCGGTTTTTTCGCCGCCGCCGCGAGCAGGCTTCCGGCGCTTGCCAGCACCGCCGCGGAGGTCACCGAAGTTGCCCCCGGCCTGTTCGTCCGCGTTGGCGTGCACGAGGTCGCGACCGCCGCCAACAGGAATGCCATCTGCAACATTGGCTTCGCGATCGGGCGCGAGTCGGTGGCCGTGATCGACCCCGGCGGCAGTCTGGCCGATGGCCAGGCACTTCGAGAGGCGATCCGCGCCCGCACGCCGCTCCCCATCCGCTATGTGATCGTGACGCACATCCACCCCGACCACATTCTGGGCTCCCCGGCCTTTGCCGGGGATCGCCCCGAATTCATCGGGCACGCCGCCTTGCCGCAGTTCGTCGCCGAACGCGGCGAGTTCTACCGCAAAGGCATGCACGATCTTCTGGGCGGCGAGGGCGGTGCGGCAGCCAAGCTGGACCGCACGGTCTCCACCACCGCCACCATTGATCTAGGCGGCCGTCCGCTCGAAATCCAGGCGCACGGCCGCGGCCATTCGGGCGCGGACCTCACGGTGATGGACCCGGCCACAGGCACGCTCTGGGCCGCCGACCTGCTGTTCGTTACGCGCATTCCTTCGCTCGACGGCTCGCTCACAGGCTGGCTCAAGGAGCTGGCGGAACTCAAGAAAATCAAGGCGGCGCGCGCGGTGCCGGGGCATGGCCCGGCCTCGGTGCCTTGGCCGGACGCAGCGGCGGACGAGGAGCGCTACCTTCAAACGCTTGCCGCCGATGTGCGCGCGGTGCTGAAGCGCGGCGGCGATATCGAGGAGGCGGCGAAGGTGGCGGCCCAATCCGAGCGCGGCCGCTGGCTGCTTTTCGACGATTACAACGCCCACAACGCCGCGCAGGCGGTGCACGAACTTGAATGGGAGGATGCGCAATGATAGCCGGCTGGCTCTTGAGGCAGAAAAGGCCCCCTCACCCCTGTCCCCTCTCCCGCCAGGGGAGAGGGGTACGCCTTCGCAACGGGCACGCCCTGCCCCCTCTCCCCTGGCGGGAGAGGGCTGGGGTGAGGGGGGACTTCGCAAAGCTCTCACCAGGGCTAGGTACGAAAGCGGCGTTGGGCGCGGCGCTAGCGCTTGCCGGGCTTATCGCGCAGGGCGCGCAAGCCCGCGACAGGGACATGGCCGAAGAGGCGCAGCGCTGGCAGGACGTGCGCGAGCCGGTCTTTCACGGCCGGCCCATCCAGGAGGCGGGCGAGGAGGTGAAGCTGATCGCGCCGGACCGGGCGATGGATGCGGCACTCGTGCCGCTGACGGTCGAGCTTCACACGCAGAAGCGCGTCAAGGCCGTCACCGTGTTCATCGACAACAACCCGGCGCCAGTCGTGGGCACGTTCCGCTTCGGCCCGGCGATTACCGCCAATCAGATCAAGTTCCGGGTGCGCATCAACGATTACACGCCGGTCCACGCCGTCGCCGAGACCGAGGATGGAACGCTGCTGGCCGCCGCGCACTATGTAAAGGCGGCGGGAGGCTGCTCGGCGCCCGCCACGGGCTTGAACTCGGAGTCGGCCGCGCGCCTGGGGCAAATGCAGCTCCATCGCACGAAGCCGCTCGATGGCACGGGCGTTCCGGCGCAGCTGCTGATAAGCCATCCCAACTACAACGGCATGCAATCGCACCCAAGCGGCGGCTTCATCCCGGCCCGTTACCTCGACACAGTTTCGGTGAAAACGGGCGGTATCGCCGTGTTCGAGCTTAAAAGCGACATCTCGCTGAGCGAAGACCCCGTGATTAACTTCACATACGCGCCCACGGGCGACGCGAGCGTGGACGTGGAGGCGCACGATAGCTCGGGTGCCGAGTTCAAGCGCCATTTCGAGCCGCTTAGGGATTGAGGCCGCCATGCGCAAAGCTCTTTTCGCACTTCTTCTCGCCGTGCCGTTCCTGACTGCCGCGAGCGTCCCGGAGCCGGACGGCTTCCGGATGGACAACTACAACGCGCCGGTGCCCGCGACGCTTACGGGCGCGCAAGTCGTTGGCGCCAAGGAACTCTCCGCCGCCATGGCGAAAGGCGCCATCGTCATCGACGTGGTGGCGGCCCAGCACCGGCCCCCGTCATTACCGGCAGACCGGCCCTGGATGCCACCGCCCCGCATGGATGTGCCCGGCAGCCTCTGGTGGCCGGAAGTTGGCCGGGGCGCCATCAGCCCCGCGCTCGACGCGTGGTTCCAGGCGCGGCTTAAGGCGGTCACGGGCGGCGATATGAACAAGACGCTTGCGTTCTACTGCAAGGCCGATTGCTGGATGAGTTGGAATGCCGCCAAGCGCGCCATCGGCTACGGCTATAAGCAGGTGCTGTGGTTCCCCGGCGGCGCCGAAGCGTGGGCCGCTGCCGGGTTTGCCTTGCACGCCGCGACGCCGGAGTCAGTGCCAATGGATTAGAAGTGGCTTTCCAAACCGCCCGGCGCTTCGCCCTGCCTGCGTGCAGAAGGGAAGAGGCGGTGTTCTCTGAGCGGAGTTTCAATGGCGTCCTGACGGATGACAGTCCGTGTGGTGCTTCAGGCCGTGAGCCGAAGTCCGAGCCCCTTATGGGTATGTCCCATGCTGAGTGGTGAGCCGCCATTCTGGCGATTCGGCCAGACATCAACCACCGCGTGCTTCTTGATGGCTTACTAAGTCTGGGGGACCTTCTCAGTTGGGGCAGTCCCGCTTGACAGGCGGTTAGGGCGCGGGAGGGGCTGGATAAATAAAAAGATAGCATCCGATAAGAAGGTTGAGATTCGAATGCAAAGCACATATATCTAACCTTTGCATTTTTGCTCCATTTCAAGAGGTCTGCAACTATGGAAACCAGGGAAGTAAAAGAGGATGAGCTTAATAAGATAACATCAATCAAGGAGGATCATTTTAATGATCTAAAAAGCAAAAATATTTTGCCTGGAAAGTTGCAGGAAACATATGTTGCGTTTGCAAATTCCGACGGTGGTGATCTGTATATAGGTATTGAAGATGGAAAAGTGGCAGGAGAAAGAGTTATAGGATTTGTTAATCAGGAAGAAGCAAATCAGCTTGTTTCAGTTTTGCTTGAAGGCACGACCCCATCTGTAGAGAATGTTAATATAGAATTTTTGGACACTAAATCGAGAGGATTGGTGCTGCATGTCTCGATACCAAAAAGCCCAAAGGTTCACTACACAGCTTCAGGCGATTGTTATATTAGGATTAACGCCCAAAAGTATAAAATTAAAGGGGAGCGGATAACTCAATTATCCTATTCAAAAGGGGCAGAACCATATGAACGAAAGGCAGTTGAAGATGTAGAAATAGAGGAGATCGCGGAAGGCACACACCTTGCATATTATATGGATAGAGTTAAGTCAAACATGGAACCAGCTAAGTTTCTAAAGAAGCAGAGACTTCTAACTAAAAAAGGAAACGGACAGTATGTGAATGTTTGCGGCGTACTTCTGTTTGACGATGAACCGCAGGCTACACTGAATACGAGATGTTCAATAAAAGTATACAGACTAAGAACAACAGAAAGAAATTACAAGAGGGAACAGCTGCATGATATGCCAACAACAATAACTGGACCATTAGAAAATTGTATTGCCATGACGATCTCTAAAGTAAAAGAGCTTATCGATGGCGCTTCCATTTACGATAACGGCACAAGAATACAGCTAAAGTACCCGGCCGAAGCCTTAAAGGAAATTTTGGTAAATGCTGTACTTCATAGAGATTACAGTCTAAACGACGACATACACGTTAGGATATTCGATAATAGAATCGAAGTCAGCAGTCCGGGGCGGTTGCCTGGATATATGACAAGGGATAACTTGTACGATGAGAGGTTTTCTAGAAACCCTAATATCGTTCGTATGCTGCATAACTTGCCTGACCCAGTAAATCATGACATCGGAGAGGGGCTTGATACCGCAAAAAATGAGCTAAAGAAGGCGGGGCTCGTCGATCCAGAGTTCGATGAAACTGATAACTCTTTTATTGTTACTATAAAGCACCAGAAGTTGGCTTCAATCGAGGACGTAGTACTAAACCATCTGCGAGAATTTCCTAATGCGATCATAACAAATAAATTGACGAGACAATTAAGCGGCGAGGATGACGTCAATAAGGTCAAGAAGGCACTTCAAAAACTGCGCGCGGATGGGATTCTGAAATTAAAGAATGAACAAGCGAGCCCATTTAAATATGAATACGTCAAAGCATGATTGTCTTGTTGCTACGCCGACTAAGCGTGCGCGTTTGAGCTGCCAGCTTTGATCGACGCCTGCAGCTGAAGGTAAAGCTGCCACGATACTTTTGGAAGGCCAAGACCGCTTTCGTACCCAACGCAGGCGAATGGGGTGCCCGGATTTGAGTGCCAGTGCGCTGTTGTCCTTCCATTGGCGAAGTTAGGCAAGCCTGCCATGGCTTTCTTCCCGAACAGGGAGGCATGGCTAAGGCTGCAAATTTAGGTTAGAGCAAAGCCGTTGCGCACTTCAGGCTTAAGCGGCTGACATGAACGGCAAAAAACCGGGTTCATCGCATTTGTTGCGGCTGGAGCCGCCTTCCTGGTGGTACTCGGAGCGGATTCCGCCGGCTGCCTGGGGGCTGCTGCCTGTGTCGGTACTCTACGGCGCGGCGGTCCAGAGACGTTTCCGCACCGCTCGGCCTTATCGCAGCAAGCTGCCGGTCATCTGCGTGGGTAATTTCACCATGGGCGGCGCGGGCAAGACCCCGGTTGCGCTGAAGCTCGCGGCGCTGCTGCAAGACCGCGGGCTAAGGCCCGGTTTCCTCACGCGCGGTTATGGCGGGAGCGAGCGCGGGCCGTACCTCGTCAACGCCGCCTCGGACGATGCCGCGCGGGTGGGCGACGAGCCGCTGCTCTTGGCCGGAGCCGCGCCCACTGTAGTCAGCCGCGACCGGCCCTCGGGCGCCAAGCTGCTCGAAACGGCGCCCGTCGATACCATTATCATGGACGACGGCTTTCAAAATCCGTCCCTCGCCAAGGACTTCAGCCTCATCGTCATCGACGCCGCCGCAGGCCTTGGCGCGGCCCGCGTCTTCCCGCTCGGCCCCTTGCGCGCGCCGCTCGCCTTTCAGGCCGGCATGGCGGACGCGATTTTGTTGCTGGGCGGGCAGGGAAGGGGCGCGGGTATAGTTGAGCAGATAAACTTGAGTTTGAGGAAAAAGACCCCCTCATCCTGTCCTTCTCCCCAAGGGGAGAAGGGACCCCTGAATGGCGCTCTGCCTGAGCAAAGAACCGCAGCCGGCTCCCTCTCCCCTCGGGGAGAGGGCTGGGGTGAGGGGGCCTTCGTCACGGGCCGGAACGCATTCGAAGCGGCAATCGTCCCGCAGGCCACCGAAGCGATGCGCGCGCGGCCTTTCCTTGCCTTCTGCGGCATTGGCAGGCCCGCCAAGTTCTTCGATACGCTTGCCGCCGCCGGAATCGCGGCCGTGAAGTGCCGGGCCTTTCCCGATCACCACCCCTACACGGAGCCGGATGCGCGGGCGCTGCTGGCTGAGGCCGGGGCGCTGAATGCCGGGCTCATTACGACAGCCAAGGATCTCTCCCGCCTTAAGGGCGCATCCGGCGCGCTGGCAGACCTGCGCGCCTCCGCGCTGGCGCTTCCCATCGGCATCGAGTTCCTGGGCGATGGCGAAGCCGCGCTTCTGCAAGCGATCCTGGGCGCGCTTAAGCCTTATGGCGTGCCAGGAACGCCTTGACGGACTCCGGAACCGGCGCGCTTCCGGCTCCCGCTCCATCGTCCCGCGGCTCGCCAGCCTGCACGCCCAGCGGAACGGTGCCGCCCCAGATGGGAAGCGCATAATCCCCGGCATCGTCCACCGGCGGACCGTTGCGCGATTTGAGCGATGCCGCTTCCACGGTCAGGCGGAGAACGGCGGTTGCCTTCGCCTCCTTGTCCAGCATGGGGCGCACTTCGGACCAGCGGCCCGGCAAGGCATGATCGGTAATGGCGGCCAGCGCCCGCTCCGCCTCCTCGCCGTCCGTCACCAGGGAGGCGTGGCCATGTATGACCGCCGAGCGGTAGTTCATCGACATGTGGAACGCGGAGCGCCCAACCACGATGCCGTCGAGCAGCGTGACGGTCAGGCAAACGGCAAGGCCCGGCGCCATCGCCTTGGCGAAGCGCGCGGCCTTGGCGCCATGCAGGTAAAGCAGATCGTCCACGCGCCCGTAGATCATCGGAATGACGATGGGCCGGCCGGCGCCGATGAAGCCCACATGCGCCACCATCGCCTCGTCGAGCAAGGCGTGGATGGCGGCGCGATCGTAGCTGGCCCGGTCGCCGCGCCTGATTTTGTTCAACTCGCCAACGGGGAAATCGGCCATGGTTGCCTCTCTGACTTAATAAAAGCGGGTGGGGACGCGATTTTGCGCTTAGGCGCTTCTGTAACGCTGTGTGATGCCTCTTGAATGAAGCGCGCAACCCCTCACCCTGTCCCTCTCCCACGCAAGCTCGCCTTGGCGAGCTTGCTACTCAAAAGTGTCCNNACTCCCTCCATTCAGGGCACTATTCGGCGTTACGCCGGCTTGTACGGAATTTCGCCGGCAATCAGCGGCCGGCCTTGCTGGTGCGTTCGAGGTGGCGCCTGAGCGAGGCGGCGGCGTTCAGGTAGGGCTCCTGATGGGCCACGCTCCAGTAGCGCAATTCCTCGACGCGGATCGGCTCGCCCGTGACCGAGCAGCGCACGAACGAGCCGTTCCTAAGCACCTGGAACTCGCCGTCCATATACCGGATCTTGGCCTCCTGGCCGAATGCGAAGGAACGCTCGATGCGATTCATACTGATTTCCGCGCCTCACAGCAGGCTGCCCTGGCTGCCATCGTCTTTGTTTGCCGGTCCGGCGCGGCGGGGGCTTGCAACGCTTTTGCGCTCGGAGGCGCGGCGCTCGCCGGTGTCTTCGCCAGACTTGACCGCAACGTGACCATCGGCGAACTCGATGTCAAGCCGGGACGCGGATTTTGCTTGAGCTGTGCTACGGATGACGTGGCCGTCCTCGCCCCGGACAAGCGCAAATCCCCGGTCCAGCACGCTTTTGTGGCTTAAGGTGCGCAGGAGCTGCGACAATGAACCGGCCTCGGCGGCCTTGCGTTTGAGCGCGTTGCGCACGCCCTGTTCCGCCCGCGCCATGAGGGAGTGAAGCCGTTCGCGCTGTCTGGCCGCCGGCGCCGCCAAGAGGACCGGCTGCAATCGGGCGGCGCGGTCGTCGAGGCGGTCGCGCTTCTTGGCCACGGTCAGCCGGAAGGCTCGCCCGGCCCCCTCGCCCGCGCGTGCCAGCCGCTCGGCCGCGCGCTCCAGGGGCGTCGTAATCAGGCGCGGGGTGAGCCGCAGGGCGCTGCGCTCGAATTTGCCGCGCGCGCGGCCGGTGAAAAGGACCAGCGACTGGCCCAGCCGCGCACTGGCCGTATCGAGGCGCTGGCGCGGAATGGCGAGCAGGTTCTGCGGGCGCGGCAGGCCGCGTTCGGCGCCCCGGAATTCGGCGCGCGCCCGTTCGAGCAGGCGGCGCACGGAATGCCGCGTGCGGTCCACGCATTCGGAAAGCCGCAAGACGAGGTCGGAATGCTTCGGCACCGCCCATTCCGCCGCCTTGGTGGGCGTGGGCGCGCGCGCATCGGCGACAAGGTCGATCAGCGTCCAGTCGGTTTCGTGCCCCACCGCCGAAATGAGCGGGACCCCGCTTTCCGCCGCCGCGCGGACAACCGCCTCTTCGTTGAAGCCCCAGAGGTCTTCCAGGCTGCCGCCGCCGCGTGCGACGATGAGTAGATCCGGCTTCGGGAAGGGGCTCAGCGCATCGGCGGCGTTGAAGCCACGGATGGCCGCCGCCACCTCCGCCGCGCAGGTCTCGCCCTGGACGCGCACGGGCCAAAGGATCACATGCGTGGGGCAGCGCTCCGTGAAGCCGTGCAGCATGTCGCGGATCACCGCCCCCGTTGGCGAGGTCACGATGCCCACAACCTGCGGCCAGAANNGTGATGCGCCCGGTGACGATGACCTCAAGCCCTTCCTCGGGCTTGAATTTCAGGTTCGAAAACACCCCGCGCCAGATCACGGCGTCGATGCGCGCCTTGTCGTCCTTCAGCGAGAGATAGGCGTGACCCGAGCTATGCGGCCCCCGGTAGCCCGAGATTTCGCCGCGCAGGCGCACAAGGCCATACGCGTCCTCCACCGTCCGCTTGATCGCGGAGGAGAGTTCGGAAACGGTGTATTCCGCGATGTTGGAAAGCGGCGGCGGTTGCATCTTCGCTAACATGACCCGGCAGGTGCGTTATGTCCATGCCGCGCAAACATGACGCGATTCGGAAGGCGAGGGCGAGGCGAAAGCCGGCGCCGGTTTGGGGGGAATGCGCGCATCGATCAGGCTGCGGCGGACGCGATATCGGTGCTCGCGAAATCCGTGCCTTTATAGAGCAGCGGCAGGTTCTTGCTCTTCGCCAGCGCATAGGCCGCGCAATCGCCGAGGTTGAGGCGCGCCTTGGAGTGATTGCCCTTGCCGTACCGCTCGAACGCTTCGAGCGCGAGTCTGGCGAGCGGCGCATCGAAGGGCACGATCTCAATCTCCGCATCGGCAACGATATCGCTGAGCGCTTCCAGCCCGGCTTGGCCGCGGCGGCTATATGCGATCATGCCAGCTTCGAGAAACGTCACCGCGCAAATGAACTTCTGGCTGGCGTGTGCAATAATCGATGCAAACATTGCGCGCTCCGGCTCGCTCTGAAGAATCGCGATCAGCGCAGAGCTATCGATGGCGATCATTCCGGCACGCCGTATTCGTTATAGCCGATGATTTCGTCGTTGCTGCGGTTGTCGAGAATGGGGAGCGCCGAAACGCGCTCGATAATCTCATTGATGCGCTTTTCGATCTCTTCGGGGGTGCGGCGGCGCTTGGGCTGAATGCCGGCTGCCTCCGCGCGCGCCTCGATGGCCTCGGTGAGGACGGCGTCCGGCGTCTTGCCGGTCTTGGTGGCCACAAGCCGGACGAGCCGTTCGGCCTCCGCTGGGATTTGCAATGTCATGGCGGATTTCCTTTTATGCAAGTTTAGCACGCCGCCGCGTCTCCGCATACGCCTGGATCGGTGCTCGCAAGTCAGGTTTGCCGCAACAGCCGGCCGTACTCAGCGTGCGTGCCGATCCAGAACCGGGAATAGCCATCGGCCTCTTCGGTCGCCAGCGCGCGTTAATCCAGGCCAACCCGGACGGACCACACCGCGCCAATTTTCTTGAATTGCAGCGAAGGATGCCTCGGATTCGCGCGAAGCAGCTCGAAACATTTGTCCGCCGCCCGCTGCTGCGCTTGCGGCAGCGCGTCGTAGCATTGCTAGAAACTCCCGGCCGCGAAATGCCTCACAGCTCCCGGCGGCATAGTCGCGCTTGGCCCGCGCGATCGGCTTATCGAGCTTGCCCGCTTCGCTATCCCGCGCGATCCGCCGGTCCCATTCTTCCTGGTCGCGCTCCCAGAACCACGCGCGCAGCTCCGCCATCTCCTCCGGCGATAGCCTGGCGATGGCCTTCTCCAACTCCTGAACCGTCACGCGCACGCTCCTTTGCTTCGCGGCATTATATACGCAAGCGCGCCCGAACTTAAGCCCGCCGCAAATCGCGTGAGCTTTCCCGCTAGCGCACGGGGAACGGATCGGGCCGTCCAGCTAATGTTCGAAGAGCGCGCGGGCATCGCGCAAACCGTGAAGCACCCTCACGATGTAAAGGGCGCTTTCCCTGACAAGGTAGTAAATTACATACCGGCCGTGAGGTAAGGCACGAAGCCCCGGCGCGAGGTAGTCCCGTTTCTGCCCGATCTCTGGAAACCCGGAGAGCAGATCGAATTTCTGCTGGAACCCGGCGATGAGAGCGTCCGCCGGGCCGCGCGCATCCTGGGCGATGTACGCCCAGATTTCCGCTAGGTACGCCTGTGCCTTGGCCGTTATCCGGAGCGGGAGTTTTGCGCTGCTAATAGCTCTTCTCCCTTGCGAATAATGTCTTTCGGATCGAATTCGCCGGCGCGCCCGGCCTCGATATCCGCCAGCCCCTCGGCGATATCCTTGCGCAGCGCTAGAAGCTCCTGCTCGCGCCGCGCCTGCGCGATTTCCCACTCGCGCAAGGCATCGCGGATCACCTCGCTCGCCGAGGCGTAGCGGCCCGAGGCGATGACATCCTTGATGCGCTTGGCCATGTCGCCAGTGAGGGTAATGCTGAGGCGTTCCATGATCTCTCCGTTCGATGGCTGCGGGGCAGCGTATCATGAAGTAGGATAAAATCCTACTCCCCGCATTCATGCACTCCTTTGCCGTCTTGCGGAATTGAGCGGTTCGGGCTATATATCCTGATATAACTGCGGAGGACCGCGATGAGCAATGCCGCACAAAAGAAGGCGGTTAGGAACTATCGCGCGCGCTTGATTCAGCGCGGCTTGGTCCGTTTTGAGGTCATGGCGCTTCGTTCCGACCGCGACTTGATCCGCGCGCTGGCGCGGCGTCTGGCCGAGGAGGGCGAGGAAGCCACGCAGGTGAGAACCGTCGTGAAGAAAGCTATCGCTGCCGGGCCGGCGAAGCCTGGCGGCATCCTCGATGCCTTGCGCCGTTCGCCGCTCGTCGAGGCCAGCCTCGACCTTAGCCGGCCGCGCGAGGAAGGCCGTGCGCTCGATCTATGACGCGCTACCTTCTCGACACCAACATCATCAGCAACGTTGTCAAACCTCAGCCATCCGAAGCGTTGCTCGCGTGGATGGCCGCGCGGCAAGACGAGGACCTGTTCATTGCGTCGCTCACGGTCGCGGAGATCCGCCGGGGAATACTGGAGAAGCCGAAGGGCAAGAAGCGCGATGTGCTGGAGGCTTGGTTTTCCGGTCCCGAAGGACCTCAGGCGCTGTTCGCGGGCCGTATTCTCGGATTTGACGATAAGGCCGCACTCATATGGGCGCGGCTTATGGCGGAAGGCAAGGCCGCCGGCCATCCCCGAAGTGCGCTGGATATGATCGTCGCCGCCGTCGCGGGCGCCAACGGCTGTGTCATCGTTACGGATAATGAGAAGGACTTCGCTGGATTGCAGATCTTCAACCCGATACGGGATGGTGCGCCAAAGGTTGAAGGTTAGCGCTCGGTGCGCGGAGACGCGCAAGCCGGCCTGGGCTGGCTGACGGGGTCAAGTTCACGCGCTCCGGCTTTCCTTTCCGGCAAGCTTGGCACGCCGCCGTGGTTCCGCATAGACCTCGATTGGCGCGGGCCGGCGTGATATAGGTACTTCCGGGCACGGCATCGGGCGGGGGCGGACCATGCGGATCGTCGCAATTCTATTGCTGGGACTGGCGCTGCTTGGCGGTGCGGCGCGCGCGCAAGACGCCGGCTCCGGCTGGCTCGGCGCGGAACTCAAAGACCTCACCCAGGCGGAGGCGGACGCGCTCGGCTGGGAGGCCCCGCGCGGCGCGAAGCTCGTGAAGCCCGTCCCCGGCGGCCCGGCGGAGGCGGCGGGACTTGCCCCGGACGACATTCTCGTCTCGCTCGACGGCGTGGAGATCGCGAACGTCAAGGCCTTCATCGATACCGTGCGCCAGAAGGCGGCGGGCACGGAGATCAAACTCGCCATCCTGCGGGCCGGGCGCGAGAAGCGGCTCGCCCTCAAGCTCGGCGCGCGGCCGGCGCAGGCCGCTGCGGTGGGGCCTCCGGCGGATGCGCCGCTGCCCATGCTCGACACCGGCGGGCATATGGCCAAGATCAATGCCATCGCGTTTACGCCGGACGGCAGGCAGCTCGTCTCGGCCTCCGACGACAAGACCATCCGCGTGTGGGATCTGGCGAGCGGCAAGACCGTGCGCACGATCAGGGGCGAGAGCGCGCCGGGGCCTGCGGGCAAGGTCTTCGCCATGGCGCTGTCGCCGGACGGCAAATGGCTGGCGGCGGGGGGAAAGTTTCACCCGAGCGATGCCAAGGCCGGGTCGGTAATCCGCCTCTATGAGTTCGCAAGCGGGAAGCTCGTGGCACTGCTGAAGGGGCATGAGAGTACGGTGTATGGCCTCGCCTTCTCGCCCGATAGTAGCAGGCTAGTTTCGGGTCAGGGCGGCCAGAATGCTTTTGCCATTATCTGGGATTCCGGCTTGCGTGGCGGTTCCTTTGTGGCAAGGCCGAAGCTGTTGCACCGGCTCGAAGGGCATAAGGCTCAGATCTACGCCGTTGGCTTCAGCCCCGATGGCAGCCGCGCGGTGACGGGCTCCTTCGACCATAATTTGAGGCTCTGGCGCGTGACCGATGGCAAGGAGATCGCGCACATGCCCGGCCATGGGGATAAGGTCTACAGCATTGCAGTGGCCCCGAATGGCATCGTAGCCAGCGGCGACCTGTCTGGCGAAATCCGGCTGTGGGACGGGCGCGACGGGCGCTCGTTGCGCACAATGGGCAAGCAGAAAACTGCGGTAGGCGCTTTAAGCTTCAGCCCGGATGGCAAACTTTTGCTTTCAGGCATAGGTAGCGTACCAACTAACTGCCACGTCTACGACGTCGCCAACGGCAAGGAGATCGTTGCCTATTCCGGCCACGACAATCTCGTAATTGCCACAGCCTTCAGCCCGGACGGGCGCTGGGCGGCGACCGGGGGCGGCGCCAACGAGGAGATCCACCTCTGGGACCCGCATTCGGNNTTCTCGGCCGATGGGCGGCGCATCGGCTGGGGGAATGCGCCCGATTATGGTAGCAAGCAGCCAGCCACATCTCACGGCCCGCTTGAGCAGGTATTGGCTCTGCCGTTGGGCGGGGGCTCGCTTGGCGCGCCTGTTGCGCCTGGCGAGGCCAAGGCCGGCGCGTTCCGCCGCGCGCAGGCCAGCTTCGGCGGTTTCTCGCTTAGCGATCGCAAGGGCGGCACCTATGGTCTCGACGCCATTCTCGACATCTCGAAGGACGGGCGCACGGTTGCCTCTATTACCCGCGACTCCACGGATGGCTACGCCCACCGCTCCTATAGCTTCACGCCCGATGGCGAAACCGTCATCTCGGGCGGCGCAAATGGCGTGCTCACCGCCTATGACCGCGCGGGCAACAAGTTCGGCGATTTCGTGGGCCATGAGGGCGATGTCTGGGCCGTCGCGCCCTCGCCCGATGGCCGCTTCCTCGTCTCGGGCGCGGACGACCAAACGGTGCGGCTGTGGAACCTCAAGACGCGCGAGCTGCTCGTTACCCTGTTCCGTGGAGTGGACGGCGAATGGGTGATGTTCACGCCGCAGGGCTTTTATGCCTCCTCCCCCGCCGGCCAGCGGCTCATCGGCTGGCAGATCAACCATGGCCCGGAACATGAGGCGGAATACGTCACCGCCGCCCAGCTCCGCCAGCACCTGAACCGGCCGGATATCGTCGCACGCGCCATCCAGCTCGTCTCGGCCGAAGCGGCGGTGAAGGAAGCGCGCGGCGCGGATTTCAAGATCGCCGATCTGCTCGCCAAGCCGGTGCCGCGCCTGCGCATCCTCTCGCCCGAGGCGGACGCCACGCTGAAGGGCGGGCATGCGCAGGTCCGCGTGCAGCTTGAGGCTACGCCCGATCCGGTGAAGGTCATCCGCATCCAGGTCAACGGGCGGCAGATCGCGGAAAAGCTGCCCCAGGAGGGCGCGCCCGGCATTCCGCCAGGGACGTATCTGTATGACGTGCCGCTCGTGAAAGGCGCGAACAAGATCGCCATCGCCGCCACCAACGACACCGGCGAGACCGTGGCAGCCGTGACCGTCACCCACGAAGGCGATGGCGCGCTCGACAAGCGCGGCACGCTCTACATCCTCGCCATCGGCGTGGACAAATACCCGAACCTGCCCGGCAAGGATCTGCGCTATGCCGGCGCCGATGCGCAAGCCTTCGCCGAGGCGATGGAGAAGCGCGCCGGCCTCTTGCACGAACGCGTGGTGAAACGGCTGCTGGTCAACGGCGCGGCGGACGCCGATGCGCCCACCGCCGCCCACATCCAGGACGCGCTCGACCTCCTGCGCGCCGCAGGGCAGAACGACACGGTGATGCTGTTCGTGTCCGGCCACGGCGTGAACGACGGGCCGAACTACCGCTTCGTGCCGACGGACGCGGCCTGGGGCGAGCACAGCATCTTGCGCTCGTCGAGCGCCGTGCCGTGGTACGCGTTCCAGGAGGCGCTGACCGGCGCGAACGGCCGCCGCGTTCTCTTTCTCGACACCTGCCACGCCGGCAACGCCTTCAACCAGCGGCTGCTCTCCGACAGCTACGAGGCCAACATCATGGTCTATTCCTCCGCGCGCGGCGATCAGGAGGCGCTGGAAGCCCCTTCGTTCGGTGGCGGGCATGGGGCGTTCACCTTCGCGCTGGTGGAAGGCGTGAACGGCGGCGCGCGCGACGGCGCGGGCGAGGTGCGGGCCGATGGGTTGCGCGATTTCGTGAAGGGGCGCGTGGCCGGGCTTGCGGCCAAGCTGGCGCGCGAGCAGGAGCCGCAATATTTCCGCGCCCGCGACGCGGAGAATTATGTGCTGGCGCGGCCGCAGTGAAGCGCGCGCGGCCCGTTGCGGACTCCCTGGGCAAATCCGTTAATCTGGAGCAGGAAACCGTCCGCTGGCAGGACCGGAAAGTACCGCTCACGCCCGCCGCCGTTACCGGCCGGCAGCTAGGCTTCGATGGTCTCCTTGTATTTTGGCATGGGTGCTCGCTTGGGCGCCTGCCAGCTCTTGTCTGCATCGGCGAGGAAGTCGGCTATGAGCCGCTGAGTGAAGCGGTCGTTGAGGAGCGGGGCGTGCCCCTCGTTGCGGACGAGCACGGGCGTCATGTCCGGGTGACGTTCCTGCATCTCCCTGACGGTCGCGGCCGACAGAATATCGGAGTTTTCGCCGCGCAAAACCATGAGCGGCTTCTTGAGCAGCGATTCGAAATGCTCCCACATGGTGGGCACCGGCTTGGCGATATCCACCTCCGACAGCGCCTTGCCAACCATCGGGTCGTACGCGGCGGCGGGCCTGCCGTTCTCCTCGTTGAATAACTGACTCGCGAAAACGGCCCATTCGCCGTCGCCGAGCGCCGTGAACTGCCGCCGGTACATCTCGCGGACAATGGCGTTTGCCTCGTCCCAATCGCGGGGCACGGGGATTTTGCCGGCATAGCCCATGATGCGCGCAAGTCCCGCCGTTTGGATGACGGGGCCGATGTCGTTCAGGATCGCGCAGCCGATGGCGGCGGGCCTCATGACCGCGAGCATCATGGCGGCGATGCCCCCGCGTGAGGTGCCGGCGATGGCGATATTGTCGAGGCCGCGCAGCGTCAGGAAGGAAACAACGTCGAGCAACTCGGTGTAGGCCGAGTAGTTGCGCCAGTCCTGGTCCCACTCCGAGCGGCCCCGGCCCCGGTAATCCAGGCAATAGACGGCGCGCGGCTGGACAGGGTTCTGGGCGAGCGCGGTGGCGAGGCTGTGAAAGTCGCGGCCGTTGCGCGTCAGGCCGGCAAGGCATAGAAGCGGCCGGCCGGGCAGGCCGTCGCTGCCATATTTGCGCGCATAAAGACGCAGATCGTCATGGCTTCTATAGAAGATGTGTTCGCCTTCGAGGCCCGCTTCCCTGTCGGTCCACCGCTCGGAATAAATCATTGCGCCTCACCCGTGCCAGATCCTGAGATATCTTCCAATTCGGGGATTTTGCCGGGGCGGCCCCGGTGCAAATCTTCCACAAGCTGGAATCCTGGCTTGCCGTTTTCATAACCGCACCTGTAAAGCTGGACGCTTTCCAGTATCTTCTGCACATATTGGCGCGTTTCCGCGAACGGTATGCGTTCTACCCAATCGATCGGGTCGATCTCCTTGTCGCGCGGATCGCCGTTCTCCTTGATCCACTCCGCGACCCGGCCCGGCCCCGCATTGTAGGCGGCGAGCGTCAGCACGTAGGAGCCTCCATAGGCGGACAGGAGCTGCGCCAGGAAGGCCGAGCCCAGCGTGACATTGTAGGACGGGTCCGAGACCAGGCGCGCCAGCTCGTATTTCATCTTCACCGCCGCCGCCACCTGCTTTGCCGTTTGCGGCATGAGTTGCATGAGGCCCCGGGCGCCAACCGGGCTGACGGTACCTGTATAGAACTCGCTTTCCTGGCGTGTCAAAGCGTTCAGGAGGGCGTGCTCAAGCTTGGCGTTATCGCCGGCCTCGCTGAATTTCGGCAGGAGGGCAGGGAAGGCGTAAGCCTCCACGGGAAATCCGCGCAGAAGCGCGATCTTGGCCGCGCGCACGGCGATGTTCGGCGCGGTCACGCGCCCGGCAAGCTCCAGGACCAGCGTCATTTGCTCCGGATCGCGGATCTGGCGGGCAAGGTCTAGAACGTAGGCGTTCAGCACCCCTTCCATATCGAGCTGCTTGGCGATTATGACGCCCTTGAAGGCGTCCTCGTTCACAAAGGCGGCGATGGTACTCGCGGACGGTGCCGTGGGCGCGCGGAATTCGCAAGCGTTGGCGCGGCGTACCGCCTGGTGGGCGAGCCCGCCATAGAAGGTGTAGAAGCGGCCGGCGGCTTCGGTGAAATAGCGCTGTGCTTCCTTGGCGGCACCAACCTCCAGCTTTGCGCGGCCGAGCCAATAGGCGGCCCTGGTTTCGGTGCGGGCCAGCCCCTCGACGCGGGAGGCCTCGAAATGGCGGATCGCGAGCAGCGGGTCGTGCACGAAGCGAAGGGCGACCCAGCCCGCCATGAACTCGGCGTCGGAAAGGTTCTCGCCGTCGAGCGGGCCGTGCACCTTGGCGATGGCATAGGCGGTCCTGGGGTGCTCCTGGCTCAACGCGCGCCGGATCTCGCTCTTGCGGAAGTCCCACCAGCGGCCGGGATCGGCCAGATCCGCAGCGTCTGGATCGAGCGAGCGCAGCAGCGACCACACATCGTCGTCCGCGTTCTCGCGGCGCAGACCCTTAAGCCGCGCAAGCAGCGTGCCCGGCCCGCCCTTGACCTGCCTGGAGAGCTTGAAAGCGTTGGCGGCGGCCTTGGTTTGGCGGGTCTCCGCTTCCTTGTCCGGCGCCTTTTTCGCGTCCCCGTCCTTCTCGTCCTTGCCTTCGCCGGTGGCGGGCTTCCGGCCGGATAGTCTGTACCGGACAGGTTCGGCCAGCGAGGTCACGCCGAGTGTCCCAGCCTTTCCGGGGCCGGCTGCTTCGCGAAGCCGGGGCGAGCCGTCCCGGCTATCGGAGTGCCGCCGCCGGTTGTGGTGCAACGCCCGGTGCGGAGCGTTCCGGCCGCGCTTGGCCCTGGCCTTCAGCGCGGCCCTGAAGCCTCTTCCGCGCGCCTCCGTATCCTTGCCCGGATCTTCCTTGAGTGCCGCGTGGGCGGCGAGAAGGCGCTCGCGGCGGCGGTGGTCCGCCTCGCTCAGCAGCGCGCCGAAACGGGAGCGGAATTTCTCCTCCACGGCGGGATCGAACGTGTAGCGGCCCCAGGCGAACCGGATCATCGCCAGCCCCCGCTCGCGCTGCCCCGTCTCAGCCAAGGCCCCGCCCAGGCTCGCATGGCCTACCCCAGTCAAGGGCAGGCGGCTGCCGTAGTACTTCAGCACGGCCTCGGCAGGCGCGTTGGCCAAGAACAGGGCCTTTTCGCTGGTTCCGTCCTGCGGCAGGTCCGGATAGAGCGGGTGCGCGAGCCGGAAGGCCATGCCTTCCTGGAGATTGGCCTCGGCCCGGCGCAGGCGCTTCCACTCGGCGAAGTTTTTCGCCGATGGAGAAACGATCTTCTTGATCGCGGCGCGCGCGTCGTCGTCGTCGTCCCGCGCCGCCGCGTCGAACGCCTCCTTGACCCGCTTAACGTCGTCGCCGTCAATCTTGAACGACAAGAGCGGCTGGAGGGCCGCGGTCATTTCCCCGGCGGAAGGGGAACTCGCCGGCCTCACGGCGGACGCCGGGATCAGAGGCGGAGCGGAAGGGGCCTTCTCCTTGGCCGGTTCGGAGGTGGCCTCCTTCGCGGGGGCGGACGCTGCCGGCGGGCCGTTTTCCTTCGACGGCGCCTTGTCTTCCTGCGGAGCGGGGGCTGGCGGCTGCGCCTTTTGCGCCTGCCGGGCCGGAGGGGCCGGCTTGACGGCGTGAGGCCTGGCCTGAGGCTGGTTCGAGGCGGCATCCGTATGGGCCAATGTCGTGGCCCGATCCTGCGAGGGCAGGATGCGCGGGGCGAGGAGCACGGCGAAGAAGCCCAGCACGAGGCCGGTCAGGATAGCGCTTAGAAGCTTCAAGGGATCGCGGGGCGTCGGCATTTGCCTCGATGTGAAGGAATCCGTTTGGAAGTTATTGGCTTCGAACTTATGCTTTGGCCAGTGAATAGTCTCTGAACGGCCAAAGCGGCGTGGCGCACCGCGATTCCGCTTGAGGATACTAGCCGCGATAATCCGGCAAGAGAATGACGCGTTGGCCGCCTGTCCACGCCTAAAGCGGGAAAGCAGGGCACTGGTGTCCCGTCTCCGAATTCCCGCCCCGTTTGCCGCACGCTCGAACGGTAATCCGGAGACATAAGGGACACCAGTAGAATCAACGTGCCAGTGTGGCTTATGGCTCGCAATTGCCTGTGAGGCCCGGGCAACAAAGGTAGTAGGCAATTGCGAGACGCCACACTGGCGGAGTTTGCGCTGCTGGCCTATAGGAAGTACAACCTGCGCTCATGGAGCGCGAAGCGCGGTAGCGCCAACAATTCGGACGTGAGGGTAGAACGCAATGTTCAAGGGCTCGATTACGGCGCTTATCACGCCATTCGAGGGCGAGGCGGTGGATTTCGACGCCTTCAGCCGGCTGGTGGAGTTCCAGATCGGGGCTGGCACGCATGGGCTTGTGCCCGTCGGCACGACCGGCGAGTCGCCCACGCTGAGCCATGACGAGCACAACAAGGTGGTCGAGGCCTGTATCGCGGCGGCGAAAGGCCGGGTGCCGGTGATCGCGGGCGCGGGTTCGAACAGCACCAGGGAAGCCGTGGCGCTGGCGCGCCATGCCGAGAAGGCCGGCGCCAACGCCGTGCTGGTGGTCACGCCCTATTACAATAAGCCGACGCAGGAAGGGCTCTACCAGCACTTCAAGGCGGTCAACGACGCTATCGGTATTCCGATCCTCATCTACAATATCCCGGGCCGCAGCGTGGTCGATATGTCGGTGGCGACCATGGCGCGGCTGGCGAAGCTGCCCAACATCAAGGGCGTAAAGGACGCGACCGCTTCGCCCGTGCGCGCGAGCCAGCAGCGGCTCGCCATCGGCGAGGGCTTCAACCAGCTCTCCGGCGAGGACGGCACGGCGCTTGCCTTCAACGCGCATGGCGGACATGGCTGCATCTCGGTCACGTCGAACGCCGCGCCCAAGCTCTGCGCCGAGTTCCAGAACGCCTGCCAAGCCGGCGATTTCCGCCTTGCGCTCACGCTGCATGACAAGCTGATGCCGCTGCACGAAGCGCTGTTCGTCGAGACGAGCCCTGGCCCGGTGAAGTATGCTGTCTCGCGGCTCGGCATCTGCAAGCCGGACACGCGGCTGCCGTTGGCACCGATCTCGGAGCAGACGAAGGCCGCCGTGGATGCGGCACTTGTGAAGGTGGGTCTGCTGTAGGGCCGGGTTTCAAGATAGGAGTTGCCGCAAACCTGGTACTATAATGATCGAGGGTTCCACCCCTCATCCTGTCCCTCTCCCTGTGGGAGAGGGGACCCTCGGACTACCCGCAGCGGACATTCTGGCGTTCCCTCTCCCATGGGGAGAGGGACAGGGTGAGGGGAGATTCGCTTAGTTCATTGCGTTAACCGGCGTTCTCGCATCGCGTTCAATTTCAACCGCCGCATTTGGGATAACCGGAATGGCCGCCCCAGCTTCTACATCGGTACGCAAGGTTGTCGCGGAGAACCGCAAGGCGCGCTTCTCCTATTTCATCGACGACACGTTTGAAGCGGGGATCGTGCTTGGCGGCTCCGAGGTGAAATCCTTGCGCCTCGGCAGGGCCAACATCGCGGATTCCTATGCCGCCGAGCAGGGCGGCGAAATCTTTCTCATCAACGCCTACATCCCCGAATACCTCCAGGCCAACCGCTTCCAACACGAGACGCGCCGCCCCCGCAAGCTGCTTCTGCACAAGCGCGAGGCGGGCAAGCTCATCGGCGCGATCCATAGGGAGGGGATGACGCTGATCCCCTTGCGCATCTATTTCAACGACAAGGGCCGGGCCAAGCTTGAGCTGGCGCTCGCGCGCGGCAAGAAGCTGCACGACAAGCGCGAGACCGAGAAGAACCGCGATTGGGAGCGCCAGAAGGGCCGGCTGATGCGCGACCGGGGGTAGCGGGGCTGGTCTTTCGCTCAAGGCCGATAGCGGCTGTGCGAAATTGCTGAACTATGGGGGGCGATTGAGGTATAGCGGACGCCAAATTTGTCTAACTTGCTTCTCCCTCAGCGGGAAGCCGGCGGCTTGACGATCAATAGTGCCGCTTCAAATCGGCTATGGCCACAAGTACGCGCCTAATAAAATATCGTCCTTGCAAATGGAATAGAAAATTGTGCGGGCCTTGTGGGGGTGGCGCGAAAGGCCCTGTCTTGAGGCCAATCCGCAAGTTCCTCTTTTGTTTGTGGACTGATCGCAACGCGTCTTGAGGCTCCCCGGCGAATCGCCTTAATCTTGCAAAATAAAAAAGCAAGAGAATTTGGGTGGTTCGCACTCGCCAAAAACGGGCACGTCGGAAACCAGCATAAAGGAGTGCCTACATCTCCGAACCTCTGACCAAATTAGAATAGGGATTAGGGTGAATTCCGAACAGGAACCTGACGGGCTTCATGACGCCCTTATTGATCACTTCGCGTCAAAGACGAAGAGTGAAATTAGTGGCATGAAGCCGCTCCTGGATTTTTGTACAGGCGCGACATTTTTATTGGCCGCAAACACGGCAGCTTCTTACTTCTTGAAATCGTGTATGACTAAATGTACGCCCGGCAACGCCATTGGGTTAGCTCTAGCGTTGGTCCTCTGGTTCGCCCTGGCTTTTCCTATTTTTGCGGCCATACAGTACGCGATTATACAGGCGGCAATTCGATTTCAGAAGTGGATTGGGCTAACGCCACTAGATGATGAGCCGAGAATACTGCTGCGTGCGGTTACAACCGCGTTCGTCTACACGATAATCTATTCGGTTATTTTTCACTTCAGCTCAATATTGCCGCAGATGGTGGCTTCTGGCATGAAATAGGGGTGACATTTCGTGATGAGTGTTAACACGTCCGATCATGAAGCCTATAACCTCGCCATAGACAGGCGAGAAGCATTTATTATATCTAAGCTATATAGCCGCAAGCCATACCTCTATATTATTTTTACATCAACGCTGTCAATGTGTTTTGTTAGCTTAGCGATTTACATCGCAGAACATTGGTGCTTTGGTGAATATAGCATTCATGTGATGCTTTTTCTAGGTATCGCAACTTGGAAAATCTGGAGCGGATTAGATATTACACCAATACTTGCTATCGAAGTATTGGAATTGAAAATAGGGCGGCATTTTTGCATCAGCTCCACTCTACTTAGTGGGAGTTATTTGTTAAGGCTGTTTCTATTTATTAATAGTTTAATATATGTCGGAAGTATGGTCGCCACTTATTGGCTGGCGCGAGACTTGCTCAAGGCGACCATGGCGCTGATTTTTCCGCCCACCCAAATTATGGTCTGATATGAGTTCGTGATCGGCGGAAAGCATTTAAGAACAAATGCGGCACATCAAGAGCGGCGGCAGCATTACCATGGGATTAGACCTCGGCAGTCACCTGCTGAATGTCGAGCGGCTATTTCCAATATCTGGTCCGCGTCCGGATTCGACCCATCGCGACCTGAAAGCCCGAAGATCAAATGCTTCCCCTCGTTTCTCAGTCGCCGCCGCAAGCTGCACCCCGCCGCCCCCGAAAGTACCTGCATATCCGAAATTGACATCTCTGCTCCAGCTGCATAGAAGCCGCCACAAGCGCGAAACGGATAGGTCCCGATTGGGAGTGCCGGAACGGCCGGCCGATGCGTGAATGGGGTGGGCGGCGCATGCCTTTCGTGAAATTTCGAACCGCGATAATCGCGTTGGCGGCGCTGCTGGGCGCTGCCCTCGCCGCGTATTTTGGCGCGACCCGCCTCAATCTGAACCCTGGCCGCACCGTGGGCGAAATCGTCGACAGTCTGGATGGCGTCGCGGTGTACTATAATGGCGGCGTGGGCCACGGCGGAGGCCGCAACCTCGCCCCGGACGGCTACAATCTTGGCATTGAATATCAGTGCGTCGAGTTCGTAAAGCGCTACTATTACCGGCACTTTAACCACAAGATGCCGGACGGGTACGGCCACGCCGCGGATTTCTTCGATGCCAAGCTCGCGGATGGGGAATTGAACAAGGCGCGTGGCCTGCTCCAGTTCCGCAATGGCGGCTCAAGCGCCCCCCGCGCGGGCGATATCCTGGTTTTCGGCCGGTGGATGCTGAACCCTTACGGCCATGTGGCGATTGCCGCGCGCGTCGGCGAGAACGGGGTCGAGATCGTTCAGCAGAATCCCGGGCCTTTCGCCTCCTCGCGGGAGACGCTGCCGCTCAGCGCCCAGGACGGGCATTGGACGGCCGGCCCGGCGCGCGTGCTGGGCTGGCTTCGCCTCCCACCGGCGGATGCCCTGCCGGAACGGTCCGCTGCAGCTTCTCCGCCTTAATAAAACGTCGATTTTGCGCAAGTCCCTATCATGGTAAACGCAGTCATGGTAAACGCGCGCGGCGCGTGCGTCACACACGTGCATTTTTGCGATTTTTTCCTCGCTTTTGCTTGATTTCTACGTTTCAAAACATCCGTTAAATATAAGAGAATATTTGAAATTAACCAACGTGCGGCCCCCTTTTTCCGGCGCCATGCCGCGTTTCGGCACATATTGATTGTGTATAATCAATGCGATAAGGCGCTTAACGCTTCTTCAAGACGCTTCTGCTAAGTTACTTCAAAATCGAAGCGCACCTCTTGCACCACCGGAAACAGGGCTTTCCGGTAGCCGGGAAAGTTAATTTGGCGTTACACCATGCCTGCAGGTCACGCTCCTGAACCGCGCCTTCGCCCCGTGCCGCCAGCTCAATGGAGGTTGTTGCGGAAACTGATACCGGCGGGTGGGATAAATCGCGTCGCGAAATTGACATGCCAGCCGCCAACGCATAGATGCACTTAGAATAATTCTAAGGAGATTCCGATGGCTTTCGCAGGATTGATCCACCCGCCTAAACGGTTTTCCGAGCTGACCGAGCGCGAAATCCTGGCCATCGCCATCTCTGCGGAGGAGGAGGACGCGCGCATCTACCTGACCTTCGCGGAAGACCTTGACGAGCGCTACCCGGCCTCCGCGCGGGTGTTCCGCGAGATGGCGGCGGAGGAGCATGTCCACCGGGATTGGCTCCTCGATTCGTACCGGAAGCGCTACGGCTCGCACCTGCCGCCCATCCGCCGCGAGGACGTGAAGGGGTTCCTGCGCCGGCGCCCGATCTGGCTCACGCGCAACCTTTCCCTGGACACCATACGCAAGCAAACGGAGCTGATGGAGTTCGAGTCCCATCGCTTTTACGAAAAGGCGCAGGAACAGGCCACCGACGTGGGCATCCGCAAGCTGCTGGGCGAGCTGGCAGCGGCGGAGACCAAGCACGAGAGCCTTGCCGCCAAGCTCTCGGACAGCATCCTGACCCCCGATATCAAGAAGGAGGAGGATGAAACCGTACGCCGCATGTTCGTCCTGCAATACGTCCAGCCGGGGCTCGCCGGGCTCATGGACGGCTCGGTATCGACGCTGGCACCCCTGTTCGCCGCCGCCTTTGCCACGCACGCCAATTGGCCAACCTTCCTGGTCGGGCTCGCCGCCTCGATCGGCGCCGGCATNNCTCTCGGACGACGGTTCGCTCACGGGCCGCGGCTCGCCGCTCCTGCGCGGCGGCATTTGCGGCGCCATGACCACGGCCGGCGGGCTCGGCCACAGCCTGCCCTATATGGTGCCGGACACCTGGGCCAGCGCTTTCTGGATCGCCACCGCCATCGCCGGCTTCATCGTGCTGATCGAGCTGTGGGCAATCGCCTATATCCGCTCGCGCTATATGGATACGCCATTCCTTCAGGCCGTATTCCAGATCGTCGTCGGCGGGCTTATCGTGCTCGCCGCGGGCATCCTCATCGGCGGGGCCTAGTGGACTGTACCGGCTAAAATGAATAGTTCTGACTTGNNACTGTACGTCCAGTACAGCCTGCGCCTTCCAGCTTCACCACGTCAAAAAATTCCGGCGTCATAACCACTCATTTTAGCCGGTACAGGCCACTAGCTTGGTTCCTGAAGGCTGAGGGGGCGCCGGTTGTGCGGGCATTGACGGGGCGCCTTGGGAAATCGGTGGAGAGCGCCCGGGGATGGTAAGGTTGTGGCAAGAAACTTCGGACACTATCAGGTAGCAGTCAGCGATAACCATAGAGTTCGCAATGTCTCAGAAATACAATATCGACGACGACCTCGACGCCTCCTACGTCGCCCGCGTGCGGCCTGAGATCGAGCGCCTTGCCGAGGCGGGCGAGGATGTCGTCCTGGACCTTTCGAAGGTCGAGTTTGTCGACAGCTCCGGCCTCGGCATCCTCGTCTTTCTGCATAAACGGCTGATTTCCGCCGGCCATAAGCTCAAAATCGTCGGACTGAAAGGCCAGCCCTTGCAGCTCTTTACGAACCTGCATCTCCTTCCCGTATTCTGCGAGTAGTCCAAGAAGCCTTTCCGGGGCACCCAGCGATCTTGGAGGCGCGCGCCGCGATCCAGGATGCTTGGGCTGCGGGTCACTTATCGCGTTAACGTGTCCAATAGGCCGCGCCGGTCAAGCCGTGAGCCCCACGGGAGGTAGTGTTGCGGGGACGATGTATCTGGCGCGCCAAGGTGCGGAGCGCGTTCCGGCATTCACGCTGGGGTATCCGCGCCAAGTCAGGCCCGCAATTCTCCGACTCCCCGCGCGCCCTTGCGTGGCCGGTGTCCCGGCGGGCCTTTTCCGGCCTTGCCGATAGCCCGGTATCGGCTCCGGTCCCCAAAGCCCCGCCCGTTGGAACAGAACCCTCCGCAATCTTACGAAAAACGCGGGCCAAGCTTGTAATGACGGGGTTTACGAGCCAATGGCCAGCGGGCTGGCTGCCGGAGAGTGCATTTCCTCCGGGGCATCCTGGCGCTTGCAGAAGGTGCTGGCGCCCGTTCCGGAATACTCGGCGATCATCAGCGTCCAATCGTCCTTGGGAGCCGGCCCAAGGCGGCGGGAGAGCCACTTTTCCATCTCGGGCTTGAGCTGCGCCACTGGCAAGTATTGATATCTCGCAAGCTGCTTGAGGAGCCGGACCGGAAACTCCGCGGTGGCCGAGGATTGGGCGTCGATCCCGTCCGTGATGATGGCGACCTTGTCGCCGCGCCGGAGCTGGCACTTCGCGGTCTTGTACACGGGTTCGGCCAGGAGGCCGGGAATGGGGCCGGTCACAGGTAGAACGTAGCTGTTATCGTGCGAGATGATTGCAACGGGCGGGTGGCCAGCGCTCGCGGCCTCGACGTGTCCATCGGTGAAGATGTCCACGGCGATCATCGTGCTTATGATGTCGGTGAAGGCTGGCTCGGTGGTGATAACCTGCGAGACCTTCTGCAGAAGCATGCCGACGCTCAAGGTATTCTGGCTGTGGATGGTCCTGACGATGGCGGAAAGGGCGATGGCGCCGGCCTTCGCCTTGATGCCGTGGCCCATGATATCGGCGAGCACCAGGCGGGTGAAATCCTCGCCTTCGAGTGCCAGGGCGAAGTCGCCGCCGCCATAGGAGGCAGTGCCCGAAAGCACCTCCATCTTGAAGCCCGGAAGCTCGTGACTTAGCTCGTTTGCGAGCAGCACGCCGGCGCTGCGTCCGAAGTAGTTGGCGAGGTGGATCAGCCGCCTCGTATAGCTCGCAATCGCCACCTCCAGCGCCGTGATCAGCGCGAAGGTCGTGATCGGCTTGGGCAGGCACTGGTCGATATAGAACGGATAGCGCCGGAATTCCTCGAACTCGTCCGGCCAGGCCATGAGCACGACCGGGACGGGGGCCTGGTCGAACTCGGCCTGGAAAATGCCCTCGCGATGAAAGCTCGGGTCGTAATCGGCGAGGATCGCGTCGACCCTTTTCTTGGCGATGGCAGTCTGGGCCTCGGCCACCGTCTTGACGCTGCTCGTGTCGTAGTTCTGGGTGAGCATGGTGGCGAGGCTGTTGCGATCCTCATCGTCCTCGCAGATGATGAGGACATGCGGCTGCGCTTTGCGCAACTTGGCCCAGCCTATGAGCCGGTTCGGATTTCCTGGCAGGTATTCGATGTCGCGCAGGCTTTGCGACAGGATCGCGGGGCCGCGGCCCGCGAAGGCGGTGGCCGGGCGGGTCTGGTCCACATTGTCCAGGTTCTTGAAGAAATCCTCGATGCTGCCCCCATCGTGGCTGAACTCGATGCGGAGCGAGAAGCTGACGAGGCTGACCTCAAGGGACATGAAGGTCGGTTTTGGCGACGCGTACTGCACGACCGTATTGGCGATCCCCGTGATGGCAATGAGGATGCTGTCGATCAGGGGCAGGGTGAGGCAGCCGCCGCCGGTCCCCTGATCCGTGCCGCGCACGCATGAATCTTCGAGCCGTCTGCGCAGGTTGTTTCTAAGCCAGCGAATTTCTTCTTGCGTGGCCGGTCTTGTTTCTTCGAACAGAATCATGACGCACCTGCTCCATATGCACCGGCGGAGTTGCCGCTTGCCGCCCTGGTTCGTGTTGGCGATCTGGAAGCCTGCGCGCGGCGGCGGGTCTGGGTGAGCCGCCAAGCTGGTCTTTCCCTTGCGCGCTGGGCAAGCCGGGCTGAAATAGTTCTGTTCGAGCTGCCGTTCCGTGCGCCGGCCGCCGCGCTTTGCGCGAGCTGGACCGGGGCCGTGGCAAACGCGGCCGCACAATGTCCAGAGCGCTTGTTCGCTGCGGCGATTACTGAACCAGCGGCACTTCGCATGACTGCCCGCATACTTCTCAACGGCGCTCTATGTTGGCGCAACCCTAGCAGGCACGGGTTAAGGCGGCGGGATTTGGCCTGGGCGGATTCGATTAAACTTGAGCGGATAGGGGCAGGGCAGGTCCGGTCCGGTTGGTTTATTCCGCGCCCCTTGGAGGGTGGGTCGAGCCGCTCACCAATAAGAAGGCGGCGAGGGAGGCGAGGCCAAGGGCGGCGGAAAACAGGAGCGTCCAGGGGCCGGAAACATCGATGAGTAGGCCGAAAAGCAGGGGTGCGGCGGCTTGTCCGATGCGGGACGGTGCGCCCAGGAGCCCCAGGCGGTAGCCATAGTTGGCCGGGCCATAGATCGCGAGCGGGAGGGCGCCGCGCGCGATGGTCAGGATGCCGTTGCCTGCGCCGTGCAAAAGCGCGAAAGCTGGGATCGCGCCCGCCCCAAGCGTCAGCAGTGCAACTCCGGCTGGATGCAATGCTGCTGCCAGCCGGGCGGACAGCAGCGGATGGGATCTCTTAAGCAACACCGCATCGGCCAGCCGCGCCGCTACCTGGGCCGGGCCGATCAGCGTGCCTGCGAGCAGAGCCTGCGCCGGCGTGGCCCCGGCAGTTTCCAAAAGGCGGAGGAAATGTACCGCCATCGCGGTTGCAATAATCCAGCCCGAGGTGAAGGCAAAGGCCAGGAGCCACATCGTCCGGTCCATTTCGAGCTTGGGGGCTGGGGCCGGGCGTCCGCCGTTCTTGAAGCTTGGGGTCTTGGGCAGGCTTGCGTTGAGCGGGATGCCGATGACGATGTGGGCCAGCGCCCAGCCGAGGCAGGCCTCGCGCCAGCCAAAATGCGCCAAGGCCCAGGCCGTCAGCGGCCAGCCCACGGTGCTTGCGAGCCCCGCCATCAGCGTGATGCCCGTAATCGGTCCCCGCGCCTCCGTTCCATAAATCCGCCCGAGCGTTGCAAAACCCGCGTCGTAAAGGCCCATCCCCATGCCGGCGCCAAGGAAAGCCCAGGCCACGCACACCGGCAGCCAGGAGCTTGAGGCGGCGAGAAGGCCAAGGCCCAGGGCAAATGATAGGTTGGATAGGATCAGGACCAGCCGGCCGCCGATCCTGTCGATGGTCTTGCCTACGCGCGGGCCGATGGCAGCCGGGATCAGGAGCGAGCCGGAAAAGGCGGCGAACACGGCAGCGGTGGTCATGCCGGTGTCACGGGCAATGGGCTCGGCCAGAATGGCAAGCAGGTAAAAGCTCGATGCCCAGGCCAGCGTTTGGGTTATGCCCAACGGCAGGATGACGGTAAGCTTGGAACCGCGGATGCTCAGGGGCTACGGCCTTTTTACGCGGCGACAAGCGCGTGCTTCGCCTTCGGCGTGGGCTTGGCCAACCTTTCCAGCGCGCCGATCAGCGACGACAGCTCGGGCTCCGCAATTTTGCGCGCCGCGTCCAGGACATGGAACCACGCGCGCCGCCGCTGGTGTTTCTCGGGCCAGCGCTTGACCTGCTTGCGCACGGACAGCAGATATACTGCCACGTCGATGGGGGCGGCCTCTCCAAGCTCGGCCTTCACATAGCGGTAGGTGCCGATGGCCTTCGGCTCGATCTTGCCCTTGACGCCGGCTTCCTGCCTCGCCTCGCGGGCCGCGGCCTTGCAGTCCTTGAGCCGTTTCGAAGTCCAGCCCTTGGGGACGATCCAGCGGCCTGTCGTGCGTGAGGTGACAAGCAGAATTTCCACGGCGCCGCTCTTTGTGCGCCGCAGCGGCAATGCTGCAACCTGCCTGTGTGCTGTCATCCTATCCCTCATTATCTTTCCCCCCCGGAAGACTGAAAGGATACCGCAATTCCGCGCCAAGAAAAGCATATTCCGCCACGAAGATTCCGCGCGGTACATCAATGGCTTAGCAGGAGGAGCGCGCCCGCTTTTTCTCATGGTGACGCTGGCATTTGCCGCTGTTAAGCTGGCGCCCGCAAAAAGCGAGGAGGCGCCATGATTTTCGAGATCGCGGAGATTGAAGTGAAGGAGGGCGAAGAGGCCCTGTTCGAGGCCGCCGTTGCCAAGGCGGTGCCGCTTTTCAAGCGCTCCAAGGGCTGCCGGGGCCTGGAGCTGCAGCGTTCGATCGAAACGCCTTGCAAATACCGGCTCGTGGTCAAGTGGGAGACGGTCGAGGACCACGTGGTCCATTTTCGCGGGGCGGAAGAGTTTCAGGAGTGGCGCAAGCTTGTGGGGCCGCACTTTTCCGCCGCGCCCGTGGTCGGGCACACGCGTACGGTGCTTGCGGGGTTCTGAGCCGATTTGCAATAATCCCGGCAACCGAAGCTTGGGAGAGCGCCATGGCCATTCATTTCCTGCCCCTGTTTCTCGCGAAAATCGCGGGCAAGCTGGCGCTCAAGAAGGTGGCGGCTCACCATGCCGCGTGCCACGGCGCCCACCACCTGGGCGCGAAGCTTGCGAAGGAGGGTGTCCAGCAAGTGGCTGAGAAAGCCTTGGAATATGCCGTGAAATCAGCGGGCAAAGGAACCGCTGAGAAGAGCTAGAGAGCGTTGCCGCTGAGGGGGTGTGCCTTGACCAGAGGGGACCTCCCCTCACCCCAGCCCTCTCCCCATGGGAGAGGGAGTCCCGCCGTGCCCGTTGTTAGGGCGTCCCCTCTCCCAGAGGGAGAGGGACAGGGTGAGGGGTTGTGCGCGCTGTGTGGATCGCCGCCCCTCCCGCGCCGTCAGCCCGCCGTCAAAGCGAGACGTTGGCGGCGATGGCGAGGTTGCGGAAGGCTTCGGAGCCGCCGTGCGTCAAGTCCTTGCCGGTAAGCTCCTCGCCGTTCAGCGCGCGGATGCCGCCGCTCTTCGCGCCTACGATCATGTTCATCGCGATCAGCGCATAGCCCTTGGCGGCGTCCGACGCGCCGATGCCCACGGCAGTGCCCTCGATCCTGTTGTTTATCACGGTCAGCGTGCCGAGCCGGCCGGGGGCGCCCAGCCGCAAGCCGAATTGGCCGGGGCCGTTCACGAGGTTGTTCGTCACCATGCCGTCGCCGCCCGCCAGAATGCCAGCCTTGGCGCAAGCCGTGGCCCTGTTGCCAGCGATGAACAAGCCGGTGCCCGTGCACACGATACCGTCGCCGCCGCTTGAGAGAACCTGGCAATCGCAAACCGTGAGGTTATGGCATTCGAGCGCCATGAGCGCGAAGCCGGCAAAGGCGACACCCCGGAGGCTCACATCCTGGGCCGCGCATTGGAAAATGGGTGCTTTCCCCGGCGCGGTCAGCACCGACAATCCGGGCACGCCGAGCACGGTGGCGTTGGAGGGGAGCACCAGCTTCTGGACGCGGTAGTTTCCCGCCGGGATCACGATGGGCTGGCGCGAGGCGGCCAGCTCGTCGATGGCCTTCTGCATGGCGTCCGACTGATCCACCGGAGAGCCGGGGCTGACGCCGAAATCGAGAAGGGTTCTGCTGGCAAGGGCTGCGGCTGGTGTCGCAGCTTCGGCGCTACCTGCTCCAAGAAGCGCGGCCACCCCGCCGAGCCCCACGAAATGCCTGCGATCCATGGCTTTTTGGCCCCCCGTCCTTGCACGTAACCTTCTGCTTTGCGCATAGCACAGCCTGGGCGCTGGCGCGAACGAGAACATGCGCGCCCGCCACGGCGTCCTCGAAGGTGAGGCAGGTCTTCGCCGGTACCTCGATGCCGATAGCCGGCATGTGAACGAAGCTCACCAGCGCGCCGCCGGTGCCCGCGTCCGCAAGGCTCCAATAATAGAGCGCGTTGCAGAGGTAGCGCCCGGCGTTTCTCGAAAGCTGCGCGGGAAAGCCCTGGAGCCTGAGCGCCCGCAATAGAGCCGGGGGCGGCAGCGTTCCGTGCAATACCGGCGCGGCGGAACGCGCAAGCGGCATACCGGGCCGCGCAATCCCCGCCCGGTCCTGCTTCGGCCCGCTCATGTTGATGGCGCGCGTCTCGATCTCGAACCCCGCCGCGCGCTTCGTTACCCCAAAGTGCAGAATGGCGTCCGGGCGCGCCCAGGCAATCGCCTCCCGCGCCACGGCCCTTGCCTGCGTCCACTCGACGGGGATGACGCGCGCGAAAAGCTCGATCCCTGGCGGGACGGCGGATAGCGTCAGTGCGTGTACGACGGAAGCGGAGGCGTTCCGCTCGACACCGGGGAATGGCCCGAAGCCCGTCACCAGCACGCGCACCGACGGCTGGGTGCAAAAATTCATTGGAGGCCGGCGATGAGGGAGGCGGCTTCGTCGGCGGCGACGGAGGGCGGTGTTACGCCTGCCCGCACCTTGCGTTCCAGCTCCGCGATTTTAGCCGCCGCCGCCCCGTTCGACAAAAACGACTGGCGCAGGCGCTCCTCGATCATGGCGCGCATCCAACTCACATCCTGCTCGCGGCGCTTGGCCTCGAACTCGCCGCTGGCCGTGAGCGCGGCGCGGTGGCGCGCGACATTCGCCCAAAGCTCGCCGAGCCCGTGGCCTTCGCGCGAGGAGATGGTAATAACCGGCGGCTGCCAGGCGGCGCTGGGCGGTGTGAGAATGCGCAGCGCCGCCTTGTAATCGCCGGCCGCCGAGCGGGCCGCGCCCTCGTTGCCGCTGTCCGCCTTGGTGATGGCGATCATGTCGGCCAGTTCCATCACGCCTTTCTTGATGCCCTGGAGTTCGTCGCCGCCGCCCGCCAGCATCAGCACCAGGAAGAAGTCCACCATGCCCGCGACCGTGACCTCGGATTGGCCGACGCCCACGGTTTCGACCAGCACGACATCGAAGCCCGCCGCCTCGCATAGGAGGATGGTCTCGCGCGTGGTCCGCGCCACGCCGCCCAGCGTGCCGGAGGAAGGGGAGGGGCGGATGAAGGCGTTCGGATCGGCGGCAAGCAGCGCCATGCGGGTCTTGTCGCCAAGGATCGCGCCTCCAGAGCGGCTCGAAGACGGGTCGACCGCCAGCACAGCCACGCGGTGGCCCTGGCCGGTGAGGTAGCTGCCCAGCGCGTCGATCAGCGTGGACTTGCCCACGCCCGGAACGCCGGTAATGCCCACGCGCTGCGAGCGCCCGGCGGCGCTGTTCAAGAGCGTCAGAAGCTGCCGCGCCCGCGGCCGGTGGTCAGCCTTCCGGCTTTCGATGAGCGTGATCGCACGGGCCAGCGCCACGCGGTTGCCGGCACGCACCTGTTCCGCCAGCGCGGCGATGTCCGGGCTATGTGCGAGCGTCGAATTTGTAGTTCCCATGCGCCAGACTTAGAAGAGGCCGGGGCCGCGCACAAGGTGCAAGACGTGCAACCGATGTGCAATGCCGGTGCCCGTTGAGGGGGGGCGTGTAAATGCGGACACACCAAGATGCGAACTCGCCAAGGCGAGGTCGCGGGGAGAGGGACAGGGTGAGGGGAGATTTCCTCGCGAAGTCAGCGCGTTGAGAACCAGTGCACGGCGGTGGAGCGGCCGTTGCCAGATGACACCGAAAGTATGGCTTGATGCGCCGCCGCCAGGCGGGCGATTGTCGGTATACGGTCTGCCTTATCTGCCAGGGAAGCCAATGCCGCCACGCAATGAGCCGCCGCTGCCACTTTCGCCCGCCGCTGACATGAGGCGCAGGCTGAAGGCGATCTTCATCGGCTCGGCGGGCAATCTCGTCGAGTGGTACGACTTCTACGCCTACGCCGCCTTCGCGCTCTATTTCGCCGCCGCCTTTTTCCCATCCTCGGACCCGGTGGTGCAGCAGCTCAACGCTGCCATCCTGTTCGCGGCGGGCTTCATCGTGCGGCCGCTGGGCGGGTTGCTATTCGGCCGGCTGGCCGACCTGTACGGGCGCCGGAACGCGCTGACGGCGTCGGTGCTGCTGATGTGCTTCGGCTCGCTGGTGATCGCGGCCACACCCACCTACGCGTCCATCGGCATCGCGGCACCCGTTGTGCTGGGCCTCGCGCGCATTCTCCAGGGACTGAGCCTCGGCGGCGAGTACGGCACCAGCGCCACCTATCTTGTCGAGGTGTCGGACGCGAAAAATCGCGGCTTTTATTCGAGCTTCCAATACGTCACGCTGATCGGCGGCCAGCTCTGCGCGATCTTCGTTCTCCTGATCCTCCAGAACGTGTTCCTGACCTCGGACGAGATCCGCGCCTGGGGCTGGCGCATACCCTTCGTTATCGGCGCGGCTCTCGCCGTTATCACCGCCGTGATGCGGCGCAATCTGCACGAGACGGACGCCTATATCGAAGCGAGCAAGGCCGCGCGCGAGAGCACTTTGCGGTCGCTGTTCAACTACCCGCGCGAACTCCTGATCGTGGTGGGGCTGACCGCTGGCGGCACCGCGGCGTTCTATACCTACACGACCTATATGCAGAAATTCCTGCGCCTTTCCGTTGGCCTCACCGACATTCAGACGACCGCGGTGACGGCATCGAGCCTGATCTTCGCGCTGTTCCTGCAGCCGCTCTACGGCGCGCTCTCGGACCGGATCGGCCGCAAGTGGCTTTTGATCTTCTTCGGCGTGTGCGGCACGCTGTTCACGATCCCGCTGCTCTCCACGCTCATGCAGACCAAATCGGCGTTCACGGCGTTCCTGCTCATAGCCGGCGCCTGGACGATCGTTAGCGGCTACACCTCGATCAACGCCGTGGTGAAGGCCGAGCTGTTCCCGACGAACGTGCGCGCGACCGGCGTCGGCGTTCCCTACGCGCTGACCGTTTCCATCTTCGGCGGCACGGCCGACCCCATCGCGCTTTGGTTCAAGTCCATCGGGCATGAAAACTGGTTCGCCTACTACCTGACCGCCATCATCGCGCTTTCTCTCACCGTCTATGTGACCATGCGCGACACGAAGAAGCATTCCGCGATCCAGCGCCACGAATAGCGGGGGCAGCATTCAGCAACGCGCGGCGTGGAGAACCGCCTCGTTCTTGCCACGCCCACGGCCCGGTTCGATTTATGCACACACTTAAAGCGGTGCGGCGGCGGCCTTGAGCCACTTCAGGGCGCTACCCTTGAGGAGAGGCGAGAGTTCCTTCAGCACGCGCGCATGATAGGCGTTGAGCCAATCGAGTTCTTCGGCGGCGAGCATTCCGGGCACGATGAGCCGGCGGTCGAAGGGGGCCAGCGTCAGGGTTTCGAAGCCCATCATCGGGATTTCGCCGCCCGCGATGGCCTGCGGCTCCGTGACCGCGCAGAGGTTTTCGAGGCGGATGCCGTAGGCCCCCTCGCGGTAATAGCCCGGCTCGTTGGAGACGATCATGCCCGGTTCCAGCGCCACCATGCCGTTGCGCGAGATAGACTGCGGCCCCTCATGCACGGAGAGGAAGCTGCCGATGCCGTGGCCGGTGCCGTGGCCGTAGTCGAGGCCCGAGGCCCAGAGGGCGCGCCTCGCGAAGCCGTCGATATCCACGCCGCGCGTGGCCGCGGGGAAGCGGGCCGCCGCGATGCCGACGTGGCCCTTGAGCACCAGCGTATAATGCCGCCGCATTTCCTCCGTTGGCTCGCCGATGGCCACGGTGCGGGTTACGTCGGTGGTACCGTCACGGTATTGCGCGCCGGAATCGGTGAGATAGAGCGTGCCGGGCAGCAGCTTCCTATTGGTCGCTGGGCTCGCGCGGTAATGCACGATGGCGCCGTTCGAACCCGCGCCCGAGATGGTGTCGAAGCTCACATCCTGGAATTCGCCCGTCTCGCGCCGGAACGCTTCGAGCTTGTCCGAGGCCGCCAACTCGTCAATCGCGCCGGCCGCCGCCTCCGCGTCGAGCCAGGCCAGGAACCGGCACAGGGCCGCACCGTCGCGCAAATGAGCGTTGCGCGCGCCTTGAAGTTCGGTGGCATTCTTCCTGGCCTTGAACGCCGTGCAAGGGTCGGGTGCTTCGACGGGCTTCGCCTTGCAGGCTCTTAGCGCCGCCGCTATCGTCAGCGTGGTGCGCGCGTTGTCGATCATCACCTTCGCGCCGGGCTCGATCTGGCCCAGCAGAACCTTCGGCAGGCCGGCCAAGCTGGCGATCTGAGCCAGTTTCCCGATGGCCTTGCGGTTTTCCGGCGTTATGTGCCCCGGCGCGGTGAACAGCAGCGGCTGGCCCGAGGCCGGCACATAAGCCCGCACCAGCGGCAACGGCGTGTGCAGCACGTCGGCCCCCCGGATGTTGAGCAGCCACGCCACCGCATCGGGCGCTGAGATGAACAGGCCCGCCGCGCCGCTCTCCTGGATGGCCTCCCGCACACGGGCGAGCTTGGCTCTCGCACTTTCGCCCGCGAAGCGCTCATCGTGGATGAAGATTGGCGCGTGGATGCCGGCGGGGCGGTCCTTCCAGATGCGGTCCACGGGATTGCCGCGGCAGGGGCGCAGCTTGAAGCCCTTCTTGGCTGCCTCTTCCTTCAAGGGCTTGATACCCGCAAGCGTGAAGAGGGCCGGGTCGTAGCCGATAACCGCGCTTTGGGGCGCGTTCGCGGCGAGCCAGGAGGACACCTTCGTCTTCGGGAACAGTTCGACCGCGTAAAGCCCAGCACTCACCTCTGCCTTGGCCTGGAGCGTATAGCGGCTGTCGACGATGAGGACGGCCTTGTCTTCGAGAATTACCGCGTGGCCGGCCGAGCCGGTGAAGCCCGTGAGCCAGGCGAGCCGGTCCGCATAGGCAGGCACATATTCGTTCTGAAACTCGTCGGCCTTGGGAACGATGAAGCCGTTCAGCCTGGATGACTTGAGAACGGCGCGCAGGGCGCCTAAGCGGCTGGCTGCTTCAGAATCGCGTTGCTGCATTGTGCTGCATTCCTGGCATGGACTTCCGATGGCCGCAGAGCCTATCGAGTAAACCTATTTATAAATTACCTCACCCAGCCACTGGTTGAGATTGGCGTCTGTGACCTCCCAGCGGCCAAAACGCGCCCACCCGATAATTGCACTGGTTGGATGTATGCCAAGGTTGAATGCTTCGCGGAATACAAAAACACACGCCCAATTGATCGGTACGCTTATATTTCGTGGCGCGTTCTGGAATTCCTGCACCAGCCATTCAAGCATTTCAACCGGCGTTCTTCTTTCGTCCCTCATCGCCCTGAGCTTGGCAATAATCTCCTCGTCTACATCCATCGCCGCAAACCCGCGTCGCGGTGCGGCATCAATGCACGCGCTTCAGCGTGAGTGTGGCCCAGCCTTCGAGATCGCGGCGCTGCATCAGGCGGAAGCCTGTCGCGCTATAGCGGGCAAGGATTTCGCGTGCCTGACCGCTGAGAAGGCCCGACAGGATGAGAACGCCGCCGCGCGCCGTGAGTTCGCGCAGGCGTGGTGCCAGCTTCAGCAGCGGCTTGGCCAGGATGTTCGCCACCACGAGATCGAAGGGCGCGCCGGCATAGGCAAACGCAGGCTTGCGGCCATCGCCAACGGCGAGGCAGATGCTGTCAGCGGCGCCGTTTTTGCGGCAGTTCTCGCGGGCGACGGCCACCGCGATGGGGTCGATATCGGCGGCGGCGATACGGGGCCGATGCGCGAAGGATTTGGCGGCGGCGATGGCGAGCACGCCAGAGCCGGTGCCGAGATCGAGCACGCTACGTGGGTTCGCGGCCCCCGTTAGCCGGGCGATGGCGAGCAGGCAGCCCTTCGTCGTGCCGTGGTGGGCGGTGCCGAAGGCGCGGCCGGCGTCGATCTCGATGGCCCATTGCGAGAACGCGCGGGCGCGGTCGTGGCTGCCGTGGACGATGAAGCGGCCGGCGCGCACGGGCGGCAGTGCCTTCTGCGTCTCCACGACCCAATCCATGTCGGGAATTGCGGCGATGGCCTCGGAGAGCGGCGTTATGCCGGCGCTGGTTAACGCGGCCGTGAGCGCGCCCGCCTCCAGCGCGCCGTTATCGTAGCATTCGAGGAGCCACTGGCCGGCCTCTTCGAGCACAACCAGCGGAAAGTCCTCGAAGCCCGGCGTTTCGCCCAAGATAGCCGCAGCCTGCGCCGCCTCGCTTTCCGGGCCGAAGCCCAGCACCGTTTTCTGAGATATGGTCATATCGTATTGGCCTGAATGTGGCTCGATGGTGCAATGAACGGAGGGAATCGCCCCTCACCCCAGCCCTCTCCCCATGGGAGAGGGAGTCCGGCTGTGCCCGCTGAGAAGGCGTCCCCTCTCCCATGGGNNGGTGAGGGGAGATTCCCTCCGTTCATTGCGCCAACCCCGCTATCTTCGCCGGAACCCGGCAGCTCTATCGGGCCATGCGCGGCACGGCAGCCCACTCGTTGATGAGGTGCTCGCGCGCGTCTTCGAGATCGCGGATGCGCAGGTGGCCGTTTTCGTCCTCGACCAAGAGGCCCAGCTTGCGCAGATGCACGCAGCCGTCCTCGATATCGAAGGCGCAATCGACGTCGAACTCGTCCTTCAGGAACTTCACCGCCTCGAACTTCACCGCGTCGAGCCCGCGATGGCCGTGCCGCAGCAAGAGCGCATAGGCGACGACGGCCTCGGCGATGTCCTGCTCCTCCGCATCGTCGTTGAGTTGGCCAAGCACGCTTTGATTGCTGGCCATGCTGTGGAAGTAAAGATCCTTGGCCAGCTTCGCCATATAGCGCGTGCGCGTATTGAAGAAGTTGGAGACCGACCGGGATATCGCGCCGAGCGCGCCCGCGATGGTGACCGCCACGAAAGCGAGGCTGATGGCGACGGCCGCGACGAATTTCAGGCTGGCCATGATAATGGCGAAAGCCGTGCTGCCGCCCGAGCCGATCCAAAGCCAGAGCCTGTCGAATAGCGTGAACTTGATGACCGCGTTCGGGAACAGGATTTCCAGCTCGCCTCGCGGGATGCGCCGGAAAACCTTGAGATGAAGCGTGTCCTCGGAGACCCCCTCCAGAAGCTGGCTGTTGCGGGTGCGGCGCACGGCATTCCTGGCCTTGCGCCTGCTCATGCCTTTTTGGATGAGTTCGGCGACCCGCGCCTCGAATGGCTTGAGCTTCAGGCCGATGAAGAGGCGCCGGTAAGCGTCGACCTCTACCGGCTTTTCTAACAGCCAAAGCGATTTCCAGCTCTTGGCCTTGATCTTATCTTTTACGGCGCCGCGGTAGTAGAGCAAATGAAAGTCGTACTCGGAAAGATCGACCTCGGCATGAAAGCCGACGTTGGATTCCTGTTCGAAGATGATCTTGAGCGCGGCCTGATCTATTTCGTTGTAATTGGCGCTTGTAACGAGGGCGATGACCCTGTCTTTCAACGTGTCGAGCTGTGCCTTCTTTTCAGCGGGCGATAGCTCCGTCAGGTTAACGGTTTCATCGTCGGGATTGAAGGGGTCGTAAAGCTCGACCAACTCGTCGAGCATTCGCGCGGACTCGGCTTGGCGCAGCGCGGCCATATAGCGCACGACTTCCGCCGCGACGGGGCGCTGCCAGCCGTCGAAAAGCCTGTCCAGCGCGCGCTGAACGATGGTGCTCCGGTCGACGGGGATGAATTTCTCCGGATATAGCGGAGGCATGGGCTGGGTGACGTCGAGGCCAACCGCAGTTTCTGCCTGCACCGGCCACGAAGACGGCGGGGATCGCCGGCCAGCCACCGCTTGCTCACTCATGCTGCCCTCCAAATCGTGGAACGGCAAAGATGTAGCGGTTTTTGTCAGCGCCGGCAATACAACCGCGCGGATGCGTTAATGCACGCGGAGCGGGGGAAGGGCGGCAGTCCTTCGTTCCGGGACGGCATTCATATCGCATCCGATCGCATTATGCCGCGCGCGCTATCTCCCGGACGGTGACGGCGCCATATCCGGGATTTCGGCAGGCGCCCTCATTTGCGAAGACTCGATGTCTTCGCCGCGGCATTTTATGCCCTGGCTGGCGGGTTCGAGCCGCCATGGCACGCCTTGGCGGATGGAAGAGGGGCGGCAGTCCGAAGGCATCGCTAAAGCAGCGGAGCAATCGAGGCGAGCGGCAGGAACTTCACCACCGTGTCGATCCCTTCCCTCATCTGCGAGTTGGGCACGATGACAACGTCGCCGGATTGCATTTGCGGATCTTCCGCGTTGCCATCGCGGATATCGGACACGTCGTATTTCGCTGGTACGCGCTTGCCGTCAGCCATGCGGAAGACGATCACCGTCTTCTCCGCGTGGGGGCCAAGCCCTCCGGCCTGGGCTATGGCCTGCAAAAGCGTCAAGCCGCCGGCCATTGGGATCACGCCGGGCTTGACCACGCTGCCCTCGACGGTCACGCGCTGGCTGTTGTGCTCTTTGACGAAGACTGTAACAGCCGGATTTTTCAGGTATTTGGCACCGAGGATTTTGGTCAGCTCCTGCTCGATCTCGCGCGCGGTCCTGTTGCCCGCGACGATCTCGCCGGCCAGCGGATAGTTGAGCGTCCCTGCCTCGGAAACCTGAACGGTCTTGGAGAGATCCGGCACCTTGAACACGGCAATTTCCAGCACGTCGCGCGGCCCGATCCGGTAAGCCTTGCTGTTGGGGTCTGCCACCGATGCGAACTGCTCCGCCTTCTTCTGGGCCTCTTCGCGGGAGGCTTCCGTGTGCTGGCGGCTGCTGGCCGGCTGTTGTGCCTTGCCGGGCGGCGATGCGGCGGTATCGGTGGCGCGCTCCTGAGCCTGCGCTGGGGCGGATGTGACGAGCTGAGCATCTTCGCCGGGCAGCAGGCTAATTGAAGAGGCGCCGCACGCGCTGACTAAGGCTGCCGCGAGAATTGCGGCCAAGGCTTTGGGCAGGCTCGTCATTTTCGTGGTGCTCCTCTGTTGCTGGCCCAGGCGTTGGCGGGGGCAGGGTGCCGGGCGGCTTATTCATCAGGACGCCCTGGGGCCGCGTGGCCACGAGATGCTGGGCTTGGGCGGCGCCAACGAGGCGGGCGGCCCGCTCGCGCCCCTCCAGGAGATCGGGCGGACGCGGACCCGTGTTGTGGGCATCGGTTGCAAGGATGTGGACGAGCCCTTCCTCCAGCATGCGCTCCGCCCAATAGCGCGGCCTGCGGCCGGACCGGCCGGCGAGCGACCCAGAGGTGATCTGCATCCAGACGCCGCGTGCCGCGAGCTGCTGGACCACGCGATACTTGGTCTCGATCCAGGACAGCCGTTCCGGATGGGTCAGGATGGGCACATATCTTCCGGCAAGGATGCTGAAAAACAGGTGCTCCAGGCGGGCGGGCGCCACGTGATGCGGGAGTTCCACCAGGACATAGGCCGAATCGCCAAGCGTCAGCAGATGTCCCTGGGCGAGGCCGTCCACGAAGTCCGGGACGATATGGTTCTCGGCTCCGGTGGCAAGTATGAGCGGTATCCCTGCATCAGCGATTCTCAGCTGCAACCCGGCTACCGCCTGCCTGATGGCAGATCCGGTGTTCGGGTAAAGGCCAGGCAGGATATGCGGGGTGCAGGCAACGGCTTGCACGCCCTGATCCGCATAGACGCGGGCCATCGCCAGCGAGGTGCTCAAATCTGGGGCTCCGTCGTCGATGCCTGGGAGCAAGTGACTATGAAGATCGAACATCTGAAAGTCCGCCGGAACGGTGATGACAGCGCCACCGGGGTCCGCATAATACAACCGAAGGTTGCATTATGCGGACGGGTAGCAGCGGCACTGGACATAATCTGTGGGTTGTATGACACATCTTACGTGTAAGCCTTTCATGCCGCGCAACACGGTTGCATTATTAATGCCGAAACGGTAAAAGTGTGTATCGCGTTGGTAAAAACTTAGCAAGAGGTCAAGCGTGTTACGGAAAGGTATTATGTTCGCGATTGCGGCAGCGGCGTTTGCAGCCGCGGCGCCGCTGGCGGCCACGGGTGCGATGGCCGCATTTTTGATGGATATCCAGGGCGCGGTGCTGGTCAACGATCAGCCCGTGTCCGTGGGACTTGAGGTTGCTCAGGGCGATCGCGTCAAGGTGGTCGAAGGCTCGGCGAAGCTCGTCTACGCCAATGGCGCCAGCGTCCGCATCCCGCCTGGGCAAACGATGGTTGTGCTCTCGACCCCTCCAGAACAGGCTTCCTTAAAAGATGAAGGCTGGCAAGCGCCGGAGAATCATGAGCGCGAGTGGGTCGTGGCCGGCAGCCTTGGGCTGGCGCTCGCCCTTTCGCTGACACCCAAGCCCAAGCCCGCCAGTCCGTAAGGTATGCGAGCGGAGCCAAGCAATCCCGAGGCCGGAAGCGCTGTGGCGGCACCTGGGCCGCCAATGCACTGGAATCGATACTTTGCAAGTACGGCTTATCCCCGGGAAATCCTGCCGGCGCTAGCCGCAAATGGGTCTGGATTTCCTGTGGGCTGTAGCAGCTTGTTCATTGAGCAAGGATGGTCGCCAAAGAAGCTAATGTCAGTAATAGGGCATAGCTCGATACAAACGACCTTCGATTTGTATGGTCACCTCTGGAAAACGGCCGAAGACGACGCGAGGGCTGTAGCCCAGATCGAAGCCCGGCTTCTGGGCTGAATGCGACATGGATGCTACACGCGGCGCATAAGCCGTTGAAAAACAGCGATACGGAACGGAATCATAATCGGCGTGCCGGGGGGCGAGTCTCTCCTCCGCTACCAGCAATTTCAGAGGCTTAGCCATCCTTCGGCGGTTCGTTCAGACAGCGGAATCGCCTCGCCGTCCGCCTTTCCCGGCAATCGAGCCGCGCCAGCCCGGCTTCTCCCCTCCCCCGGAAAAAAACAGGGCTGCGGCATGCCTCCGCGATCATAATCGCGGAGGCATCCTTCCCCCCACCCAAAGCCGCGCGAACGTGCGGCCATACTTCTCGCGCTTGGGCATCGCCTCAAGCCAGCCCCGGGTGCTAGTACGCCCCGCAGGAAGTCCT
>PMBZ01000114.1 GCA_003153975.1 Hyphomicrobiales bacterium
TCCCTGAGGCAAGGGGATAAGCGGCATACCTGGTTACGTATTTGAAGGAGCACGTCCAGTATGAGCGGGAAATGCTCGGGTTCACCTTCAAGGAGATGCACGAAACGCCACCAGGGCCTGAATGGAATATTGCGTTCGAGGCTTTCTGCATCCACGCTCGAAACTTGTATGATTTTTTGCGGCATGAAGGGAACAAGAACACGACTTATAGAGCTGATGACTACGTACATAACCACTCCAAATCGGAAGCAGAGCTGTTGTTCAATAACCTCGACACGTTCCTTTTTCATATGAGTACAGGAAGGATTGATAAGAAAAAAGTAGACCTAGCTGACGTGCAGAAGCTTGGAAAATGGCTTGACGAACATTGGTCAACTTGGGTGTCTTCGTTGGAAGACCGGTTTGCCACCCTCGTAGACGCCAAAGCCGTTTGTAACCAATGTATGTTTTCGGCCGGGGTATCCGAGACAACGGCATGCACTTATTTCACAACCACTAGTGTCACGCCCGTTGACACCTTTTCTTCAAATGGATTTGTTATGCGCTCCTAATGTGATCGGCACCGTCGGCACACAGAAGGTTCCAAGGTTAACAGTCTGGGTTGGCGTTGCGCCACTCCTGCTTGCCTCCTGATAGGAGACGATCTGGCCTATGTCCCGTACATCCGCACTCGGCCTTCAGCCGCCAAGGCGCTGAAAGTTCAAGCGTCGTGGAACCCTGCTCAGGAGGCTCGCAACTTCCGCCTTGAAAAGTCTGGCATCCGGCCGGTGCGGGTTGACGTGGCTTCATCGGGTTTTGCGTTCCGGGGCAGCGGTCACCGGCGAAGGCACATCTGGATCGAATAGCCGCCATAAAGGCTTTCAGCCGCCACGGACAGCCCCGCCTTTTCCGCCAACGCTGCGATTTTTTCCTGCATGCCAGGGATCGGCACAACGGAGAAGCGCCGCAGCCAGGCAAGCTGCGCGCGGCGCAGGAGTGCTGGGTAGCGCGCAAAATCGCCGAAATCGACGATGTGCAGCTCTCCGCCCGGCGCGAGTTGCGCCATGGCGTGCCTTACGGCGTCCTCCCAAACGGGGATCATCGACAGCGAATAGGAGATATAGATGCGCTCGAAGCCGTCACGCCCGAAAAGCGCGGCCGGCTGAAAGGCCGTGGCGTCGCCCTGGCCCAGCACGATGCGCGCCCGCAGGCCGTGACGCGAGACGGCGGTGCGCGCGGACGTGAGCATGGCTTCCGAAATATCGAGGCCAAAAAAGCGCGCGTCCGGATAGCGCTTCGCGGCCTGGATGAGGTTGCGAGCCGTGCCGCAGCCGATCTCAAGCACCGCCCCGCCCGCCGGCGGTTTGAGGCTTGCGATCAGCCGGTCGCGGCCAAGAAGATAGTAGCGCCGCGTGGCGTCGTAGATGTGGCGCTGGCGGCGGTAGATGGCATCCATCTTCTCCCCGGCTGTGGCGGCCTGCATCGCGCTTACCCCTGCAGAATGTAAAGGTGGAAACCGCCGTAGATGGCGGAGCGATCCTTCAGGGTAAGCTCGCGGGAAAGCTCTTCCGCATAGTGCCAGCGGGAGAGGATACCATCGGGCACGCGGCCCGGAAGGATCGTCGCCTCGCCGGCGGTGCGGAAAATCACCCGCGCGCCTGGCCGCGCCGTCCGGGTAATCTCCTCCCACAGGCCCGTGAGCACGGCATCGTTCATCCAGTCCTGGGCATCGAGGAGAATGTAGCGGTCGAGGCTGCCGTCCGGCGCGCTTTCGAGGTAATCGGTGAACGAGGCGTGATGCACCGAGACGCGCGGCGCGTTCGTCCGCACCAGCTCGAAATTCGCCCGGTCGAGATAGGGGGGCAGCGGCCCGCCAGAGGGCGCATAGCGGCGGCCGAACGCCTGCCAGGCGAAGTAGTTCTCCGACAGCGGGAAGCCGCAAGCCAGGCGTTCCAGGCGCTTCTTGAGCACGTCCGCCATACCGCTCTCGCCGGCCAGGGCCTTGTACTGCGCCGGAGGAATGCCCAGCCCATAGAGCGAGGCAGGCCGGTTGACCAGCCAGCGCAGCGCCCGCCTTTCGAACAGAGGCGCGAATTTCTGCTCGAAGATGCGGCGCTGCTCTTCGAGCGTCTGCGCTTTCAGGATCATGCGCGGATTGACGCCGTTCAGCCGCGCCACGAAGTGGCTCGCGCCGATGAAACTGCCAAGCAGGCCGGCGCGGTAGAAATTGCTGGTGAACCGCTTGATGCGGCGGCGGCGGCGCAGGCCGTAGCGCGACTGCCAGTAGCTCGCCGTTTGCGGATCGAGGTGAGGCAGGATGTACTGGCTGAAGGCCGCGACGTTTCCGGATGCGTTTGCCGCGCCGAAGAAGCGGTAGAAGGAGTCGTAATCGGGCAGGTGCCGGGCGGCGGCTAGCTTGAGCCGGTTGAGCGCCACATGCGCGCCGTTGATGTCGATCGCCGCTATATGCGCAGGCCCCGCGGTGAGGTAGCTCAGCACATTGCAGCCGCCCGAGGCTATGGTGACAACGCGGCTCGCGCCGTCGAGCGCCAGCGCCTCAAGGTCGACCGCCGGATCCTCCCAGATTTGCGCATAGACCAAATTCGAGAATGCCAGCGTGAAGAGCCGCTCGCGCAGCCCCTCGGCAGAAAGCGGCTTGCTCCGGCACACGGCGGCGCCAATCATGGCGGCGCTCGTCGCTCTTTTCACCTCCGCAACGTTAGCCAAATCGATCCTCCTTGAGTTATTCCACGGTAGCCATGTCTTCGCGGGCCTGCGCCGCAACGTTCGCCAGCGGCTTGCCGGAAGCGCCGGCCCAGTTTGCGGCAAGCGCCCCGGCCGGCATCGCCTCGATAGCGGGCAGCGGAGCGGGCAAGGCCGCAATTCGCGCGGGCTTTGCAGCGGCCTGCTGCCAGCGGATTTGATGAAACGCGCCGCTGTGGTCCTCGGCGATGGCGGTCAAGCTTTCGACCCAGTCGCCGCAATTGATGTAGCGGACCCCGCCAATCTTCCGGTCGGCCAAGTGGTGGATATGGCCGCAAATCACGCCATCCACGTTGCGCCGTTTCGCTTCCGCGGCAATCGCATGCTCGAATTCGCCGATGAAATTCACCGCGCCCTTCACGCGCAGCTTCAGATAGGCCGAGAGCGACCAGAAGCCCAAGCCCAGCCGGCGCCGGATGAAGTTCAGCGGCCCGTTGCACGAAAGCGCGAATTCATAGGAGCGGTCGCCGAGCAGCGCCAGCCATCGCGCATAGCGGACCACCACATCGAACTCGTCGCCGTGCATGACGAGGTAGCGCCGCCCGTCCGCCGCCTCATGCACAGTGTCATGATGGATCTCAATGGCGCCGAAAGCCGTGCCGCAATAGCCGCGCACCGCCTCATCGTGGTTGCCCGGGACGTAGACGACCCGCGTTCCCTTGCGCGCTTTCCGCAAGAGCTTTTGCAGTACGTCGTTGTGCGATTGCAGCCAGAGGGGCGTGCGCCTCAAGCTCCAGAAGTCAACAATGTCGCCCGCGAGATAGATGGTCTCCGCTTCATTGTAACGGAGGAAATCCAGGAAGGCGTCCGCCTGGCAGGCCCGCGCGCCAAGGTGAAGATCGGACACGAAAAGCGTCCGGTACTGGCGAGGCTCGCGGGGCCGGCTCCCGTCCAGATTGCTGTCCTTTTGCATCGCTTCGTTCCTATCTGCTCGCGGCTGGGGACAAGGGACCTCCGGCGGAACGCAGGCCTAAGGCCGTTCGGACACAGGTTCCTCGGCGGCCTGCCGCTCCGGCATGACCGCCTGCTTGAGCAGCGCCAGCGCGTGGCGCCAATTGTAAAAGCGGGCAACTTCGCGCCGGTAGCGCAGGTAATCGGCGCCATAGGCGGCTTCGAGCCAGCGCTCCTCGGCAAACGCCATCAGCACGAAGCAGAGTGCAAGCAGGGATGCTGCCGCAAGAACCGTGGCAGAGGCGGTGGCAAGCGCCAGGCCCAGGTAGGCTGGGATCGCGGTTGCGTATTGCGGATTGCGGGTCCAGGCGTAGATGCCGCCGGTGACGAGCCCGTCGCGGCCGCAATAGACGTTGGCGCGGCCGAGGGCATGCAGCGCCCAGGCGTATAGACCGAAACAAACGAGCGCCAGGCCCGCGCCCGTGCCGCGTAGCGCGGAGAACTCCTGCCAGGGCTGCCAGCAGATGACAGCCAGGGCGAGCGTGGCGACGTTCAGGCCGCGGAACAGGCCCCAGAACAGGAAGCTCTGCCAAGTGCGATTGCCGGGCGTGGGCCAGAACTTGAATGTCTCAAAGGCGATTGTGCTGGCCAGCAAGCCGGACAGCGTCAACCCTAGGATGCCCCCCAATACCAACAGCGTCTCCGGCATGCCCGTCCTTGAACTTCGTGTTTAAAGTTCTGGGACGCTTAGCTCCGTTTGATGACAGGCATGTGAAGGCCCGCACGCCGGTTTCTCAAAATATACCGCCGTGGATTGCTCTAACTGTGTAAGCTTATACTCGTAGCGCTGCAGCGGCTTCACCGCGGCACTTATCCGGCGAGGACTTTGGCGCAGGCGGGGGGAAGCTCTTCACGATGCTCATTCAGGCAGGCGCGCAACTCGCCGCCGCCGGGCATCACACCCAAACAGTGGGCCAAGTAATCTCCCTTGCATGCACTTCTGAAACTCTCCGCCGCAGGGGATGAAGCCCCGGCGCTGGTATCGAGAGCGCTACAGCGGCCAAATATGGCTCCGGAGCTGTGGGGGTGTCTGCGAAAGTTGGAGCTGGCCGCGCAACGAGCGCGGCCAGCCTTCAAGCTACCTGCGCCCTACGCGACGCGCCCGGGAATAACGCCCTCCCGCAGCAACCCCGCGGCCCTGAACCGCGCCGCCCCGGACATATGCTCCACGCCCGTAAACCGCGCCGCCTGCGGTAGATCCGCCCTCGGAATAGACGGTGGCGGAACCGCCGCCGGTAGAACCGCCGGTGCCGGAATTGCCGCTGCCGCCCATGGAGACACCGCCTTGCCCCGCGGAAACGGCTCCACCGCCGGAGACCGCCGCGCCGCCTGCGACTGCTCCCCGGCGGTGGTAGACGCCTCCGCCTCGAACAGCGCCGGCGCGGCCTCTTCGATAGATAACCTCGGTGGCCATGGCGGGCGCTTTAACGACGCCCATTGGGGACCATGGTGCCGCTGCAACTGCCGCAGTAGCCACCGGGAATATCGCGGCGGGTGCCAATAGAGCTAAAAGAGCTAGAGCGAGACTTCGCATGGGGTATGCACCTTTCTAATGTCAGCTTTTGCTGCGTCAGTCTAGGGTGCCTCCATATTTCCATAGAATTAATAACGGCGAAAATCCTTATCCAAAATCTCTCAGGGTAAACGCCAGACTAACACTTTGCAGCGAGATAAGAAACAGCTGCCGCCGTTAATACAAAGAGAATACTTGCCGTCCACCACGGCCGCTACCGCAGGAAGATCGGCGAGGCGGGGGCGGCGCGCTTCTCCCAGTGCATTTGCTCAAGCCGGGGCGCGTCGCGCGCCTGCGCGGGATAGCCGATGCGGGAATTGCCGATGAGGCGCCGATGCCGCGGCTCGGGATCGAGGTTTTCCGGGCGATTACTTTGCGCAGCGTGGAAGCTCAAGGCGCCGTTTTTCCGTTAGCGTCTTGCCGTCGAGGATCGCGAGCGAGCCGCGGCTTTTGCCGGAGAGCGCTGCAACGAAGTCGCCCGAGGGCAGCCGGAGCGGGACAAGATCGATGTACGGCTCGAAGCTCTTCGCAAGGGTTTTCATGCATCCCTTTGAAAGGACGTAGGATTCGTCGAGATTGAAGATTGCCATATCTTGCCCGGTGCAGGGGGCCTGGCTCACCCGCCGGGCGCGCTCCTGGCGCGTTCCGTCGCTGGCGGAAAGGACCAGCATCGTCCGCAGGCCGGCGGAGGCAAGCGCAATGTGGGTATCGTCGATGAGGTTGACGCCGCCTTTGAAGACTGAAAAACCGCTGCCGTCTGCCTTGCCGGTCTCCGTGATGAGGCCCAAGCGCTTGCCGTCCTCCTTGAAAGACCACACCTTGATATTGGGACCGGCATCGGTGCCAACGACGTAGATGGTATCGCCAGCGTAGTAGAACTTGACGGGGGAGTTCCCGACATTCGTGCTATCCGGCTCCTTATTGCTGAGCAGCGGGATCGCAACGGTCTGCGTCTTCGTCCGGGTGTCGAATATATACAGCGCCTCTTCTACACGCATCTCTCCGGGGAGCGCCCTCTCGCCGAGGATCGCCGCATGAGCGCCATCCGTGCTGACCGCCCACGTGAGGAGTTCGTCCGCGTCCGGCTTGGGTACTATGCAGTAGCCCTCGATGCAGCCGTCCGCGCCGGCTTTCCTCTGCTGGCTGTGTCCCGGCAGGGAGGCCGCCGCCGGGACCGAAAGCGTGCCGGCCGCCAGATCGATCGCCCAGCATCCGCGCAAGCCGGTATATCGCCAGTCGCCATAGGCGCACAGAGTTGGCACGCTTGCGATCAGGCCAAGGTCTAACGTTGGCTCCGTAGCGTTGTCATCGTGCTGGAATAGCGATGGCGGCAGGCACGCGGGCTCTGCCTGGCCGGGCGCGGGTGTCAGGAGTGCTGCAAACAGCGACGCGAAAACGATGGGCCGGAGCATGGTCATAGGAATCCGGCGGTTAGCGGCGGAAGATCAGCGAGGCGGGATCGCTGCGTTTCTCCCAGTGCATTTGCACAAGCTCGGGCGTATCGCGCACCTGCGCGGGATAGCCGATGCAGAAATAGCCGATGAGGCGCCAATGCTCCGGCACCCCGAGGCTGCGATTGAGCGGCTCGGGGTCGAGGATGGAAACCCAGCCCAAGCCGATGCCTTCGGCGCGCGCTGCGAGCCACAGCGTGTAGATCGCCGCGACGGCGGAATAGCACACCGTCTCGGGCATGGTGCGGCGGCCGAGGCCCGCGCCCTGCTCCGGCTCCGGCTCGGCGAAGACCGCGAGCTGCACCGGCGCGTCGTCGAGGCCCGCGAGCTTGAGCTGCGCGTAGATCTTGGCGCGCTCGCCGTCATATTGGGCGAAAGCCTCGGCGTTGGCGGCCAGGAAGTTCTCGCGTACGGCCCGGCGCCGGTCCGGATCGTCCACCAGCACAAAGCGCCACGGCTCCGAGAGCCCCACCGAAGGCGCCAGGCAGGCGAGGCCCAGCAGCCGCTCGATGCAGCCTTTTGGCAGCGGCCGGGTCTCGAAATGGCGAACATCGCGCCGCCAAATCAGGAGATCGGCGAATTTCGCCCGGAACGCATCGTCGAAGTCTGGAGCCATGGTGGTCATATCGAATCCGGCGGAAGGTTTCCGCGCCCGTCACCTGGGAGGCTGCGAGGCGCCCTATCTGGGATCGTAACAGACGCCGGCATTCGTGGCGATTCCGGATAATGCCTCAGGCATTTTCAGCATGCCGGTTGCGGGCAGGGTGAGCCTTCGCATCTGCGAAACTCACTGGTAACTGGCCGCGGCATCGCATATAACAGCGCGGAACAAGGCACGAAGCGCGCAGCCGCGCGCGGGGGGAGTTTTACTGTGAGTACGTCATCGCGCTGGACGCCCGATAGCTGGAGGCAAAAACCGATCGCGCAGATGCCGGCCTATCCGGACGAGGCCGCTCTGCGGGTGGTCGAGGAGGAGCTGGCAACCTTTCCGCCGCTGGTTTTTGCAGGAGAGGCGCGCGCGCTGCGGAAGTCCTTGGGCGAGGTGGCAGCGGGCCGTGCTTTCATGTTGCAGGGCGGGGACTGCGCGGAAACCTTCTCCGAGCATGGCGCCGACCCGATCCGCGATTTCTTCCGCGTGTTCCTGCAAATGGCGGTGGTGCTGACCTTCGCGGCGAGCCGCCCGGTAGTCAAGATCGGCCGTATCGCGGGCCAGTTCGCCAAGCCGCGCTCGGCGGATATGGAAACGCAGGACGGCGTTTCGCTGCCGAGCTACCGGGGCGATATCATCAACGGCATTGCCTTCACCGCGGAGGCGCGCACGCCCGATCCGCACCGCATGCGCAAGGCCTACCGGCAGTCGGCGGCGACGCTCAACTTACTGAGGGCGTTCGCGCAAGGCGGCTATGCGGACCTGGAGCGCGTGCACCAGTGGACGCTCGGTTTCGTCTCCGGCAGCCCGGCCGGCGCCCGCTACGAGGAACTGGCGAACCGCATCTCCGAGACGCTGAACTTCATACGGGCCTGCGGCATCACCTCCGACAATTCGGAGCGGCTCAGGACGACCGATTTCTATACGAGCCACGAGGCCCTGCTGCTGCCTTACGAGCAGGCGTTCACGCGCGTCGATTCGACCAGCGGCAATTACTACGCCACCTCCGGCCACTTCCTCTGGATCGGCGACCGCACGCGCCAGCCGGATCATGCGCATGTCGAGTTCATGCGCGGCATCAAGAATCCCATCGGCATGAAGTGCGGGCCGAGCCTCGACCCCGAGGAGCTGCTCAAGCTCATCGATATCCTGAATCCGGCGAACGAGCCCGGCCGGCTGACGCTGATCGTCCGCTACGGCGCGGACAAGATCGGCAACTATCTCCCGGACCTCCTCCGCGCTGTGAAGCGCGAGGGCAAATCCGTGATCTGGTCGTGCGATCCGATGCACGGCAACACGATCACGGCCAGCGGCTACAAGACCCGGCCGTTCAACGATATCATGCGCGAGGTCGGCAACTTCTTCGATATCTGCCAGGCCGAGGACGCCTATCCCGGCGGCATCCATATCGAGATGACGGGCAAGAACGTGACGGAATGCACGGGCGGCGCGCAGTCGATCTCGGACACCGACCTGTCGAACCGCTACCACACCTTCTGCGACCCGCGGCTCAATGCGGACCAAGCGCTGGAGATGGCGTTCCTGGTGGCCGAGCGGCTCAGGCGCGACCGGGCGCAGGCCGAGCCGCAGGCCGCTTCAGGGTTCTGACGCGGCCGCAACAGGGGCGGCGCCGCCTGCCCCCTGTTATACCGTTCCGGTTCAAAAAGCACGATCTTGATGCTGCCGCTAAGTTGTTATCTGCTTGGTAACAACTTGCGGACATAGGCCGCCGTGTTATTCCGGAGCGTCAGGTTTATGAGCGGAACCAATCCTAGCTGGCTGAAGGAGCCTTTACTTGGACTCTTGGGAGGACAAGTGAACAGCACCGATCTCGGCCAGGAAATTGCATTCAAATCATCCTCTTTGCCAGCCGTGTACATCTTTTGCGGCAAGGACCGCGACCCCAGCCCGAGCGACCTCGACTTCATCGCCAGCATCCTTGGGCGCCAATCCGAGTACATCGAGAAAGCTACGGATTTTCTGCTCCAGGAAATGAGGAAAGACCCTCACCATCTCGGTATCGTTCCTGACGATGCCGAGCGCATAGGCTCAGGAATCCCCGCCGGGGAGCTTGAATTCCTTTGCCGGCTGGACGGCCACTGGGAGATACAGTTCGCCGGCATAGAACTTGAATTCGCCGAGGAATTAGGTGTGCGCGTATGCTTTGAAGGGGAAACCCCGGCCCGCGTCGAGGATAATGCCGATGCCCATGCGTGGTTCGATTTCAGCACCAGCGAATGGGTTGAAGATTGACCGGCGGCGGCGTGTGAACGCGAAATAGGGGTGCTCGAATGTCCCGTTTCCGCGCAGGTCTTCCGATCTCCGCCGGCCGTAAAAATTGCGCGGCTACGGAATGGCAAAGCAGACGTTGCAAAAACTTGAAACCGGGATGTAAACTGGGAGGCAATCAGGAGGACGCCACCGCATGCCGGAGCCGGAAGTCACCCGCGAAGATTTGAAGCGCGTCGAGACGCGCGTGGAGTTCGTCGCCCAGGAGGTTGAGGGCGAGAAGCTGCTCTCGCGGTACATTTTGCAGCAGGCCCGCAAGAACGGCGACGACTTGGCCATCGTCAAAACGCGTGTCGAGCGTGTCGAGGAAAAGGTCGAGAAGCTTGAGCAGAAGTTCGACAGGCTTGAGCAGAAGGTCGATAGGCTTGAGCAGAAGATTGACCGGCTTGAGATCAGGCTTCCCGGCATGATCGCCGAAGTTATGCGCGAAGTCCTGCGTGAGAAACGGGACTGAGGCCGGTTTCGCCCAGCACCGCCCGTAGCGATCCGCGGCAAGGGAGTGACGCTCCCACATTGCAAAGCTGGAGCACTTTCAAGCGCGGGCTTCCTGGCGGCGGAAGCGCGGGTAAATCGTTTGAGGAGAGGGCGGCATGATTCTGGCAGGTTGGAAGACGGTACGGCTCGGGCTTCTCCCGATTGCCATGGCCGCATCGCAGTTTGCCACCGCGCCGCAAGCCTTCGCCTGGACGGACGCCGGCCACAAGATCGTCTGCCAGCTCGCCTATCTGGAGCTGACACCCGCCGCCAAAGCCAAGGTGGACGCGCTGATCGCAGCCGATCCGAAGTTCCACACCTTCGCCGCCGCCTGTACATGGCCGGATATGTTCCCGCCGCAGCGGCCCGCCGAGCACTTCCTGAACGTGCCCCGCGGCGCGAAAAAGATCGATCCGGGCAACCTCTGCCCCGCGGCTGACCGCTGCGTGGCCTCCGCGATCCTGAACGACACGCGCGAGCTTGCTTCCGCGAAGGATGCCAAAGAGCGGCTGCGCCTGCTCAAGAGCCTCGGCCATTGGGTCGCCGACATCCATCAGCCGCTGCATGTCTCCTTCGAGGACGACAAAGGCGCCAATTTTGTCGACGCCACGGGCCTTTGCTCAGGCAGTCTGCACCTCGCCTGGGATATGTGCATTATCGAGAAAAGGATCGGCACCGATGAAACGGCGGTCGCGGCGGCGCTTGAGCGCGAGGTCACGGACGCGGACCGCAAGGCCTGGGCGCCGCCGGGCCTCGACGCAGCCGCCGTCGCTGCCTGGGCGAACGAGTCGCTTGCCATCGCGGAAAGCCCCGCCGTCCAATATTGCGTCCCGCACGGGGATAGCTGCTGGTACTCCCCGGATGCGCAGCAGTTTTCCAAGGACAAGCGCAAGGTCGAAATCACCGGCCGCTACCTTGACGAGGAGGCCCCCNNATAAAACCGGCACCTTTTTTGCGGGGCAAATTCGGCGATGAGCTCCCAGCATGACAATTCCGGCGCGATCCGCGTCTTCATCTCCTATTCCCGGCACGATATGGAGATTGCCGACCGGCTGGTGGAGGCGCTCGGCAGCGAGGGCTTCCAGGTCACGATCGACCGGCGCGACCTGCCTTATGGCGAGGAATGGGCCAAGGAACTGGCCGGCTTCATAGCGGACGCGGACACGGTCGTTGCACTGATAAGCCCGGCCTTCCTCGCCTCCAAGGCCTGCAATTGGGAACTGGGCCAGGTCAAGGACACAAACAAGCGGCTCGTGCCGGTGGTAATCGAGCCGGTCGTTATCGCGGACCTGCCCGAGAGCGTCGGCAAAATCCACCTTCTACCTGCGACGGGCGCCTTCAATTTCCAGCTCCATCTCAAGCCGCTGGTCAGCGTGCTGAACACCAACCGGCAATGGGTCAAGGAGCACACGAGGCTCGCAAGCCACGCCCGGCAATGGCTCGCACGCGGACGGGCGCCGGCGCTGCTCCTGCGCGGAAGCGCTCTTGCCGAGGCCGAAGACTGGAAAGACCGCCAACCCAGGACGGCGCCTCCGCCAACCGGCGAGATCCTGGAACTGATGCTGGCAAGCCGGCGCGCGGCGACGGAGCGCCAAAGGTCCATCGTTGCCGGTTCCCTGTTCGCCGCCGTCTTCGCCTTCGGGCTGGCCGGCTTTGCCGTATTCCAATGGCACCGGGCCGAAACCAGCTACAATGCCGCCCGCACCAACCTGGATTCGCTTATCAAGGATCTCGCTGGCGAAATGCAGAAGGCGGAAGGCATGCCGGTCACGACCGTGCAGCGCATCCTCAAGAATGGCGAGGCGCTTGCCGCCAATCTGAAGCTGGCAGGCGGCAACGACTTCCGGCTTGAGGCAAGCCGCGCCGCGATGTTCTACGAGTTCAGCAAGACCTATCAGAAGATCAACCGCCGCGAGGAAGCGATCAAGGCCTCGGACGAGAGCCTTGCCATCCGGCGGCGGCTGGTGGCGGCCCATCCGCAGGACCAGGAGCTGGCGGCGGGATTGGCCGCAAGCCTCGATCTGGCCGGCGATCTTGAGCGCGAGCAGGCACGCCATGCCGAGGCGCGCGCGCTCTACACCGAGTCGGTTGGCATCGGCCTCACGCTGAACGCGAAAAATCCGGCCAACCCAGACTATGCGGTGAGCCTGTCGAAAACCCTCATCCGGCTTGGCGATCTCGACCGGCTCGCCAAGAGCTTTTTCGAGGCCAAAGGGCGTTACCGGGACGCATTCGAGAAGATCAAGGGTGTGCTGCGTGCGACTGCCGGAGAGCCGCCGGCCGAGTTGCAGCGCGAGCTGACCTGGAACTACAACAAGATTGGCGACGTTTACGCCGATCTCAACGCCTATCCGGAGGCGGACACAGCCTATGGCAACGGGCTTTGCATCCGCGAATACCTTTTCGCTAAAGACCGCACCGACACCAGGCTGCCGCACGACATTTCCTGGAGCCTCGGCAAGATCGCGGGTGCCAAGATGCAGACGGGCGATATCGCCGGCGCGCTCGATGCCGCGCTCGCCTCGCTTTCGATCCGCCGCAAGCTTGCGGGCAGCGATCCCAAAAACCGGATCTGGCGCCGCGACGTGGGGGCGGCGTTGCATCAGGTCGCGGAGATCAAGGCCAAGGCGGGGGATTTCGCCGGCGCGCGCATGTTCTTTCTTGGGGCGGCCGAGGCACGCATGGCGCTGAAGAAGGAAGCGCCGGGCGACGCCGGCTATGCGGCGGCCTTCGAGGCGAGTATGGCGGGCGCGAAAGAGGCGCTGGCGAAGAGCCTCGAAACCAACGCCGCGCCAGAGGAGCGCGACTATCGGGAGGCCGTGGCCGAAGAGGAAGGGCACGCCACGGCAAGGGCCGGCGGCCAGGCGCACGATCCCTCCGTTTGCTGGAGCGCGATCCTCACCCGCCTGAGGACCGGCGCGGCAAACGGCGCCCAAGGCGCCGCGAAATAGTGCACTTTCAGCGAAAGCAGAGGCGGCTCAGGCTTGGCCGCCTTCTCCCGTCCGGCACCCAAATAGCAGCTTTGCGTGCACCCCTCCGAGCGTGTTTTTGCCGATGGAAAAATCTCCGCCGTGCAGATGCACGAGGTCGGCCACGATACCCAGGCCCACGCCAGTCCCCGGCGCATTCTCATCCAGCCGGGCTCCTCGCGTCAGAACCTCCTCCACACGCTCAGGCGGAATGCCTGGGCCGTCGTCCTCCACGGAGAACTCCCTGCCGGCCCCGTTCTGGCGTGCCGTAATCCTCACCTGGCTCGCGGCCCATTTGCGCGCGTTGTCCATGAGATTGCCCGCCAGTTCCTCCAGGTCGCGCCGGTCGATGGCGCATTCGAGGTCCGCCGGCGAGACATCCACCTCCCAGGCAAGATCGCTTCCGCCCGGCAGCCGCTTCATCACGCCTGCAAGCCGCGTCAGCACAGGCGCGACGGCGGTGCGCGCCGCCCCCGTCTGTCTCGGCCCCACGGCCCGCGCGGCAGCGAGCGTGCGCATGACGTGCGCGTTCATGGCGCCGATCTCGCGGTCCATGCTATCGGCGGTGCCGGTGTCGCCGCGCTCGCGCAAGGCGCGCGCCTCGGTGGATAGCACCGCCAGCGGCGTTTTCAGGCCGTGCGCCAGCTTGGCGGAGTTGGCGCGCGTGCGTTCGATGGTCTGGGTTTGGGACTCGAGAAGCCGGTTGAGATCGCCGGCAAGCCCCTCCAACTCGACCGGAAAGCGGCCGGTCAGCTTCTCGCCCTTTCCCGCCCTGAGTGCTTCGAGCTGGCGCCTGAGACCGGCAAGCGGCGCGAGCCCCATATTCACCTGCGCCCAGGATGCCAGCACCAGAAGGCCGCCCAGCACGGCCAGCGATAGAGCGACGGTCTTGGCGAACGCGTGCCATGCCTCGTTGACCACGCATTGCTCGCCTGCCACGGCGATGGCGAAGGTGCGCCCGCCATCCGGCCCAGGCATCGTCACCTTGCGCTCCACCACGATCAGCCACTTGCTCTTCGGCCCGCGCAACTCGCGCACCTGCCGGGCGTCCGCTCCCGCATCGCCGGGGGCCAACGGGATCGATTCGTCCCACAGCGAGCGCGAACGCGCGGCGATCTTTCCGTTCTCCGAAACCTGCCAATAAAGTCCAGACAGCGGCCGCTGAAACAGCGGATCGGACAGCTCGCCGGAAAGCCCCACCTTGCCTTCGGCCTCTGGGACGATGAGCGCGGCAAGCTGCAGCAGATGATCGTCCAGCTCCTTGATGAAGCGTCCGCGCACATGGTTGTCGAACGCCATTACGATGACGAAACCCGCGATCACCAGCGCGGCGGCGACGCCGACGATGGCCATCGCAAGCAATCGCAGACGCAGCGAGTTCATGGCTTCGACTCGCTCAATACGCCAGAGTAGTAGCCGAAGCCACGCCGCGTCTTGATGAATTCCGGGCCGAGCTTCCGCCGCAACCGCGCCACCGTCACCTCGATGGCGTTGCTTTCGCGCTCGGAATACTGGGTGTAAATGTGCTCCGTCAGCTCGGTCTGTGGCACGGCGCGGCCCTCGTGGTGCATGAGGTAATGCAAGAGCCGGTACTCCATGGGCGACAGGCCGACGGGCACGCCGCCCTGAATCACGCGCGAGGCCCGTGTATCGAGCGTCACATCGCCGATGGTCAGCACGGCGGTGGCGTGCTTCGTCAGCCGCCGCAGGAGCGCGCGGACGCGCGCCATCAGCTCCTCCATGCGGAAGGGCTTCACCAGATAATCGTCGGCGCCCGCGTCGATGGCGTCCACCTTCTCGGACCAAGCGTCGCGCGCGGTCAGGATAAGGACCGGCATCGTGCGGCTGTTGGCGCGCCAGCGTTTCAGCACCTCCACGCCGTCGAGCTTGGGCAGGCCCAGATCGAGCACAACGAGGTCGAAATCCTCGGTGTCGCCCTGGAACCAAGCCTCGTCGCCGTCGCGTGCCCGCTCCACCGCATGGCCTGCCGCCGTCAGAGCGCGAACGATCTCGCCCGCGACCTTTTCTTCGTCTTCAACAACCAGGATCCGCATTCAGCGCCTCCTGTCACTGTCGAGAAATGAACCGTTCTTGGCATCCACTTGGTATTCGCGATACTGCCCGCCCTGGCCCAGAGCCTTGATCTTGTACAAATAGCGCCCATCCTCCCGGTGAAGGGCTACTCCTATAATCTCCCCCACGGCCGTCACCCGGTTTAGAACCTCCGCCAGCGGCAGAATATCGCCCCGCGCAGCCAGTATTTGGGCGGTTTCGGGCGGAAGCGCTTCGGCAAGCGCTTGGGAGCCGCCAACGATAGCGGCTGCGTTGAGAAGAAGGACGACGGCAGAGTGTGCCCTGGTCAAAAGCCGCCTCCGGGCCATGCATTTTTCAAGACCCAGCCTGCGCCATCCAAGCTTACAAATGCGTGACAGCCCTCCTCACGCGGCGATAATCCACCTTTTGCTAAAGTTCGCTCATGACTGCCGATGACAGTCTTTTACAGGAGCGAAGCCATGAAACTTATAAAGACCGGCCTTATCGCCGCCGCGGCGCTGCTTGCCACGGTGTCTCTGGCAGCCGCGCAGCATGGCCCCGTCGCGGGCGCCTGCGCCGCCGAGATCGAGAAATATTGCAAGGGGCTCCCCCATGTAAACCGGGCCGTGCGCAACTGCCTGGAGGAGAACCGGGAAAAGGCCTCGCCCGCCTGCCGCGAGGTTTTGGACACGTTCGGCCCTGGCCGCGGCGGTGGCGGACGCTGGAACAACTCCAACTAGAAGTACAGCCGGAGGCAAGTTCGCACCCATTAGCCGCGAGTTCGCAAGCGAACTTGCCTCGCATAAGTTGTACTAGATTCAATAGCTTGCTAGTACGCCTGATCCGCGGGAAGTCCTTTCGGTGCCAGCCGCAAGTGGGTCAGGACTTCCCGCAGGGCGTACTAGCCTTTGCTCATTGCCGCAGCCTGCCGCGAGGGCTTGAAACAGCATGAGAGCGTTTGCCACTGAAAGGCAGGCCAGTGCATAGTTGAGCAGGGCACCAGCCGCAGCAGCGCCCTGCTCCCCCTGGTTACAGGCACCATCCGGCCAAAGATCCGTCTATTCCGCGCCAGAATTTCGTGTATGCAGATGATGGCGAGGCGGGGGAGAGGCATAGTATGTTTGGGCTGCGGTTTGTTGGCATGCGTGCGAGCGCGGTTTTCTTGGCCGCGATGGCGCTGGCCCTTGTGCCAGTCATCGGCTGCGCGGAGGCGCAGGACCGCGGCAAGCCGCGGCTCGGCGTAAGCCTCAGGGATCTCTCGCCCGATACGGCGTATGAACTCGGCGTTCCCATTCCTGGCGGACTTGAGGTGGGCACGGTTTCGGACGGCTCGCCGGCGAAAGCGGCTGGCATCATGCCCGGCGACATCATCATCATGGCCGATGGCAGGAAGGTGCTCGACACGCCGGCCCTCATGGAGGCCATGGAACGCGCCCGGCACGGCAAGCCTGTGCGGATATCGTTGCTGCGCCGGGGCGAACTTTTGCATCTGCCGGTGAACCTGTGGGGAGCGCCCGCAGCGGAACCCGCGCCCAAGCCGGCAACGCATCAAGCGGAGGCACCGCGTGCGCCCGCGCGGCAAGCGGAGGCCCGGCATGCGCCTAAAGCTGACAAGCCGTGGCTCGGCGCGAGCACGGCGGACCTTACGCCGGACGAGGCGGCCGAGCTTCACCTGGATAAGGCCGGCGGCGTCAAGGTGGTGAGCGTCGTGAAAGGCTCGCCCCTGGACGAGATGGGTGTCCAGGCTGGCGATGCGATCGTCAAACTGGACGGGCGGCCGGTGACGGATTCGCGTGCGCTGGACGCATTGCTCGCCGGGAAGCGGCCCGGAACGCGGGTCATGCTTTCCTATGTCCGCGACGGCAATACGCGGTACCTCGCGATAAAGCTGCAGCAACGTCCGGAAACCGGAGATGAACAGAAGGAGGCGGACTCGGAGCCTGCGCCTGCCCCTTCCGCGAGGCCGGCGGACACGGAGAAATCGCAGGAGACCGAGGACCGGCGCGAGCCGGCCGGAGAGACGGTCTTCGGTGCGCCGGCGGACCCTGAGCGAAACCGGCAGCCCGATAACGTGCCCGGCACGGACCAATAGTCCGGGCAGTTCGAGGCGGGCCGCGCCCGGCACCGCGGGTGCAGTGCGCGGCAGGCAACCTTCGATAGCACTCTCCAGTTATGCGATCTGGCAATACCGTTTCAGCCTGGTTTTTGGATCGCAGGTTCCGAAGATAACGCGAGAAAAATCTGGCTCGTAATCGCGGAGAAAAATGAGATCGTGCATTGTCTACACGACTGAACTTGCGGCATGGAGACACCACGCAAGCGTTTGTTAAGATCGGTTCGCCCGCAACAGTTGTGTGGAGCGCTCTTCTGTGCACGGTACGGCCAAAGATCTGTCCCTTCCACGCCCGAATCGTATGTATGCAAATGATACTGGGGCGTAGAGAGGTATCGATGTTTAGGTTTCGTTGTGTCTTGTTGCGCGCACATGCGGCTTTTTGCGCCACCGTCGTGCTGGTCCTGGTGCTCATTGCGAACGGCGCGGAGGCGCAGGAGCGCGGCGGGCTCAAGCTTGGTGTAAGTCTCAGGGATCTCTCGCCAGAAGCGGCGTATGTGCTCGGCGTGCCCTTTCCAGGCGGGCTGGAGGTTGGCGCGGTTCACGATGGGTCGCCAGCCAAGGCCGCCGGTATGTGGCCAGGCGACATCATAATCATGGCTGGCGGGCGGAAGGTGTTCGACACACCGGCACTCATGGAAGGCATTGCCCGCGCCGAGCCTGGAACGCCCGTGCAGTTGTCGGTGCTGCGCGCAGGAAGGGTCGTGCATCTTTCCCTGATGCCATGGGGAACGCCGCCGGCTGGGCCTTCGAGCGTGCCGGGAATGCGGCAGGCTGAAGCGGCGCGTGAGCAGACGGGCGCCAAGCCATGGCTGGGTATTAGCACGGAAAGCCTCGCGCCGCTGGAAGCTTTCGAGCGGGGCTTCGAGCAGCCTGGCGCGGCCAGGGTGGTGAGCGTCGCGAAGGGGTCGCCCGCGGAAGGCTGGGGGCTGATGCCCGGCGATGTGATTATCAGGCTGGACGACGAGCCGGTGCTGGATTCGCGCGAGCTTACCGCGTCTTTGGCTGACAGGCAGCCGGGATCGCGGGTGACGCTTCTGGCCGTTCGCCGCGGCGAACCGCTGCGCGTCGCGCTCACGCTGGCGAAGCGGCCGGAAGCTCAGGATGCCCCAAAGGGGATGGAAACGCAGCCTGGACCCAATCTTTCCGTCAGGCTGGCTGAGGCAGAGAAACAAGCCCAGGTGGCGGAGCGCCGGGAACTGGCGGCAAAGCCCGCCGCCACGCCAGTGGAACCCGAAGCGCAACCGCATGCGCCGCGGCATGCCGTGGAGCAGGCCGCCGTAGAAGGCGGAACCGGACAGGAGCAGCCCGACTCATCGCAAGGCATCGGTACACCGGGCAAGAGCGGAAAGCAGGCGCCGGCGCAAGCTGTCGCGGATGTAGGCCCGGAAACGGGAGCCGTGCCCCAGGCGGATACAGGCGCCATCTTGTCGGTCGCGCTTTCACCGGACGGACGCCATGTGCTCACAGGCAGCACTCGCGGGATGAACCTGTGGGATGTCGCGGCCCGCAAGGAGCTGCGCAGCTTCAAGAGCGGAGCCAAGGATGTCGTGTCGGTCGCGTTTTCGCCGGATGGCCGCTTCGCGATTTCGGCTGTCCGCCACGGCGGGATGACGTTGTGGGAGGTGGCAACCGGCAATGAGGTGCGCAGCTTCGGCGGCAGGAACGACGACGTGATGTCGGCCGCGTTCTCCCCCAATGGACGCTCGGTTCTTTCCGGCACTTACGGCGGGGAGATCAAGCTCTGGGACGCGGCTTCCGGCAAGCAGCTTCGTGAGTTCCGCCGCCATCCGGAGGAGGTCATGGCGGTAGCCTTTTCGCCCGATGGCCGCCTTGCGATCTCCGGCGATGGAGACGGCGATGTGAAATTGTGGGACGCTGCCAGCGGCGAGGAGCTGCACAGTATGAAGGGGCACTCCGAGCAAATCCGGTCGGCCGCATTTTCACCCGATAGCCGCCTGGCGGTTTCCGCCTCCTGGGACGGCACCGTCAAGGTGTGGGATGTAAGCTCCGGCTCGGAGAGGCAAACCTTCAAGGGACGCATCACCAAGGGAGAGAAGGAGCTGTTTACCTCGGCCCTGTTCACCCCCGATGGCCGCCAGATCGTTACCGCCGGCGTGAGCGGCTGGGTGCAGGTCTGGGACGTTGCGACGGGTAAGGAACTGCGCAGCTTCGAAGGGAAGGCCGAGGGGGTCAGCGCGATGGCGCTTTCGGCGGGCGGCAAGTTCGCCGTCATGGGCGGCCTTATCCGGGAGAGCGTGGACGAAACGCTGAAATTCTGGGACGTGGCGGCAGGCAAGGAGCTGGCCGGGGTTAGCACGCGAGCAGAGGCTGTCTCCAAGGTTGCCCAAGGGGGATAATGCCGCGCTCCTGAACCGCCAGGAAACGCCTCGAACAGGGCGAATCTCCCCTCACCCTGTCCNNCCCATGGGAGAGGGGACGCCTTCTCAACGGGCACAGCGGAACTCCCTCTCCCAAGGGGAGAGGGCTGGGGTGAGGGGAGATTCCCTCCGTTCAGGGCACCATCGAGCAACGTTTGGCGCCTACAGATAGTGTCAGGGTCTTCGTCACCCCTCCCGCCGCGTCCGGCCGCCGCCGAGCGCCGCGCCTTCCTGGATTGGCTCGATGGAGACCGCCAGCCCCGTGGCGTCGTCCGTTTCGATCAGCACGCCGCAGATCGTGGCCGCGCCCGTCGCCGGCGTGAACCGGCCGGACGGAATGCGCGTCACGAATCGGTGCACCGGCTCGCCCTTCTCCATGCCGATGATGGAATCGAAGTCGCCGCACATGCCCACGTCGGTCATGAATGCGGTGCCGCCGGGCATGATCCGCGCGTCGGCGGTGGGCACATGCGTATGCGTGCCGACGACGGCGCTCACCCTGCCATCGAAGGCCGCGGCAAGCCCCTGCTTTTCGGAGGTCGCTTCTGCGTGAATGTCGATAAAAATGGCGTCCGCGCCCTGCATCAGCGGGCAGGCGGCGACCTCCTGCTCAACGCGCTGGAAGGGATCGTCCATCGCGTCCATGAAAATCCGGCCGAGCACATTCATCACCAGCACCTCGGCGCCGTTCGCAGCGCGAAACAGGCCTGCACCCGCGCCCGGCGTGCCCGTGGGATAGTTCAGGGGCCTCAGCAACCGATTCTGCCGCGCGATGAACACCAGCGCCTCCCGCTGGTCCCAAACGTGATTGCCCGTGGTGACAACATCGGCGCCGGCATCGATCAGGTTCTGAAAAATCTGCTCGGTGATGCCGAAGCCGCCCGCGGAATTCTCGCCGTTGACGATGACGAAATCCGCGGCAAGCCGCTCGCGCATGGCGGGAAGTTGATCGCAGACCGCGTTCCGCCCCGTCCTTCCGGACACATCTCCAAGAAACAGTAGACGCATATTACTCTCCGCAGGCGATGATGCGCGATGGCGTCAGGATCGTGTCCAAGGGTTCATCCTGCGGTTCCTGCGGAACGTCGGGAAACTCCTGCTCGTCGAAGGCGATGCCGATGGCGGCGGCCGTGCCCTGCCGCCTCATCCGGCGTAGCGCCGCGTCGTAATACCCCGCGCCATAGCCGAGCCGGCCGCCCTTGCGGTCGAAGGCGAGAAGCGGCACCAGCACAATATCCGGCATAAGCTCGGGGCTCTCCGGGCCTGGCTGTTGCAAACCGAATTTACCACGCTTCAGCTGCGCGCCAGGGCTCCACTCCCTGAAAACCAGATCTGGCCCAGGCCGCACAACAGGCAAGGCGGTGCTGAGCCCTTGAGCGTGCAGTGCTTCAAGGAGGGGAATGGGGTCGAGTTCGTCGTGGACCGGGAAATAGCCGGCGGCGGAAGTTGCTTGCATGGCTCCAATAAAGGCGGCACCGCGAGCGGCAAGAGCCTGGCTCGCCCACGCCCCTGACTTCAGCCAAACCTCGCGCCGGACTGCCGAAGCCAGGACCCTGAAGACCGCCTTACGCTCCGCCGATGGGGTCTGCCAGTTTATCGCCTTTGCTCGCACCAATCCCAGTTAAATTTAAAGAGCCGCGAAGGCCGTCGGGACAGATCGATCCCCTGGGTCCCTGGCTAGCAGGTGGGCGCCGAATGTCCAAGGCCACGGCCTTGGTCAGTGTCAGCTCCCTCAAGGATCTTATAGGGCCCGGGTATTCATTGAGCCCCTAACGCACCCCGCAGCGAAAGTCCCATATAGACGATTTGGGCGAAATTACTAGCCCCTTGGGAGGGCTTCGGCTTCAAATATCTTTTAAGCAAAAAAAATCGTAAGTGTGCCGCTGTTTGTGGCCTTATTGCCTGGATAGTTGGGCGATAGGCGCGGCGCGCCGCAGGAGGCGGCGGCAGTAACAGGAATTGAACGCGGCGGCCGGTGCTAGGCGCTTCCCTTGGCGCGCGGCATCCCCTGGCCAGCTTCCATCGCCTTGCCAAGCTCGCGCTGCATGGCCTGGACGCCGCCGTCGATCACCTGATAGCCGCGCGGGTCGAGCGCCATGCGCTGCAAGTGCTGGATCTCTTCGCGCGCTTCCCAAAGCTGGTCCGCCATCATAAGCGCCGCCATCAGAAACAGCCGCTCGTCCTGCACGGCCTTCGAGCCGTTCTTGATCCGCTGCACATGACCGTCGATTTCAGCCGCGAGGCTCTGGATGCGCGCCTCTTCGCCGTCCTTGCACCCCATCCGGAATGTGCGCCCGTTTACAACAACCTTAACTTGGGCCATAGCCCAGCCCTCCTCATCCGCGACGTAGACGCGCCGGCCAAACGTAGCCGCATCGGCCCGCACGCACGCATTGCGATACTTGCGCGGCAGTCATTGCCGCACCTGTTCCCACAAATACGATTTTTGGCAGATGGAGGTGAAGAAGCAGTTAAAGCAGTGCTACAATTTATCGGATTTTCTCAGGCGGAGGCCTGGAATTACTCTAATCGGTGCAACTTGTAATACACCGTTATTCTTACCATCTCCCGAAAGTGGTGGCTAGTATTGTTTACAACTGAGCTTGTGTCCCTCCCAGCGTAGCGGGCCGGAGGAGCACTGAAGATCAGAGGCCTTCGCTCAGCAAAGCGATCTGCACCGTGCCGGGCTTCATTTTATAGAAGATGTGGCCGCCGATCTGCGTGATCTTGTCCAGCTCGTGCCGCCACTCCGGATGCACGTAGGTGGCGTGGTAATGCGTGGCGGGTCCCACCTCGCCCAGCCAAACCTCGCCCGCGATCACCTGCTTGGCAAGCTTGACCGCAGTCGCCCACTCGGGCTTTTCCTTCACCGAATTGTGCTTGCCCGTGCAAGTGAACGAGAACTGGCAGCCGTGCCGGTTGCGCTCGCCCTGATAGACCACGCCGCAAACCGTCTTGGGATAGAAGGGGCTGCGGATGCGGTTCATGATGACCTGCGC
>PMBZ01000049.1 GCA_003153975.1 Hyphomicrobiales bacterium
CCGCTGCCCCTGCTGCGCACAGTTGAACAAGAGGGGCAGCGCCGTCCGCCGTTTATGACGCAGTAAGACTAGTTCGCCCCGCAGGAAGTCCTCACCCGCATGCTGCAACCACCGAAAGGACTTCCTGCGGATCAGGCGTACTAGCAACTTATTGAATCTGCTACAGCTTATCCGCCGGAAGTTCGAGTGCCGACGCGCGCCGCCAATGGGGTGCGCACTTCCGGCGGGCTGTACCAGGCACCGTGAGTCCCGCAGCTTGGGACACGGGGTCCACCGGACGCGGCCGTTCATTGCCAATTCAGGGAGCAGCGCCTATAAGGAACAGTGATGCAGAACAGGCTATGAAATATATTTGCGCGGCTCTTTCGATATGGATCGGCGCCTCGGGCAGCGGTTCCGCGCTCGCAAAGGATTCCTGCACCCATGAGTGGCGGAAGGGCAGCTACAAAACCCATCAGCAGCTTGAGAACGAGATCCGCCCCTGGCTCAAGGACGGAAAAATTCTGAGGTTCTCGCTTTGCACGTCCGGAAACGACCATTATTTCCAAGTCACGATTCTGGAATCGGCTGGTAAAGTCCGGATCGTCCGGGTGCCTGCCCGTTAGCGAAGATTGGCCGCATGCGCCTTTTGGTTATCGAAGACGACCGGGATTTGAACCGCCAGCTCGTTGCCGCGCTGGACGAGGGTGGGTATGCCGTGGACGCCGCCTTCGACGGGGAAGAAGGCGCGCATCTCGGCGAAACCGAGCCTTACGATGCGATCATCCTCGACTTGGGCCTGCCGAAAATAGACGGGCTGAGTATTCTCGAGCGCTGGCGCAGGACCGATATCCGCACGCCCGTGCTGATCCTCACCGCGCGCGACCGCTGGAGCGAAAAAGTCGCGGGCATCAACGCCGGCGCCGACGACTATGTCGCCAAGCCGTTCCAGATGGAGGAGGTCATCGCGCGGGTGCGGGCGCTCTTGCGGCGCAGCGCCGGCTTCGCCAAGGCCGAGCTTGAATGCGGTCCCTTGCATCTGGATACGCGCAGCGCCCGGGTGACGTTCAACGGCTCGCCCATCAAGGTGACCGGCCTCGAATTCCGGCTGCTTTCCTACCTGATGCACCACCAGTCGCGGGTCGTGTCGCGCTCGGAGCTTGTCGACCATCTCTACCAGCAGGACTTCGACCGCGATTCGAACACCATCGAGGTCTTCATCGGGCGCCTCAGGCGCAAGATCCCCGGCGATCTCATTCACACCGTGCGCGGGCTCGGCTATTGCGTTTCCTTCGCCCCCGGCCCGGATGGAGGCGATAAGAGGGGCTCATGAGAGGTAATTCTCTCGCGCTTCGCCTGGTGATCTCGTCGGCGGCGTGGACGTTGATGATCCTCTCCATCACAGCGGCCATTCTGATCTCGCTCTGCCGCGATTTCATCGAGGACAGCTTCGACGACCGGCTCAATCATTTGCTGGAAGTTCTGATCGCGAAAACGGCGCCGCAGGCCACGCTCGACATCAGGCGCCCGGTTGACCTCGGCGAGCCGCAGTTTTTGAGGCCCTTGTCGGGAGCCTACTGGCAGATCCGGCCGGCGGATCAGAGAAACGATGTTTCCTACAAGTCCGAATCGCTTGCCGACGAAACCTACAAGACCCCGGCCGATCTTGGCATCAAGCCCGGCGAGAAGCACATCCGGCAAGCCTATGCCGAAGGCCCCGATGGCCAGATCCTTCGCGTTCTTGAGCGGGACATCGACTTCGGCCAGGAGAACGAGAGCCGCATATTCTCCCTGTCCGTCGCCTTCGACACAGCGGCGCTCGACTCGGAAATCCGCTATCTCACCGATACGATCGTGCTGACGCTGGCACTCCTTGGCGGCGGCCTTTTGCTCGCAACCTTCTTCCAGGTGCGCTTCGGGCTGAGCCCGCTCAAAGAGATCGGCAACAGCCTTGCCGCGATCCGCTCGGGCGAGGAAACGCTCCTTGAGGGAAATCCACCCGACGAAATCCTGCCGCTTCAGGAGGAGCTTAACGCGCTTATCAAGGCGAACTGGAGCGTGGTGGAGCGCGCCCGCACGCATGTGGGCAACCTCGCCCATGCGCTCAAGACACCCTTGAGCGTCATCATCAACGAGGCTGCCTCCCAGGATACGGAATTCGCCCATAAGGTCGCCCAGCAGGCCCGGCTCATGCGCCAGCAGATTTCCCATCATCTCGACCGGGCGCGCATCGCCGCGCAAATCCGGCCGATCAGCGGCGTGACCGACGTGGAATCCGGGCTCGCGGCGCTCTCGCGGGCTCTGACCAAGATTTACGAGGATCGCGCGATCAATTTGGAAATCGATTGTCCGGGCGGAGTGAAGTTTTTCGGCGAGAAGCAGGACTTCGACGAGATGGCGGGAAACCTTCTGGACAACGCCTGCAAATGGGCGCGGTCCCGCGTCACGGTGAAGGTGGAGGCGCCGCAAGCCGCTGGTGGCGCGGCGGCGCGGACCTTCCGGCTCATCATCGAAGACGACGGGCCTGGGCTTCCCGAGGAGCTTCGCCGCGAGGCCGTGAAGCGCGGGCGGCGGCTTGACGAAAAGGTGCCGGGCTCCGGCCTCGGTCTCTCCATCGTCGCCGAGCTATCGCATCTCTACCGGGGCACGCTCAAACTGGAGGAGGCTACGAGCGGAGGCTTGCGAGCTTGCCTGACGCTGCCCGCCGCGTGACAGTGACAGCTATGTGGTCTGGATGCGAGGTTCCAGGATGAGGGCTGATTCCCTCCCTGCAAGGCACCTCCTTCCCGATATAAATTGCTGAGCATCGGAATAGCTGCCTGTGGCCGCTTTGCGATGGTGCCGCCGAAACTGTCCCCGTGGATCGGGCCTGACGCAAAATTGCCCGAATACGTTGCCTACCTGTGCTCATGTTCTGAGCTGGGAGGGCGTGCGATTCGCGCGCTACGAGGGGTATGAAGAAACTAGGGTTGCTCTTTGTGTCACTCGCGCTAACCGTCCTCGCGGCGGGCTGCGCGACGAAGGAAGAATCTGGAACGCTGATTGGCGCGTCCACCGGCGCGCTTCTGGGGAGTGCCATGTCGCACGGCAGCCCCGGCGGCGTTATCGCGGGTGCGCTGGTTGGCGGCTTCATCGGCAATCGCGTCGGCAAGTCGATGGACGACGAAGACCGGCGCCGCGCCTATGAAGCTCAGATGACGGCGTTCGAAGGCGGCCAGCGCTCGGATTGGCGCAGCCCCAACGGCCACTACGGCTATATCGAGCCGCGGCCTGTCTATTACCATCACGAGAAGAAATGCCGCGAGTTCTCGCAGACCGTCTTCGTCAATGGCAGGCCTGAGACGATGGTCGGCCGGGCTTGCAAGGAGCCCGACGGCAGCTGGCACGAGGTTTAGCGCGGGCGGAATTGCCGACAATTCCATAAGCATTGCAGGGCTGCCCTTGGGGTGGCCCTATTTTCTTGCGAGGTCCGCCGCCTCGGCGATGGCGGCGTAAGCGGCATCGAGTTCGTCCGGCGCCGTGCAGTATGGCGGCATCACGTAGATCGTATTGCCCAAGGGACGCAGCAGCAGCCCTCTTTCCGCGAAAAAATTGTAAAGTTTTGTCGCGACGCCCGCGAGATATCCGGCATCCACGGCATTGAGGTCGAGCGCGGCGATGGTGCCGGCCTGACGCACATTCGAAAAGCGCCCATCGGCTCTGAACCGTTCAAGCCGTGCAGCCTGCGCCGACGCCAGCGCGGCGATGCGTTCGCGAACCGGCTCGCGCGCCCAGACTTCGAGATTGGCGGCGGCGGCGGCGCAGGCGATCGGGTTCGCGGTGAAGGAGCTTGAATGGAAAAACATGCGCGAGCGGTCGGCCGACCAATGCGCCTCGAAAATCCCGTGCCTGCACAGCGTCACGGCGAGCGGGATCACGCCGCCCGTCAACCCCTTGGAAAGGCACATGATATCCGGCGAGATGTCCGCCTGTTCGCAGGCGAACAGCGTGCCCGTCCGTCCGAAGCCGGTCATCACCTCGTCCGCGATAAAGAGCACGCCATGCGCCTCGCAGATACGTTTCAGCCCGGCGAGAACGTCCGGCCCGTAAACCAGCATGCCGCCGGCGCCAAGAATGAGCGGCTCAAGGATAAGCGCGGCCGGCGGTTCCCTTTTGCAGATGGCCTCGAAGGCGTCGTGGGTGCGCTGCTCGCGGCCCTGCTCCGGAAACGGCAGGCGCTCCACATCGAATAGCAGCGGCTCGTAGGGCGCATTGAACACACCGCGCGCACCCGCCGACATGGTGCCAATGGTGTCGCCGTGATAGGCATGTTCCAGCGCCACGATGCGCGAGCGCGGCTCCCCCTGGTGGCGGAAATAGCCAAGCGCCATCTTGAGCGCCACCTCCACCGAGGTCGAGCCGCTATCGGAGAAGAACACATGGGCAAGCCCGGCGGGCGCGATTTCGATCAGGCGGCGCGCCACCTCCTCCGCCGGCTCGTGCGTGAAGCCCGCGAAAATCACCTGATCGAGCACCCCGGCCTGCCGCTGGATTGCGCGCACGATGGGCGGATAATTGTGTCCGTGGGTGACAACCCACCAGGAGGAGATACCGTCGAAGATGCGCGAGCCGTCCGCCGCTTCGAGCCAAGCGCCCTCCGCACGCGCGATTTTCGTCATCACCGGCTGCAAGGCGTGCTGCGTGAAGGGGTGCCAGATGGCGGATGCGTGAGGGGTGCTCATTGGTTTCGTTGGGCTCCAAGCTGCTTGCCCTGTTCTATTAGATGAAATCTGCGGGCGGGCGCAGCCCGGCTCACTTCGCGTACATGGCGTCTTGCTGCTTGTTCGCATAGGCGGTGCATAGTTCCCGCAGCGTATGGCTATCGGTTTCAAGCCCATCCGCGGTCATGCACAGCCCATCCAAGCGCACCTCGCGATTGAGCCCCCGCCCCTGGGCAAGCAACTGCGGCAATTCCAGCTTCCGGATATCCGCTGGATCGATGGCGAGGACAACGATGTTCTGGCCCGTGAGACTGCCGGTCACGAGGACGTGCAGCGCCCCCCACTTGACTCTGGCATGCCAGACGGAGACGCCTTTCACAATGCACCAGGGAATGAACTTATCCGCCACTCGCCGGTCGCGTATGCCTTCCGGGGCAATGGTTACGACGGCACCACGCGGCGAGATCGCGCGCAAACCGGCCGCAACGAGCCATATTATGGAAAAGCCCCCAACAAGCGCCCTGCCTTCGTGCGTAATTAGCGCTAAGCCCGCGCACAGGAGCATAAGCAAAACGCCCTCCAACACATTCAGCAGGAAGTTGCCTGGAGCCGCCCTTATTTCGATGGTGCCCGACGTGTCGATCGCCGCCACGCTTGCGCCCCTCCAATCCCATGAGACGGCGGTACGATGCCGGATTGCCGCCCAACAATGCCGGTTTCCCGCCTGCTCTTCTTGCCGCTGGTATTTATATGCCCGGCACTGTGGCAGTTCCACGATGCCTCACGGGTTCCGGCAGCATTCCGCGGAGGCCTGTGTGTTGCAACAAAGTTCCTTTTCCATGGGCAGGGCGAATGCTTTGAGCAATGCCATGCTTCTATGAGAGTATTAACGTTACACTAAGATTCGATTCGGCTAACGACGGGGTTGCGATGGCTCTCAAGCGGGAGAATGCGATGAAAGCTGTGCGAGGCGTTTTGCGGCCTGCTTTCGCGGCTGGTTTCACGATTGCCTCGCTGGCACTGCCGGCCGCTCCGGCAAGGGCCGCGGGCTGGCTTACCTCGACCTGCACATTCGCGGAGGCCAACGCGGCTCTCATGTTTGCGGTGCTGGCAGGCTTTGCCGTGGCAGCTGCGATCCTGGCTACCGTCTATCGCCAGCGCGCTCGCGGCTTCGCGCGTCAATCGCTGCGCGACACAACCAGGCTCGACACGCTCGGGACCATGGAACACAATTACCGGGCGCTGGCTTCGCTTGAGCCGCAAGCATGCGTGATCTGGAGCGACAGCCATGCGCGCCTCGCCCTGCATACGCTGCACACCGCGACCGGCGTTCCCGCCAAGCTCCCGCTGCTCCTGCGCTTTCCGTCCTGGCTTCATCCCGACGACGCGGGCCGGGTGGCGGCAAGCCTTCACCGGCTGCAAACGCGCGGCGAGGGTTTCGTCTCGAACGCGAGCACGCTGGAAGGCCAGGTCGTCGAGGTTGCGGGCGCGGTCTGCGGCGCCGAGACCGTGCTGCGGATCAGGCCATTCTCGCCGGTCAACAAGGAGCTTGTGCGCCTGATCGGCGAGAACAAGCGCTTGAAGCAGTCCGTATACGAGCGGGAGAAGCTTCTGGACAGCCTTCCCATGCCCGTCTGGCTCCGCGATGGCAAGAGCGCGCTCAACTGGGTCAATTCGGCCTATGCCGCGGCGGCGGGCGCGAAAAACAGGGAAGAAGCGCTTGCCAAGCAGATCGAGCTTTTCGAAACGCGGCAAAGGTCGGAACTGCACCGCATGAGCTTGGCCAGGAAACAGGGCCGTTTGAAGCTCCAGACCGTGATTAACGGAGCCGTGCAGATTTACGAAGCGATCCCAGCTCCTCTCGAAAAGGGAAGCGGCGGAGCGGCGTTCGACGTGGCGCCGCTCACCATCGCCCAGGACGAGCTGGAGCGCCAGATGGCGGCCCACAGCCGCACGCTCGACAAGGTTTCGACCGGAGTCGCGGTCTTCAGCGCCGACCGGAAGCTTGTTTACAGCAACGATGCTTTCGCGCGCATCTGGGCGCTGGACGAGGTTTGGCTGCACGAGAAACCCTCGGCCTCGGAGCTTTTCGACCTGCTTCGCCAGTGCAGGCTGCTGCCGGAACAGACCAACTACCGCAAATGGCGCGACGACCGCGTGCTCACCTGGGACCCCAATCGCACGCTCGATGAGCTATGGCACCGCCCCGATGGCCGCACCCTGCATGTCGCCACCGATTGCCGCGGCGATGGCGGCGTCACGTTCCTGTTCGACGACGTGACAGAGAAAATATCGCTTGAGCGCCAATATCATACCTTGATCGAGAGCCAGCGCGAAACGCTCGACCATTTGAGCGAGGGCATCGCCGTGTTCGGCGCGGACGGGCGCTTGCAGCTCTTCAATCCGGCCTTTCAATCGCTCTGGCGCTTGCCGGATGCAGCCCTGCAGGACGAGCCGCATCTGGAACTGCTCATCTTCCAGATCGAAGGGCAGGCCCCAGGCGCGCAGTTCTGGCAAACCCTCCGCGACGCCATTACCGGCATGCCGGAGGAGCGGGACACGTTCCTTGACACCGTCGGGCGGAAGGACGGGACGTATCTCGCCTATACCGTGACACCGCTGCCGGATGGCGGCACGCTCGTAACCTTCGCCGATGTCACCGACCGGAAACGCTTCGAGGACGTGCTCATGGAGCGCAATGAAGCCCTCGAAGCCTCCGACAGGCTCAAGAACTCCTTCCTGAGCCACGTTTCCTACGAACTGCGCACGCCGCTCACGACCATCATCGGCTTCACCGACCTTCTGGCCGAGCCCGCCATCGGCCCGCTCAACGCCAGGCAGCGCGATTACCTGAACGATATCAAGACCTCAAGCCAGGCACTGCTGAACATCATCAACGACATCCTGGACCTGGCCGTTATCGACGCCGGCGCACTCGATCTGAAGCTTTCGCAGGTCGACCTGAAGCACGTCATCGAGGCGGCGGAGCTTGGCGTGCGCGAGCGGCTGTCGCGGGGCAAGGTGCATCTCGACGTGCACATCGCCAAGGAAGCGGAGACGATCATCGCCGACGAAAACCGCTTGGTTCAGGTGCTTTACAATCTCCTGTCGAATGCCATCGGCTTCTCGCCGGAGGACAGCACGATCACCCTTTCCTGCCGCAGCGAGAAGAACGGCGTTGCCATCAGCATCCAGGATACGGGCCTTGGCATCCCGGAAGAGGAGCAGGCCACCATCTTCGAGCGCTTCGAGTCGCGCAGCAAGGGCTCCCGCCATCGGGGCGCGGGCCTCGGCCTCTCGCTCGTGAAGAGCATCGTCGAGTTGCACAACGGCCGCGTCCGCTTGCGCTCGACGCCGGGAGCGGGGACGACCGTTACCGTCACGCTTCCGCGCCGCCACCCTGCCTTGGAACAAAAGGCGGCGGCCAGTGCAGCCAATCCAGCGGCGAACGCGGCGACCCATTCGTGATATGTCCAGCCCCCTTTTGCGATTGGCGGGGCTCCTGCTCCCTCGGCCGTGCGCCTCGATGTAACGCCATATTAACGCTCCCAGCGGCTCCGCAGGCCCGATTGTGAGGGGCGGAGAGGCGCCTTTCGATTTCGAAGTAATATAGCTGAATTGTCTTGAGTAAGCGTTAAGTGCCGGAAAGTGGTGTATGCTGTTGATTTAACACGCATAAGTCAGAACACTGCGCTAACGTCGAGAGTGGTAGCAGGCCGGCGTTTTGGTTAATTTCAAATATTCCATCGTATTTAACGGAGTTTTTGAAACGTATAAATCGCGCAAAAACACGAAAAAAATCGCAGAAATGCGCATGCTGAACACAAGCCGCTCGCGCGTTTACCATGCGCTCATTAACCATGGTAGAGTATTGCACGAAATATACTGTTCTTTAACGCATCGTAATCGCACGCGCCAGGATCGGGCGCCGTTCTCAGCCGGTTCAGGCTGGGAACAAAAGTTCCGGCCCGGGCAAGGTGCGTGTCCCACGCCCAAACCTCGATGCTGGCCGGAAGTTGCGACCTACCCAGCATATGCGGACGGCGCCAGGCGCAGTCACGCCTTTTTCTTCGCTGGCCGGCGGGCCGATGGCTTGGGCTGTTTCACGAATGGCGACAGCGCCGCCTCCATGGCCGCGATATCGATCTCGTTGGGATCGCGGCGGCCCAGCCATCCCACGAGTTCGGTATGCCGCGGGTGATGGGGATCGGACATGGCCTCAAGATACTCGGCATAGCCCCAAGGCCCGCCGCAATCCTCGGGCGGACAGCGGCCCTTGGCAGCGACAAGGCGCGGAAACGTATCCCACAGCTCGGCCGTAAAGCGCCGCTCCACCTTGATGGTGTGCCGCCAGTCGTCGCCGGAATCGTAAATATAACGCAAGGTCTTGAAATTGGGCTCGCTCAGCGCTCGCGCGAGCGTCGCCTTCCGGGCATCGGCAATCGGAAAGCCGAAGCCTTCCATGTCCGGCATGGGAATGCCCCAGTAGGTTTCGCGCACCCTGAAATCATAGCCATGATAGTTATCCCAGGGCATGATCGCCTGGATCAGCTCGTGCAAGGTATCGAGCTTTACGCTTACCGGCACCTCGATGCGCCGCATCACCGTGGGCTTCACGTTATCGAGCGTAATCTTGATGCGGACGATATCGTGTGTGCTTGTCATGCAGGATTGCCTCCGCAAACAGCACCGGCCGGCTTCATTTCGTCCTCCCCCGCCTTCGCGTAAGAAACGGCATCTAAATGACTGGCGGCGCGTCGCCACACGGTACGAACATCGCCGCCGTCTTCATCTACCATCGGCCTTAATGAGTTCCGAGCCGCACAGGATTCAATATGTGACAGCCCATCACTTGGGGCAACACTTCTCGCATCC
>PMBZ01000030.1 GCA_003153975.1 Hyphomicrobiales bacterium
ACGATCTCGACCTCGGTCTCCATCGCCTTGGCTTCTTCGACAGTGATGACGCCTTCGTTGCCGACCTTCTGCATCGCCTCGGCGATCAAGCGGCCAACCTCGGTGTCGCCATTCGCGGAAATGGTGCCGACTTGTGCAACCTCGGCGGACGAGGTGACTTTCTTGGACTTGCTTTGCAGATCCTTTACAACAGCAGCCACGGCTAAGTCGATGCCGCGCTTCAGATCCATCGGGTTGGCGCCAGCCGCAACCGACTTCGCACCCTCGCGGACGATGGCTTGGGCGAGAACGGTTGCCGTGGTCGTGCCGTCGCCAGCGATGTCGTTGGTCTTGGAAGCAACCTCGCGCACCATCTGGGCGCCNNTTCTCGAACTTGTCCTCAAGCTCGATCTCTTTCGCAACCGTCACGCCGTCCTTGGTGATGCGCGGTGCGCCAAAGGACTTGTCGAGAACGACGTTGCGGCCTTTCGGGCCGAGGGTGACTTTTACTGCGTCGGCCAGGATATCGACACCGCGCAACATACGGTCGCGGGCTTCTTGACCAAAACGGACGTCTTTAGCAGCCATGTTTCATGACTCCTTGAATGATGTTGAAATTTGTAGGGTGTACTTCGTTGGCTTAGGCGGCTTTCTTCTTGCCCTTGCCGCCTTCGGCAGCGCCGATCTCGATAACACCGAGAATGTCGCTTTCCTTCATAATCAGAAGGTCTTCGCCGTCGATCTTAACCTCGGTGCCGGACCACTTGCCGAAAAGAACGCGGTCGCCTTCCTTGACATCGAGCGTGACGAGCTTTCCCTCTTCGTTGCGGGCGCCAGGACCCACCGCGACAACTTCACCCTGCTGAGGCTTCTCTTTGGCCGTATCTGGAATAATGATTCCGCCCTTCGTGCGCTCTTCTTCCTCAAGACGGCGCACTACCACGCGGTCATGCAGCGGCCTAAATTTCATCGGAATCCTCCTCAATCGAATATGCAATTGGCCGAGTCGGGCGCGGCTTTAGCCGGGCCGCTCTCGTGGGTCAGAAATATTTAGGCTTGTTAGCACTGTCAAGGGGTGAGTGCTAATCTTTTCCACTCACCCGCTGTTTTTGAAGCCCAGCGCTCACCCACGGAGCCCCCGCAGCCCTTGCCGCGGGGTGCCTTCCCTGCTTCCGATGGCGTTAAGCTTGGCGCGGTCCGCGCATCTGCATCAAAATCGCTTCAATGCGCCGCCAGCGATCCGCCTGCTCGCGGTCGCTATTTTTCTCAAACTCGGCGGCCTTGTGCGCGGCCTCCGCGATGGCCTTCGGGCCGCGTGCCTTCCAAAGCTCCCGTGCATGGACGTGGATGTCGCTCTCTTGCATGGCATGGTCCTCCTGGGCGCGTCCGTCCCTCTCCAGATCGCGCCGACCGGCATGCCCCCACACCGTCAAGTGGCGATACATTACACCCTGTGGCACGCCGGTTGCAATGCGAAGCGGCGTGCCGGGCTCCGTCAGGCGGTGGACAAAATTGTAAATCCCAGAGGCGTCGAGCCGCCTTCCTCGATGACCGACACCTCATGCACTCTTGCGGCTGGCGGACCTTCGCGGCAGCACCGCAACATGTCGTCGACGTTCGCACGGGGCCCCGAGAACAGCGCCTCGACCGCGCCATCGCGGCGGTTACGGACCCAGCCGCTAAGCCCCCTGGCCGTCGCGGTGCGTTCGGCCCAGGCCCGGTAGGCCACGCCTTGCACCCGGCCAGTAATGAGCACGCGCGCAGTGCGCTGTTCCAGGTTCTTTTTGCTCGCATTCATAGAGGTGCAACTCCGATTGCAACCAGCTTTGTGCCCCCAGCAACTATGATTAACGGAACGTAGCACGAAACCGATGAAGGCGATGCTACCGCCGCGGCCAACATTTTCACTTTTATTCCAATCTCCTACTTTATATTGTCTACTGCCGTATGTAAGCTGGATGGAAGCGGCACGACATGTTCGGGCCAATTTAGGTTGGAATTATGCTGGAGATTTTTTTGGTGCATGCCTTGCGTCAGTCAGCCTTGAGGCAGGAGGGGCGATGTATTCTTCGAGCATAGCTGAGGACAACGCCCGGCATGGGGCAACTCGCGATTCAGGGCTCGAAGCCGTCGGGGCCATCCCCTGGGGCACGCATTTCTGCCAATTCCACTCAGGCAAGGACGATCTCCTAGAAACGATTGTCCCCTATATGAAGGCGGGGCTGGAGGCGAACGAACTTTGCCTTTGGATCACCTCCGATGTGCTGGGCATCCACGCGGCCGAAGATGCGCTGCGCAACGCAATCCCTGAGTTCGGCCGCTACCTGGCGGAAAAGCGGATCGAAATCGTTCATAGCAGCCAATGGTACGGCAGCGACGGCAGTTTCGACGCGGACCAGTTGCTAGAAAGCGCCGCGAACATACTCGATGCAGCGCTAAGACGCGGCTTCGAGGGTTTGCGGACAACTGGCGATCTTTCTTGGCTGGGGCGGGAAGGCTGGAAGGAATTTATCCGTTACGAATGCGGTTTGGACAGCGCCGTAAACTCCAAGCCGATACTGGTTCTCTGCACATATCCGCTCAGCAAATGCGGTCCTCGCGAAATCATCGATGCCGCCGCCAATCACGAGTTCGCGTTGATACGCGGCGCTGAAGGCTGGGAGGTTCTGGAGAACACGGCCCGGCGCAGGATCGAACGGGAGTTCAAGAAGTTCGTATCTCTGGCCGGCAACAGCTCGGAATTCATCGGCATTTGCGACATGGATTTCGCGCCGTCCTACATCAACGATGCGGGCTTGCGGATGGTTGGGCTCGACAATCTGGCCCAACTCCAGGAGGCATCGGCTGGCGCTCTCTTTTTTCCCGAAGATCGCCGGTTCGTCCACGATGAGTTCATACCGCGCGTCTTCGCCGAAGGCCGGGCCGAAACCGTGATCCGCTTCCGTCACTTCAAGACGGATGCGCCTTTGTGGATGATCTGCAACATTTTTTTCCTCAAGGGAGACAAGGGCGAGCCTACGGGGCTTGCAACCGTCAGCCGGAACATCACCGAGCACAAGCTTGCCGAAGATGCCGCCAAATGGAATGCGCGGCGCAACGAACTGCTCTCCAGCGTAGCTGCCCGCCTGCTCAGAACTCGCGATGCCGAAGCCGAGGTTGAAGAGCTTTGCCGGAAGGTCATGACCTTTCTCAATTGCGATGTGTTCTTCAATTTCCTCGCGGACGAAAAAGAGAAACGGCTGCGCCTCAACGCTTCCGCCGGCGTTTCCCCCGGGCAGATCCAGGGTATGGAAACGATCGCTTATGGAGCCACGATCTGCGGCACGGTTGCCCGCGATAGATACCGGATCATCGCCGAATACATTTCAAGCAGCGATTCACCGCTGACGGCCAGAATCAAGTCCTTTGGCGTCGAGGCCTATTGCTGCCATCCGCTCATGGCTCAAGACCGGGTCATCGGCACATTGGCGTTCGGCACACGCACCCGGCAGAGATTTACCAGCCGCGAGGTCCAGGTCATGGCATCGCTGGCGGACCTCGTGGCGATGGCGATGAATCGCATCCAGACCGAGAAGGCGCTGTGTGAAAGCGAGAGGCAACTCAGGCAGCTGGGCGACAGCCTACCGGACAGCGCCGTTTACCGCTATGGCCACGAACCCGATGGCTCGCCGCGCTATTATTACCTGAGCGCCGGCATCGAGCAGTTGAACGGTGTCAAGATCGATGACGTGCTGGGGGATGCGGGCACGCTTCACCGGCAGGTTCTGCCGGAATACTTGCCCCGCCTCATCGAGGGCGAGCGGCGAAGTGCACGGGAGCTATCGGACTTCGAAATGGAAATTCCCATGCGGCGGACGGATGGCGAAATCCGCTGGATGCGATTGAAGTCCCGGCCGCAAAGGATGCCGGATGGGCGCGTCATATGGGACGGGGTGCAAACCGATATCACCGCGCGGAAAAACATGCAGGAGACCCTGCGTGTGAGCGAGGAGCGGCTCCGCGCCATCGTAGGCACGGCCATGGACGGCATCATCGTCATCGACTCGCTAGGGGAGATTCAGTCCATCAATCCCGCGGCGGAGCAGATGTTTGGGTACAGCTCGGCGGATGCGGCCGGGCAGAGCATGACGATGTTCATGCCGGAGCCCTACCGGCTGAGGCACCGCCTCCGGGTCGCGGCTTCGCTCAACAATCCCGTGGCCCCACGGTTTCAGCAGGTTGAGGTCGAGGGACTTCGCCGGGACGGCTCGATATTCCCGGCGGAGCTTTCGGTGGCGCCCTGGGATGCCGATGGCGAGCGCTACTTTACAGGGATCATCCGCGACGTTACCCAGCGCAAACGGCGCGACGAGAAGATCAATGTGCTGTTGCGGGAGGTTAATCACCGCTCCAAGAACATGCTGAGCCTGGTTCAGGCGATCGCGTCGCAGACCGCCGCCAGAGACCCCGCCGAGTTCGTCCGCCACTTCTCCGAGCGCATACGCGCACTGGCCGCAAGCCAGGACTTGCTGGTCAAAAGCCAATGGCAGGGCATCAGCATCGAGGAGCTGGTGAAATCGCAGCTTGCATACTTCGGCGATCTATTGGGCAGCAGGATCGAACTTAAGGGGCCGCCGCTGCGCATTGCGGCTCCGGCAGCGCAGTCGATCGGCATGGCGCTGCACGAGCTTGCGACGAACGCCGGGAAATATGGCGCGCTCTCAACCGGCGCGGGGCGGATCGCAATCGGCTGGAGCCTTAACAACGGCCCATCAGGTAAGCTCCGCTTCGACCTGCGCTGGACGGAGAGCGGGGGGCCGGCCGTATCGGTGCCAACGCGCCGGGGGTTCGGTTCGATCGTCGTCGAAACCATGCCGCGCATGGAATTGGACGCCGGCGCCGAGTTGCACTACGCACCGGAAGGACTGCGCTGGCATCTCGACTGTCCGGCGGAGGCCGTGCTTGAGGCTGGCGACGATCCATCCGCGTTCAGGATGATCGCGCAATAAATGCGCTCCAAGCAGGCTTGACAGGGCGCGGTGGATGGCCCAATTATGTGAATGTAACTTACATTTACATAGAGGTTACGTGATGCACTTGGTTGCGAAACTGGACGATATCGGCAAGCCCGCATGGATCGCGCTTACGGCCGTCTCGTTCATGATCTGGTGGCCGGTAGGCTTGGCCGCCTTGGCTTTTACGATAGGGAGCGGACGCATGGGATGCGGATGTCACGGAAATGTGAGCTGGCGTGAGCGCCGCGAGCGCTGGCGGGCGATGCGCGATGAGTGGCGGGCGACGAGATGGGGCGGCTACGGGGCAGCGCCAAGCACGGGGAACGCCGCATTCGATGACTATCGCAACGAAACGCTGAAACGCTTGGAAGACGAACAGAAGGAATTCACGGGTTTTCTCGACCGCCTGCGCCGGGCCAAGGACCAGGCGGAGTTCGACCAGTTTATAGCAGGGCGCCGGAATTCCCCTCCAGGCGAACTGTCCCAGAGCTGAAACGGGTGGGCGCCGCAGGGCGCCCTCTTCGTAAGAGGCACTTTCGACGCATGAGTTCTTGAGTCTTCCACCGGGCGGTAACCGAGTCAAAACGCCGCGCCCATAATTTTGAACGCACCTGTGTCACTCCCGCTACAGCCAAGGCCGTGCCTTCCGCACTAGCATACACATACGAATAAAAAAATATCCGCAGCAATGGCATAGCGGACAAAGTAGAGTCTGGGAGTAGGGGGTAAAGTGAAGTTGGATTTCAGGCTTTCAGCCGCGGCTATTGCGCTGGCTGCGGGCGTAGGCAGCACTGCGGCGTACGCCACCGACGGCTATTTCATGAATGGGTACGGCGCAAGCCAAACCGCACTTGCGGGCGCGGGCGTTGCCTACAGCCAGGATGCCATGGCCATCACGCTGAATCCGGCGGGCCTTGTGCACGTGGACGATCAGACTGTGGCGGGGGTGGCGGTGTTCATGCCGTTCCGCTCTTATGAGGCCAGTGCCGGTGGCATGGTTGATCCGGGCTCCCACAGTTCCGGCAACAACTGGTTCCCTGTCCCCGATTTTGCCTGGACCAAGCATCTGGGTCCGGACACCGTGCTGGGCGTCGGCGTTTACGGCAACGGCGGCATGGATACCCGCTATACGAACCCCGTATTCGGCGGCGGGGTTACGGGCGTGGACCTGAACCAAGCTTTCATGTCGGTATCGCTGTCTCAGCGTTTCGGCCAGTTCTCCGTTGGCGTCGCGCCCGTTCTTGCGATGCAAATATTCAACGCGCGGGGGCTTGAGGGCTTTAAGGGGATGTCCGTCAGCGGCGATAACGTGACTGGCGGCGCCACCGATTTCTCCTTCTCCTATGGTGGGGGTGTCCGCGCCGGCGTCGAATACGATGTGACACCGGCCCTGCGCGTGGCTGTGGCTGGTACCAGCCGCATGTACATGACAAACTTCGAAAGATATAAGGGGCTCTTTGCCGGCGGCGGTAACTTCGACATTCCCGCAACGGTGACGGCTGGTATCTCCTACAATGTGCGGCCGAACATCACTGTAATGGCCGACTATAAGCACATCTTCTACAGCGATGTTGCTTCCATCGCAAATCCGTCCACGAATCAGGCGCCATTCGGCTCAAGCAATGGTCCAGGCTTTGGCTGGCACGACATCAACGTCTACAAGTTCGGCGTGGATTGGCGCTACAACCCGCTGTGGACCTTGCGGGCTGGCTATTCCTACAACGACAGCCCGCTGGACAAGCGGGATATCATGATGCACATCCTCACCCCCGCCACCGTTCAGCACCACATTACTGGCGGTGTTAAGTACCGCTGGTCGGACAACATGGATGTCGAGTTCTCCGCGATGTACGCTCCAGAGAAATCGTTTTCTGGAGACGCGCCTGCCGCTTTTGGCGGGCAGCATATCGACGTCCGCATGTACGAGGTCGAGGCATTGGCAGGCATCGTCTACCATTGGAATGGCCGCCGGGAGCTTGAGCCCCTTAAGTAGCGCAGTGCCGCAATAGCGAACCCTGGGCGCACCGTTCGAAACCGATCGAGCGCTGCGCTTCATAGCCCGGAAAAAGCAGCCAAGCGGCTGCTTTTTTCGCGATTCCTGAAATCCCGCAGGAGCTTTGCTACTCGCTCCCACGGAGCGCAAACGCATTTCAATTGGGAAGTTAAGTTCCACCAACGCTCTGATAAAACAGAAGAAATTGTACCGCCTGCTGAAGGGCTCCGGCAGGGAGCGTCGCTATCGCGATACTGCGCGCAGTATATAGACGCGACAATATAATATATTCAGGTCGTTGCGGCGCATATTTGAGGACCTGAGCGAAGATCGATACGAGAGTTTGGGGGCTACAAAACTGTTGTGGCGAAACGCGTCATTCAGGTATTAATTTGATTCTGGCAGCATAGAGATAGGTGTAAACCGCACGGCATGAGAAGATGGGTTGTTGCGCTTGTTGTTGCTTTGGCCTAAACGGAGCGCAGAGGGGAACCGATGCTAAAGCTTTCCGAACTGCGCAAACGCACCCAGCCGCTTAAGCACCGCCGCATCGCCGCGCACGTCACGGACGCTGAGCACGCCCTCATTCAGCACGCCGCTGACTTGCAAGGCCAGTCGCTCACCAGCTTTGTTTTGGCCACGCTGCAAAAAGAAGCGAGACAGGTCATTGAAACGATGGAAATGGTCCGGACGAGCGCACTGGAAAGCAGCAAGCGCGCCGAAACGCTTCCTCAAGCTTCGCGCGAGCAGGTTGGCTTCCGGCTTGGCGCTAATGCAGACCGCGGCAAGACCGTGCGTTCCTAACATCAAGGGGAGATCCCTTGGCTCTGCTTGTTTAGCAGCATGGCACTCAATGTTTCACGCCATAACCTTAAGCAGTGCCAATGAAATCGAGTTCAAGCCGGCGCCGGTAAGGTGCCGCGCGATGCTCGATCAGATAGACCTCCTGCCAAGTTCCCAGCGCCAGCCGGCCGCCGCGCACAGGCAGTGAAATTTGCACCGCGGTTAGCATGGTCTTTATATGCGCCGGCATATCGTCGGGGCCTTCGCTGCGGTGCCGGTAGGGCCCGCCTTCTGGCGCAAGCCCTCGCAACGCGGCCGAAAGATCGGTCAGCACATCGGGGTCGGCATTCTCCTGCACGCAAAGCGAAGCCGAAGTGTGGGTGCAAAACACCGAAAGAAGCCCGGAACCGGCGTTTCGGCGCGTAAGGAAGCGCTGCAACTCGGGCCCCAGCGCGTAGAAGCCCGCCCCGCGCGTCTCGATGCTCACTGTGCCGCATATGTGAAAGGTGCCAGGGCTCATGCTTAAGATTCCTCCAAAAAAATAGTCCGATTTTAGCCGGCGTTTACGCCGTGTTTGCATTTCCTAAGCATAGTAACGGCTTAGTGGCGGAAAAGCACCTTCAAGGGGGGCCGCGGAAGAGCACGCGTTCTAGGATCTATGTCTCAGCAAGGCACAGCGAAAGCCGGGCATGGCGGCAGCGCCAGCAGCGGTAATGGCGGCGGAACGGCCAGGGAAGACCTGGCTGCCGGGACCGTGCGCGAAAGTATTGCCGGGACGGACCCTTCGGCTGAGGATAGCCAATCCCCAATATTCGGCGACGGCCAGAGCGAAGCAGAGGCTCAACTTTATGCGCGCCTCGATTTGGTGAGCAATTATCAGCGTCCGAGCGGTTTCCCGCCGCTTGACGCATTGAATGCCAGGCTGAACGAAGAGGCGTACCGGGACAGTCTGCTTTTTCCCCGTTCCGCGGAGGATTTGGCCTTTTCTCTCCCGGGCGATGACGATGTTTTGGATCTGGACGGGGAACTGGCCGGCGAGCCCCACGGCGGCCTGTTGTGGATCGACCATCGTTTTACGGAACTCAAGCTCCTTCTTTCGCGGAGGGAAGAGGGCCAGCGCGAGCTTGAGCAGATCAAGGCAAGCCTAGGCGAAATTCTCGTTCGCCTCGAAAAGCTCGCGGCGGAAGTGCCAAGCGGCAAGGCTCTGGAATCCGTGGAAAGCAAGCTCGATACGTTGTCCGGCTCCGTCGAGGCGGCGCGGGAGCAATCCACCACCGATGCCAGCCGGATTTCGCGGGCCGCCGAGGAACTTCTCGCCGCCAGCGTCAGGTTTCAAGAAGTGCCCGCAAGGTTCGAGGCGGCCGCGCGCCGCACGGTGGAAGGCCTGGGGCAAACCGTGGCCGCTACAGCGTCGCGGGCGGCGATGATGACCGCGCATCATGTCGGCGCGCAGCAGAAGCCGGCCGTCGAAGCAGACACGGCGGAGCGACTGGAGGCCGAGCTGCGTGCACTGAACCTGCAGTCGCGCGAGACCGGCGAGCGCACAGAGGCGGCACTCGATCGCGTCCATCACACGCTCAAGGATTTTCTCGGCCGGGACCCCGGTCCCCGCGCCGATGTCAACACACAACCTCCCAGAAAAAGAGCAGGCCTGCACGTGCCAATTTCCGGTAATTCCGCTGTCTACAAGCGCGGCGATACGGGCTTCGGCGCCGCCCCCGCAAGCGAGGCGCGGCTCGACACGCTTTTGAGGCGCGATCCACCGCCTTCCGATCCCGCCCTTTTCCAGGCACTGCGCGAGGCGGATCTGAAGTACGGCCGGAAAACACAGCAAAATAGGCCGCAAACAGCCGGCGGGCGGCAGGCTTTCGCGGGTGCATACGCTCTCCTCGACGACGAGAAGACCGTGCCGCTTGGCGGCATAGCGGCGGTTGCGTTCATCTTGCTTCTGGTAAGTGCCGCACTGTTCTACCTTCACACTCAGGGCCGCATCGACGTACGTATTTCGGAAGTGCCCGCGGCAATCCAGCAACTGGCTCATGCGCCCGCGCAGCCGGCTCCGGCGGCGGTGGCATCCGCCGGCGTGAGGCAGAAGGGTCCCGCGTTATTGGCCGCCGCCGATGGCAGCAACGGCGTGCAAGCCGCTTCCCCCGCCGAGGAACTGGAGGCGCTCGAAGCCGCCGCGCGCCACGGCGACCGCGACGCGCAATTCCGCATTGGCGTGCGCTTCCTGAACGATGGCGGCGTGGACGGCGGACCGTCGGCGGCCGCGCGCTGGTTCTCCAAGGCCGCGATGCAAGGGCATAACGAGGCTCAGTTCATGCTGGCGTCGATGCTTGAGCGCGGCGCGGGCGTTGAAAAGGACGAAGCGAAAGCCGTCGTGCTCTACCGGCAGGCTGCAAGTGCCGGGCATGTGCGGGCGATGCACAATCTTGGCGCCATGCTCTTGAAGAACGCCACGGCGCTGGCCTATCGCGAGGCGGCCTCGTGGTTCGGGCAGGCGGCGGCGAAGGGCTTTCCCGACAGCCAGTATAATCTTGCGCTGCTCTATGAACACGGGCTTGGCATCGAGCAGGATTTGTTCCGCGCCTATCAGTGGTATATCGAGGCAGCCAAGGCGGGGGTGAAAGAAGCGGCGGTGAAGGCCGAACAGCTCCGGCGCATGCTGCCTTCCGCGCAAAATGCCCCAAGCGGCGGGAAGGCCGGTCAATTCGGTTCCTGGCGGCCGGTCGTTGTAGACACAAAGAAAAACGCCAGCCTCCGCGGCGCCACCCGGGGCTGAGCGTCCTGGTGCGCCCTGCCTCTCAAGATCTGGCGGCTGCTTCGTTCCCGGACCATCGATCGTGCGCTGCCATTGAATTTGTCCCCGATCCTTGCCGGGATATGCCAGCCTGATCCGGTTCTACTTCACGGGCGATGAAGCCGCTGTAGCAGCGCACGTATGCCGGTGCGGCAAACGGGAGCACCGCGGGGTGTCCCCTCCACTTGGCTGGATGTACCGCTATTTTCCCTCGTAATAGGGATGCAGCTCCACCTCGGCCACAGCCACCGCGGCATTAAGGCCGGTCTGACCCTGGAGGCTGAGCGGCTGTAACGAGATGGTGTTGCCTGATCCGCCGGCCAATACATTCGCGCCGCCGCCGACAACCGCCGAGGCATCCGCCGCCACGCCGTAATACTTGCCCGCGAGTGCGCCGGCCCCAACGCGAGATGGCGCGAACACGGTCCAGGTCAGATACGCGTTGTTGGTAATGCCGAGATCGAGGCCGTATTTGTGGATCGAGCCTTCGTAGCGCTCGCCTTCGTCGCCTGGGCTCGCGCGGAACAGGCAGCGTAGCTCCCGCGTGGAACCGAAGATGAAGCTCGCTCCACCTTTCACGCCGCAGGTGAGCAGCCCTATCTCGACTCTTTCTCCCGCGATGGCGCCGGACGCGAATGTCACGCTTACCGCAGCGGTTGCGGCCGCCACGATCTTCAGTAGTCTTCCAGACATTTTCACCTCCCAGGCTCCCTCATGTCCGGGATTCTCTTTAGCACCTTTTAAATAATAGGAAAACATAAGCTTGTACTCGGGATCGCCGGGTTCCTGCTATCTGGAGCTAGCAACCCCACCCCAGCTCTCCCCATGGGAGAGGGAGTCTCGCTGTGCGCGTTGAGAAGGCGTCCCCTCTCCCGTCCATATCCGCTAGCGGATATGGACACTTTTGAGTGGCAAGCTCGCCAAGGCAAGCTTGCGTGGGAGAGGGACGAGGTGAGGGGCGTGACCGTAGAATTTACTTCTCCGGCAACAGCTTGCCATCGTCCCGCAGCACGATGTAGATCGCGGGGATGACGAGCACCGTCAGCAGTGTCGAGGAGGCGAGCCCGAACAGAAGCGAGATCGCCAGTCCCTGGAAGATCGGGTCGGCCAGGATCACCGCCGCGCCGATCATGGCGGCAATCGCCGTCAGCAGGATCGGCTTGAACCGGATCGCGCCCGCCTCAAGCAGCACCTGACGCAAGGGCGTATCCGCGTCCCGCCGCTCGCGGATGAAGTCCACCAGCAGGATCGAGTTGCGCACGATGATGCCCGCCAGCGCGATGAAGCCGATCATCGAGGTCGCGGTGAACGGCGCGCCGAACATCCAGTGCCCCAGCATGATGCCGATCAGCGTGAGCGGTACCGGCGTCAGGATCACCAGCGGCAGCTTGAACGAGCCGAACTGCCCGACCACGATGAAGTAGATGCCCAGGATGGCGATGGCGAAGGCCGCGCCCATGTCGCGGAAGGTGACGTAGGTCACTTCCCATTCGCCGTCCCAAAGCATCGTGGGCTTGGATTCGTCGTCCGGCTGTCCGTGCAGCGTGATCTGCGGCTTCTCGCCAGGCCCCCAGTTCGCTTTGTTTATGGCGTCGCGCACCGCGAGCATTCCATAGACTGGCGCTTCATAAGCGCCGGCAAGCTCCGCCGTCACCATTTCGGCGGGGCGGCTATTGTGCCGGAAGATCGGGAAGGAGGCCCGCTCCTTCGACAGGCTCACCACATCGCCCATTTCGACGATGGAGCGGTTGCCGGGGATGGCGTTGGCCGGCACCGGCGTGGAGAGCGTGTGCTGCGAGACCGAAAGCTCCTTCTTGGGCAGGGCGATGGCGATCTCGACCGGATGGCGGCCCTCGCCACGGTAGGAGTAGCCCACCGGCACGCCGGAGAGATAAGCCTGGATCGTGTCGTAGACATCGCGCTGCTCGACCTTGAAAAATTCGAGCTTGTCCTGGTCGATGGCGACGCGGAGCCGTTCGGCCGGCACGCCAAAGCTGTCATCCACATCCACAATGAACGGGATGCTTTCGAAGATTTTACGGAGCTTCGCCGCTGTTGCACGGCGTGCCTCTGGCGTGGGGCCATAAACCTCCGCCAGGAGCGTCGACAGCACTGGCGGTCCAGGCGGAACCTCGACCACCTTCAACGCCGTGCGCGGCGGCAGTTCAAGGCCCTTCAGCCGCTCGCGGACATCGAGCGCGATCTGATGGCTCGTGCGGCTGCGCTCCGCCTTGGGCGTGAGATTGAGCTGCAAATCGCCCTGCTCCGGGTTGCTGCGGAAGTAATAGTGGCGCACCAAGCCGTTGAAATTGAACGGCGCGGCCGTGCCGGCGTAAGACTGGATCGTGGTCAGCTCCGGCAAGGTTTTGACGCGCCCGGCTACCGCCTGCAGGATGCGATCGGTTTCCTCAAGGGAGGAGCCCTTGGGTAAGTCGATCACAATCTGCATCTCCGACTTGTTGTCGAAGGGCAAGAGCTTCACCGTCACCGCCTTGAAATAGAAGAGCGTCAACGACAGAAGCGTGGCGACGCCAACGCCGATGAGGAACCGCAGCGCCACTTTCCGCGTCCGCAGGATAGGCCGCGCGGCGGACAGGTAGGCGCGCGCGAGAAAACCGCCGCCCTCGTCATGGTTGTGGCCGCCGGCGTCCGGCTTCACGAAGCGCACCATCAGCCAGGGCGTCACCATCACCGCCACGAAGAACGAGAAGATCATGGCGGCCGACGCGTTGGCCGGGATCGGGCTCATATACGGCCCCATAAGCCCCGAGACGAACAGCATGGGCAAGAGCGCCACCACCACGGTGAGCGTGGCGATGATCGTTGGATTGCCCACCTCGGCCACGGCCTCGATCGCGGCCTGCACCCGGCTGCGTCCGTCGTGCATCGCCCAGTGCCGCGAGATGTTCTCGATCACGACGATGGCATCGTCGACCAGGATGCCGATGGAGAAAATCAGCGCGAACAGGCTCACCCGGTTGATGGTGTAGCCCATGATCCACGAGGCGAAGAGTGTGAGCAGGATCGTGGTGGGGATCACGATCAAGACGACGGCGCCCTCGCGCCAGCCGATGGCGAACACGATCAGCGCCACGATGGAGACGGTCGCGAGGCCTAGGTGGAACAACAGCTCGTCGGCCTTGTCGCTCGCGGTCGCGCCATAGTTGCGCGTGACCTCCACGTTAATGTCGCTGGGAATCGAGTTCCCCCGCAGAAGGTCAAGCTTCTCGACGAGCTTGGCCGCGATATCGACCGCATTGGCGCCGGCCCGCTTGGCGATGGCGACGGTGACGGCCGGAACGCGGTTCAACTCCCCATCCGGGCCTTTGGAGAAGTTCCAGGACTGCAACTCCAGCGGCTTGCCACCCACCACGATGTTCGCCACGTCGCGCACGTAGACGGGGCGGCCGTCGCGGGTCGTAAGCAGCAGCAGGCCGATATCGGGGATGCCGTGCAGCGTCTGCCCGGCCACTACCGGCAGGGCGTGATCCCGGTCGCGGATTTCGCCCGCCACGAAGGAGCGGTTCGCCGATTTCACCTTGTCCACGAGCTGGGCCAGCGTGACGCCATACAGCGAAAGCTTTTCGGGATCGGGCTCGACGCGGATCTGATCGGGCGTGCCGCCAACAAGATAGGTAAGGCCCGCGTTATCGGCCTTGGCCAGCTCGATGCGCAGGTTCTCCGCCAGATGATAAAGCGCGTTCGGCGTCCATCGGTCCGCCGCTTCCGGCTTCGGCGACAGCGTTACCGATAGGATCGCCACGTCGTCGATGCCGCGGCCCACGATGAGCGGCTCGGGGATTCCAATGGGAATGCGGTCGAGATTGGCGCGGACCTTGTCGTGCACGCGCAGGATCGCTTCGTCCGCCTTGGTGCCCACAAGGAAGCGCGCCGTCACCAGCACCCGGTCGTCATAGGTGGTGCTGTATACATGCTCGACGCCGTTGATCGCCTTGACAATGGTCTCAAGCGGCTCGGTCACAAGCCGGGCCGCATCCTGGGCCTTGAGCCCATCGGCGCGGACCTGGATGTCCACCATCGGCACCGAAATCTGCGGCTCCTCCTCGCGCGGCAGCATGACAAGCGCGATGCTGCCGAGCGCCAGGGCAGAAAGCAGGAGAAGGGGCGTCAGCTTGGAGGAGATGAACGCCTTGGTAAGGTTTCCGGAGATGCCGAGTTTCGGGGCGCTATCGCCGTTCGGGTTACTTGAGCGCGGCTTCATGGCTTCACCAGCCTGTCGCCGGCCCTCAAGCCGCCGAGCACCTCGACAAAGTCCGAGCCTCCCTCCTCAAGCTGTGCGGGCTGGCCGAGTTGAACCACGGTGTCGACGGTCTTGCCGTCCTTGCCTTGGAGCCGCGCATAGTCGAGGCCGAAATGCTTGAACAGATAGGCGCGCGGCACGGCGATGGTCTGCCGCTTGCCGCCCGAAATCCAGACGAGAACCCGCTCGCCCACGAAATATTTGCCAAGGCCATCGGCTTGCGCATCCGCGATAACGCGGCCGTCCTGCAGCTCGGGATAGACAAGGCTGATGATGCCCTTGCCGACGGGGGCATCGCCGCTGGCGGACATCTCCCGGCCGGCGACAACGACCGGATCGCCCGTCTTGATGAAGCGCGCGTGGCGCTCCGGCAGCTCAAGGCGCAGCACATAGGCGTTGGCCGCGATCTTGGCGATGGCCTCGCCCGGCATGACCACGGAGCCGGCAGTGACCGGAATGGCAAGAACCCGGCCATTCGCTGGCGCGAGCACGTCGCCTTCCTGAACCTGCTGGGTAATCACCTGGCGTTCGGCTTCGGCCGATTTGAGCGCGTTCGCTGCGACCTCGGACTGGGCGCGCGCCTCGTCGAGCTTGGCGCCGGCCGCGTAGCCCTTCTCGGCAAGCTGCTCCTGGCGTTGCCGCTCCGCGCGCGCGGTTTCGGCGCGCGACTTGAGCCCGACGATCTGCGCATCGAGCGCCCGCATCCGGAGCGCCAGCTTCTGGTCGGTGACCGTGGCGAGCACGTCGCCCATCTTCACCTCGGCGCCCTTGGTGATGGCGAGCGAGGCGACGGTGCCGCCGGTGCGCACGCGGGCATAGATCTCGTCGGTGCTGCGGACGGTGCCGAACACCGCCTTGAGATCGTCGACGCCGCGCTCCTCGACCAAGAACGTATCGGCAGCCGCGGCCATGGCTGGGGCGCCGGCCAGGATTAAAGCGGATAGCGCGCCGGCAATCGCGTGGCGGCTAGTGGAAAGCAAGTGGATAGTGCGGGCACTTTTGGTCACGCCGGTCTCCATTGGGGGGAAATTGTGGGCGAGATTAAACGGTTAGCAGGCTGCTGTCTGTGACTTTGTCACGCCTGCGATTTTTGAGGCTTGCGGCATTGCAAGCGCTGGAAAAAATAGGGGTTTAACCAAATGCAGGCCGCAGCAATGCTCGGAGCTAAGCAGTCTGCCTTAGCCCCAGGAAGTATGTTGAGCAGCTTGCGCCATGGGACCGCCCGCGATGCCTTAAAGGGCCGCCTTATGAGCATAAAGCGGAACGGCGGGAGGGATTCGAGTGACGCTCAAAGTGTCCCAATGCGGACTTTGCCTGAGCAGGACATCCGCGGTGCACACTTAAGCGCGCGTATTCCCAAGAAGTTCGGAGGCGATCTTGTCGCATGCCGACTCGTCGAACTCTTGCTTGAGGTCTTTCGTTTGCATCAAGCGGAGCTGATATTTCAAATTGTCTGGAGAATATTTTTGACCGACCATAACCTGAATTCTGAAAGCCAAATCCTGAAACACCGCCGGGCTTAAAGTAGCCGGAATGTGCCAATGCTCGCGCAAGACTGCTTCTACTTTATCGGAATTAACCGCCATCGCGGATGCCTCTCGGTTATTTAGTGTATGTTAAAGCAAAAGGGGGAAGTAACAAACGTCATTCCGCCCAGTTCACGCACCCGCCCGTCTCGCAGCGGCCCTTCATATGCCCATTGTGAGCCGCGATCGACAGGTGCAGCCGTCCCTTGCAGGCGGGGCATACGACAATCTCGGCGTGGGAACGGCCTTGATGCTGAACCCGCCAAGGCGCGATGCCTGCCTTGACCGACTTCACCAAGCTTTCCCGGTCCTCGGCCGATTGCTTGTACAGGGCAACTTCTTCGTCGGTTGGCGCCCTGAAATGCTCACAATGAAGACGCTGCCCAGGTTTTTCGCCGGGTCTGATGAAACACGGCAGTTGGTACATCCGGCGATATTCCGATCCGCCGTTGAGCACGGTGTAATCGATGCCGGATTCGCACGTCTGATGCCGGGCCATCGATCGAAAATGGACGCACCAATCGGGTGCAAAGCCAGAATCGCTGGCGGTTTTAGCCATTGGACGCCTTCCCTTCATATACCGCTAAGAGGTCGATCGGCGCCGCCACGGCAAACCGGCAGGCGCATTAACGCCCAAACCATCGGGTCCCGCAAGACATTGCTGGCGGGGAACGGCCTTTTTCCGTCTCGCCGGCCCACTTTGGATAGCAATTTGCTCCGTCTCCCTCGAAGGCGGGCGAAATGCGGCGAGAGGCCATCCGCCCTCAACGCTTCGCTTCCATCGCGATCATGGCGAGCGTCGCCAGGACAACGGCGATGTTCTTCGTCAGCGGCCCAAGCGGCTCGATCCAGGCCTCCGGCACGGCAAAGCAGGCGAGGATCGTGAAAACGGCGACAGTGGCAAGCTGAAGAAGGCCGGTTTGGACGGGCCTGATATTGAGGAGAAGCGCGAGCCCGAGCACGCCGTCCACGGCCGCTCCGCCATAGACAAGGGCCGCGGCCTGCCAGCCAGATACGCCGAGCCCGGCGGCCATCGCCACGCTCTTTTCCAGCGGATAGACGAAGGCCGACACGATGGCCGTGGCAATCCAGACGATGGCAAGGCCGATGCGAAGCGCCGGGCGCAGGAAGAACAGGCGCGCGTGCCAGAGCGCGGCTTCGGAGGACGGCTCGGAGGCAAGCGCCGCCCCGAGTTCGCGCGGCGTCCAGCCGAGGGCTTCGGCCATGGGTGCGGCGGGCGCCGTGTTGCCGCGCCTGAGCATGGTGAGGCTGTCCCGCGACAGCGCATCGAAGCCGAGCAGCCGCGCGAGCGGGATCGAAGCCCGAAGCACCCATTCAGGCACGGAAAACGCGCGCGCTGGCGCCAGCCCCAGCCATCGCCGCAGCGCTTGCGTCAGCCCATCCGTGGTCATGGGCACGGGGCCAACCAGGTCCAGCAGGGGCGGCGCGCTTCCCTCGCGCTCAAGCAGAAGCCGCGCCGCGTGGACGAGATCCGCAACATGGATCGGCTGCACCCGCCAGCTTCCATCGCCCAGCCGCGGCGTCCATGGCAGGGCGGCAAGCGCGGCGAATAGTGCCGTGCTCTGCCCGCCCTGGCCGATGACGAGCGACGGCCGGATGACGGTCCAGCCGGTGAGGCCATGCTCTCGCGCGAGCTGCATGCAGCGCTGGTCCGCCGCTGCTTTTGTGAGGTGGAATTGCGTCTCTGCCCCCTCCTCCGCGCCGAGCGCCGAAATCTGGATAAGCTTGGGAATTTTTAGCGCCGCGCAGGCTCCGAACAGCGCGGCCGGGCCGGCCATGTGCACCTGCTCGAAGCTGTTCGCGCCATGGTCCCGGAAAATGCCGGCGGCGTTGACAACGGCGTCCACATTCGCAAGCCGCGCCTGCCAATCGCCGGCACTGTCCCTCGCGAAGTCGCAAGCGATGGCTTCGGCATTGGGAAAAAGACGCTGGAGCAAGACCGGATCGCGCCCGCAAGCAACGATCTCGTGGCCCGCGCCCAGCAGCGCCGCCGCGATCCTTGCGCCGATAAAGCCGCCTGCCCCTGCAATCAGAATGCGCATGCGGCTCCCCTTAAACGGCCGAACGCCGGTTTCCGTGGCGGTCCCAGGGGACGGCTATGAGTACCTGTGTAATGCAAAATCAACCTTCCCTGCTGGTCCGGCTACGCAAAATAAGCATTTTTTGATTTTGAAGCAATATAACATAGAAGTCCTAAGTATTCATTAAGTGTCATATGGTGGCGTATATCATTGACATATAACGCTTTTTAGCCGAATCGCGGGCTGCTTTCGTGGTTAAAATCAAACCTGCTGCTATATTTAACGGGATTCTTGAAACGCAGAAAACGACCCAAAATCGAAAAAAAATCGCAGAAATGTGCCTCTGGTACGCATGCGATACATGCGTTTACCATATTCGAATTAAGCATAACGGGCGCCTACGGGAAATATACGGATTGTTAAGGCATCAGGCGCCGTGGCCGGGTTCTTAAGCGATCTTGCTTCGCCAGCCGATGTTTGGCGGTTCGGGGCCACCTTCTCTCCTCCCGTTGCAGCCCAAAAAATGTCTCTCCAGGGGCGCAACCTGCCATTCAAGGAATCCGAACCAAGTTTTGAAGCCCCCCCCCCAACAAGCGGGAGTGGCGAGCCTGCCGCACGGCTTATTGAGAACTATACACGCATAGCTGAATTTCATAACTCTATCCTGCATCCGCACTCGCAAAAATGGGCGCCGTAAGATCCTGGGACGCCGACATCTACGTTCTTGCATTGTCCGCACGGAGCTTGCGCGGGCCTTGTCGCAGCGCTTTTCTGCAGCTTATTCGTGTAGAGTTGCCGGATGTCCGGTAAGGTTGTGGAAAACTTTCCTGTTCCGGTTGTGTTCTGGGCGAATTGGCGCCATCCTGTGCCCATCCGCAAAGCATCCCGGAATTGCCGGGTATAATTCCGGGATGCTTGCGGAGTTCTTTGAAAGAGTGGGCGTATTGTGGAGAATAAGATAGGTTATTCTATCGTCTCCGATGCCGCCTGGTAGATTAAATGCCGTTACGGGGATGAACGATATCTGGCGTTGGAGATGGCAAATCCATCGCTGGCGGACGGCCGCCCTGCCCCCGGTGAGAGACGGTATCGCCAGCAGCGCGGGAGTCCGCTTGCGGCCTGGAGGCGAGGCATCCGGCCGGATTTGACGCACTTTGCTAAGGCCACTTCACCTCCGGCGGCATGGACGACAAAATCGAATCCACGTTCCCGCCGGTCTTCAGCCCGAAGATGGTGCCGCGGTCGTAGAGCAGGTTGAACTCCACATAGCGGCCTCGGCGCACAAGCTGCTCCTCGCGGTCCGCCTTCGTCCACGGCGTGTTCATGTTGCGCCGCACGAGCTGAGGGTAAATGCCGAGGAAAGCGCGGCCCACGTCCTGCACGAAGGCGAAATCGGCGTCCCAGTCGCCGGAGTTTTGATAATCGAAGAAAATGCCGCCGATGCCGCGCGGCTCATTCCGGTGCCTGAGCCAGAAATACTCGTCGCACCATTTCTTGTAGCGGGCGTAATCGGCAACCGCGTGGCCGGTGCAAGCCGCCTGCATGGCGGCGTGAAAATCCAAGCTGTCCGCGTCTTCCTGCATGCGCCGCCTGTCCAGCACCGGGGTCAGGTCCGCGCCGCCGCCGAACCACCATTTCGAAGTGACGATGAAGCGCGTGTTCATGTGCGCGGCGGGCACGTTGGGATTGTGCGGATGGGCGATCAGCGAGATGCCCGACGCCCAGAACGCGGGGTCTTCCTCCGCCCCCGGAATTTGCGCCCGGAATTCAGGCGCGAACTCGCCGTGGACGGTGGAGACGTGCACGCCAACCTTCTCGAACACGCGGCCGGCCATGATGGCCATGGTGCCGCCGCCGCCATCGCCGCCAGGGTGATTGTCACGCTTCCAGGGCTTCCGCTCGAACCTGCCCGCGGGCAGGCTGGCCGTGGCCCCCGCCCCAAGCTCATCCTCGACGCGCTCGAACTCCGCGCAAATGTCATCCCGAAGCGCCGCGAACCAGGCGCTCGCTTTCGATTTTTTTTCCGCAATGTCTTCGAGCGTCGAGGAGTCTCGCATGTGCGCCGCATCGGGCCGATTGCGCGGCGAAGCCCCCCTCGCCGCGTCCCTCTCAACGGCTGCGAGAGGGCTGGGGTGAGGGGGCTTCAGCCGCTGCTCAGCGTTATGTGAGGCGGGAAAAGCCGCCCGTTTGTCTCATGGCCTCACCTAATACCATCGACAGCGCCACGGCAACATTCAGCGACCTCAAATCTTCGCGCATGGGAACGCGGACGCGCAAGGCCGCCGCGGCGTGGACCTCCTCCGGCACGCCCGCACTTTCGCGCCCAGCGAGCAGGATGTCGGAGGGCTCATATTGCACCGCAGTATAGGGCTCAGCCGCTTTTGTGGTCAGCAAGACGATGCGCGCGCCGCGTTCCCGCGCATCGTTCCTGAACTCCGCGAAAGTGCTCCAGCGGGAAATATCCACAGCCTCGATATAATCGAGCGCGGCCCGTTTGAGCGCGCGCGACGACATGTCGAATCCCGCGGGCAGGATAACATCCACGCCGGCATTCAGGCACGCCGCGAGCCTCAAAATGGTTCCTGTATTCTGCGGGATATCGGGCTGAAAGAGAGCCACGCGCATTGTTGCAAGTCCGACGAATGGCCTAGCGCTGATTTGCACCATGGACATAACATTCAAGAACTGCAATAAGTCCACCGATTTCGTACCCTCCGCAATCTGTCCTCAAAGGTTGAGACCTCATGGCAACGACGATCGACGACGATCAGCAAGGCGGCATAAACCGCAGGGACTTCATCTACATCGGCACTGCGGCCTTCGCGGCAATCGGCGGCGCGGCCGCGATGTGGCCTTTGATCGATCAGTGGAACCCGGATGCCTCCACATTGTCGCTCGCCTCGATCGAGGTCGATCTTGCGCCCATACAGCCCGGTCAGGCCATCACCGTTCTGTGGCGCGGCAAGCCGATCTTCATCCGGAACCGCATGCCCGAAGAGGTCGAAAAGGCGAAGGCCGTCGATGTCAAGGAGCTGAAGGACCCGGACGCCGAGGTCATTGGAACGGCCAACCTGCCCGCCACCGATGCGAACCGCACCAAGCCCGGCAAGGAAAAGTGGCTGGTCATGATCGGCATCTGCACGCATCTCGGCTGCATTCCAAAGGGCCAGTCGGCCGGCGACGAGAAGGGTCCGTATGGCGGCTGGTTCTGTCCGTGCCACGGCTCGGCCTACGATACGTCCGGCCGCATCCGCATGGGTCCGGCTCCGCGCAATATGGAAATCCCGCCCTACCGGTTCGTCGAGGATACCAAGATCAAGATCGGTTAATTCCAAGCCATTCGAGAGAGCCTTTCTATGTCTAATGAATCCATCGCATCCGTGACACACGAACCTGGGTCATTCGAACACACCTACCAGCCGAAGACGGCGTTCACTCGCTGGCTCGACGCGAGGTTGCCGGTCATCCGCTTCGCCGCTCACTTCATGGCCATGCCGACGCCGCGCAACATCAAGTATGTCTGGGCCTTCGGCGCAATCCTGGCCTACTTCCTCGTGGTGCAGCTCTATTCGGGCATCATTCTCGCGATGCACTACGCGCCGAACTCGGCGATTGCGTTCGATTCCATCGAGAAGCTGATGCGCGACACCAGCTACGGCTGGCTGATGCGCTACACGCACGTGGTCGGCGCCTCGCTGTTCTTCTTCGCGGTCTACATCCACATGTTCCGCGGCATGTACTACGGCTCCTACAAGTCGCCGCGCGAGGTGCTGTGGATGATCGGCGTGGCGATCTTCCTCTGCATGATGGCGACGGCCTTCATGGGCTACTCGCTGGTCTGGGGCCAGATGAGCTTCTGGGCCGTGACCGTGATCACCAACCTGTTCTCGTCATTCGACTCGATCTATCCGGGCCTTGGCACCGCCATCGTGCAGTGGATTTGGGGCGGTTTCTCGGTGGACAACCCGACGCTGAACCGGCTCTTCAGCTTGCACTACATGGTGCCCTTCGTGCTCGTGGCGCTCGTCGCGCTGCACGTCTGGGCCTTGCACGTTGTGGGCAGCAACAATCCCACCGGCATCGAGGTGCGGGATGTGAAGAAGGAAACTCTGCCCTTCCATCCCTATTTCACCACGAAGGACATGTTCGCCATCGCCGCGATCGCGATCCTGTTCGCCTATATCGTCTTCTGGATGCCGAACTACCTGGGCGACGTGGTGAACTACGAGCCGGCGAACCCGTTGAAGACGCCGCCTCACATTGTGCCGGAATGGTACTTCCTGCCCTTCTACGCGATCCTGCGCGCCATTCCGTCCAAGCTCGGCGGCGTGATCGCGATGTTCGGCGCAATCGTGGTTCTGTTCTTCATACCCTGGCTCGACACGTCGCGCGTCCGCTCGTGCCGCTACCGCCCGATCTTCAAGTGGCTCTTCTGGGTATTCGTTTTCGATGCCCTGGCGCTGGGCTATATCGGTTCGCAGCCTGCAGAAGGTTCCTGGGTCTTCTGGGGGCAGGTCTTCACGGTTTACTACTTCGTACACTTCCTCGTACTCATGCCCCTCGTGGGCCTGATCGAGACGCCAAGCCCCATGCCTGAATCTATTGAGGACGATGTCAAGCGCAAGGCGAAATCCACGCAACCTCAAGCCGTGCCTGCCGAGTAGGAGAGGGGATAATGACCACTATCAAGACAACCCTGATGGGTTTGGCGGCAGGCCTGCTGTTGTCAATCGCTCCCGCCGCGGCGGCCGAGCAAGCCGCTGCCGGTCACGAGGAGCACTACCAGATCCCGCGCCTGAAATGGACCTGGGGCGGTATCTTCGGCTACTTCGACCAGCAGCAGCTTCGCCGCGGCTTCAAGGTCTATAAGGAAGTCTGCTCCAACTGCCACAATCTGGGGCTTTTGTCCTACCGCAACCTTGGCGAGCCGGGTGGGCCGGGCTTCTCGCCGGAAGAGGTGAAGGCGATTGCCGCTGAGGTTCAGGTCTTCGAGGGCTTCGACGAGCAGGGCAACATCGCCATGCGCGCCGGCCGCCCCGCCGACAATTTCGTGTGGAAGTTCAAGAACGCCAAGGAAGCCGCCGCGGCGTTTGGCGGCGCGGTTCCTCCAGACCTTTCGCTCATAACCCGTGCGCGCGGGATCGAGCGCGAGTTTCATTGGTACGAGTACCCGCTCGTGATGGCGAAAGACTTGGCAACGCAGTATCAGGAGCAGGGGGCGGACTATCTTCACGCCCTGCTGTTGGGCTATGTCGACCTGCCGGCGGGCAGGAAGATCGCTGACGGCCTCAACTACAACCGGGTTTTCCCGGGCAACCAACTCGCCATGCCGCAGCCTCTCTCCGACGGGCAGGTGGAATATGGCGACGGCACGCCGAACACGCTCGACCAGGAGGCAAAGGACGTGACCGCGTTCCTGGGCTGGGCCGCGGAGCCGCACCTCGCCGAGCGCAAGAAGATGGGCGTCTGGGTCATCGTTTATCTTGCCGTACTTGCCGGCCTGCTTCTCCTCTCGAAGAAGGTCCTGTGGCGGAATATCGAGCATTAGGCTCAACTAGTGGCCTGCGTCAGTCAAAATGAACAGTTATGACGCCGGGATTTTTTGACATAGTGAAGGTGAACGGCGCTGGCTGTACTGGACGTACAGCCGAGCCGTTCGGCTTTGCTACGGCGAAAAAGACCAAGTCAGAACTACTCATTTTGGCTGACGCAGGCCACTGGGCCGCAGAAAACGCACGCTTTGCTTAGGCCGCCGCTTTGGCGGCCTTTTCTTTGGTGGTGCGCCAGGCATGACGCGTAGCGCCGCAAGGCGCCCCTCTGCCCGATAGCACAACCCCGGCGGACATTGTGGCGCGGATGCCGCGCTTGGCAACAATGAGCGCGACTTCGCATGCGGCCTAGTCCCATTTCGCTCCAGGCCAAGACGTGCTGCCCTGGAAGGCCTATGGGTGATCCGGTGGGGCTCGATCCGCGCGGCGGACGAACCGGAGCTTGGCGCCTGGCAGCCGTCCGGCGCAGCCCGTCGAACAGGGGTTGGTGGATGAAAATGCTTTCCGGGATTCTGGGCTTGGCGCTGGCGAGCGCCACCGCCATAGCTTCGGCGAATGCGGCCGATATGCTTCGCGCGCCGGCGGGCGGCTACAAGGACACCCCTGCTTACGTGGAAATGGACTGGAGCGGCGCATATCTTGGCGGACACGCTGGCGGCGTCCGGGCTAGCGATAAGGTAACCGACCTGGAAGGCTATGGCTTCTTCCCGTCGCTCACGAACAACGCAAGCGGCGCTTTTGGCGGTGGCCAGCTCGGCTATAATTGGCAGCGCGGCAATATCGTGTTCGGTGTGGAAGCCGATCTCGGCGTGATGAGCATAAACCATACCGCGACCGAACGGATTCCCGCTAGCATCAAGGACAATTTTTACGCCGATGTGACGGGCCGCCTGGGCTACGCTTCCGGTTCCACCCTGGTTTACGCCAAAGGCGGCGTTGCGTATTTCAACGGCGAGGCAAAGGTGGTCAATCCTGGCCGCACCTTCACCGCGGCCAAGGATTTTACCGGCTGGACGGTTGGCGGCGGTCTCGAATATGCCCTAAGCCCCGCCTGGAGCGTTAAGGGCGAATATCAGCATTTTGATTTCGGTACTGAGAAGTCCGCCATATATGGCTGCTGCACGGCGGGCAACATGTACAACTTCCACTACGGGCACGGCCTGACCGCGGACGCCGTGAGCGCCGGTGTGAATTACCACATTACTTCTGGCTACGAGCCTTTGAAATAGCCAGCCCCCCCAGGCTGGTTATGCGGCGGCGCCTCTGGGCGCCGTTTGCTTGCCGTGCCGTGCCGGACCGGACCGGCACGCGCCATGGGCTTCACAGAGCTGCCATTTCCGATTACGCAATGGCCAAACAATCGGCCCAGCGGGTAGATGGCGGCATGAACTCGATTACTTTGATCCCAATAGGCACGGTGCGCTCGACGCGAAGTGCCGCGGCGGACGGCAACTGGGACACCGAGCGCGCCGCAATCGAACTCGACCCGGCACAATTCACCCCGGAGGCCCTTTCCGGGCTCCAGGACTTTTTCCATGCCGAAATACTTTTTTATATGGATAAGGTAAACCCTGCGAAAGTGGAGAAAACGGCCCGTCATCCGCGCAACAATGCGAGCTGGCCCAAAGCCGGCATCTTCGCGCAGCGCGGAAAGAACCGGCCGAACCAGACCGGCGCAACGATTTGCAGGATCGTGAGGGTGGAGGGGGTGAAACTTTTCGTCGAAGGACTCGATGCGATCGATGGCACGCCCGTCCTCGACATAAAGCCGTGGTTTACGGAGTTCGGCCCGCGCGGATCGGTGTTTCAACCGCAATGGGTTTCGGAATTGATGCGAGGCTATTGGCGCCTCGAAGCTGGAGAGCCGGCGTAACAACAAAATTCACGGACTTGATGGGCCGGCGGGATGAAGACTCAAGAGCACTACGACAATCATCTGTCTTCCTTTTATTCCTGGATGATCGGCGACTTCGGCAAAGCCGTTGCTTCGCAAAGGGAGCTGTTCGAAAAGTATGGGATCGCCCCGCGAGCCTCCGGGATAGCCATCGATCTCGGCTGCGGCACGGGTCTGCAATCCCTGGCTCTTTCGGAGCTGGGATTCGATGTTCACGCAGTCGATTTCTCGCTGCCGATGCTCGGCGAGCTTCGCGCGCGTTGCCCCCGGATCGAGACCCGGCAGGGCGATTTGAGAGACCTCGAATTTGCCAAGTTTCTCGCCCCGGAGGTTATCGTCTGCATGGGAGACACGCTCACCCATCTCGATTCCAAATCCAGCGTCGAATCTCTCGTCCAGGACTGTGCTTCACTGCTCCAGCCGGATGCTCGTCTCATCCTGAGTTTCAGGGATTTAAGCCGCCTGCCGGCGCTCGCGGACCGCTTCATGCCGGTGCGAGCGGACGAGGACAGGATTTTGACCTGCTTCCTTGAAGACGCAGGCGAAAAGGTGCGCGTGTTCGATTTGCTTTATGAAAAGCAGGGGCCGGCCTGGAAGCTCAAAAGCAGCTATTATGAGAAGCTCAAGCTGGCTGCGGGGTGGGTGCGGCAGCTTCTGCAATCTGGCTTCGAAGTTTCCGGCGAGACGTTGCCAGGCGGGCAAGAGCTGATTGTTGGCCGGAAGCGGGCGGCACCCGGCGCGCTGTGAGAGCCGGCACCGGCTTCAACCAGCTTTCGCCCGGTTTGCCGCGGCCACGGCTTAACAAACCGTTCATTTTGCGTAAGCGCGCATGATGGTAAATTCCGTCATGGTAAACGCGAAATACGCACGTTTGCCGCACGCCGATTTTTGCGAAATTTTCCGCGCTTTGGGTCGATTTTCGCGGTTCCAAAATCGCCTTTAAATATGATCGCAGATCGCGAATTAACCATAAGCGCGCAGCCAGCTGCGGCGCACGCCGCAGCATTTTACTCGCAAACTCAAAGCGTTACACTGGCAGCCCGCACTTAACGCTTCTTCAAAGCGCATCTGCTAAACTTATTCAACATCGAAAAGCGCCGCAAAATCGCGGTCCAGCCTGGCAGACAGGGTTAACAGGTGCTTAAGCCATGGCGGTGCGAAGCTTGGCGGCGTGCTGCTCCAGAAGTGCTGCATCGGCCATCACACCGGCCGGGCGCAGGGCGACGCCTTCGAAGCGCGGGATGACATGGACGTGCAGATGGAACACGACTTGGCCGCCTGCCGGCTCGGAGAATTGCGAGATGGTCATGCCATCGGCGTTGAAGGCATTCTTCGCGGCGATGGCGACGCGCTGCACGGTCTGCACGAGCGGCACGAGCAAGCCCGGCTGGGCATCGAGAATGTTGCGCGCCGGACTCTTCGGAATGACAAGCGCGTGGCCGTCCGAGCGGGGCATGATATCCATGAAAACGAACGTATCCGCGTCCTCCCAGACGAAGTTGCAGGGGATTTCCTTGCGCAGGATTTTCGCGAAAATGTTGTTCGGATCGTATGCTGGCGTGTCCATGAGCGTCTCCACCGGCTTCAAGCTTGGCCCCTTTTGGCCCCACTCCGGCACGCCGGTCAAGCGGCGCTGCTGCGGGGGCAGTGGAGAAAGCCGCTTTTCTTCGCCTGGGCGCCCCCGGCCCATCCGCCGCAAAATTTGCATGCCGGTGGTGCAAATCGCGGAAATCCCGCTAACCTATGACAAGACCGCTCCATGGAGAGATGCCCGTGCTCTCGTCTGACGAAATCAAACGCTACAAGCGCCACCTGCTTTTGAAAGAGATCGGCGGGCAGGGCCAGCAGAAGCTCAAGGCTGCCCGCGTGCTCGTGGTGGGCGCGGGCGGGCTAGGATCGCCGCTCCTTATGTATCTGGCCGCTGCCGGCGTCGGCGCCATCGGCATCATCGACGACGACCGTGTGTCCATCGGCAATCTGCAGCGCCAGGTGGCCTACACCACGGCCAGCGCTGGAGAGCCCAAGGCCGAGCGCGCGGCGGCCTTCTGCCGGAGTCTCAACCCGCATGTGACGCCCGAGGCCATGCCCTTCCGGCTCACGGCGGAGAACGCGCTCGAAATCGTCTCGCGCTACGATATAGTCGCCGACGGCTCCGACAATTTCGCTACCCGCTACCTCGTCAACGACGCCTGCTACTTCGCGAGGAAACCCATGGTTTTCGCGGCGCTGGGCCAGTTCGACGGCTATCTCTCCACCTTCCGCGCCTTCGAGATGGACAAGGAGGGGCAGCCGCTGCCGAGCTACCGCTGCCTTTTCCCCGAGCCGCCGCCGCCAGGCACGGTGGCAAGCTGCGAGGAGGCCGGAGTGCTGGGGCCGGTTGCGGGCGTGCTCGGTACGCTCCAGGCAGTGGAAACGATCAAGGAAATCCTCGGAATCGGCGAGGGGCTGGTGGGCAAGCTCCTGATGTACGAGGCGCTTTCCGCACGCTTTCAGACCATCGCGCTCAAGTGGGACCCGGACAATCCGCTCAACGGCCGCAATCCCACCATCCGCGACCTGTCCATCCACCGGCATGAGCAGTCCGGCGAGGGGTGTGCGCCATCGGCCGGCTGATTACTGCTCCGCTTTCGCCTTGACATAATATAAGAAAATCACGCAAAAATGTTTCAAGCTAACCAGCCAAGCTGTGACATGCGGCTTCGCCAAAACGAGAAAAACTCCTTTCGTTTTTCGTCCAATATGAGAGGCGTCCGGCGAGATGATCTACGACAGGCTAATCGCTCAGTCTAGGAATCCAATTTTTTATACGCAGATGGGCGTCCCGGACGATTTGAGCGGGCGCTATAACATGATAGTTATTCATATGCTTATTTTATTTACATCCACAAAAGGACTCGATGGCGGCGATGCCCAAGGGCTCAGGCAGCAGGTGTTTGAAAGATTCATTCGAGAAATGGAGTCCATGGTGCGCGACTTCGGCGTGGATGACGCCCGCGCTCAGGACGAGGTCAGGCATATTGTAGACCTCTGCTCGAAGCAAATAATGGCCTATGATAACGCCATCGCTACCGGAGACAAAAAAAATCTGTCTGCTGAGATACTTACAGCCTTCCAGCAAGTACACGATAATTCGCAGGCCGATACGGATGCCCTGGCCGGATACATTCTGAATGCCGTGGCGAGCGTGCAAGCCCAGCCCAGGGCCTCGATACTGAACGGACACATCGAGTTTCCGGCATAGAAGAGGCGGCGGGACAGGGGCCTCGGTTCTGGAAAAATACAGTCAATTTGTAAGCGTTTCCGGCAGTCTTCCGGGACTTCGGGCGGCCGGCAGTACATATCCCGTCACTGCGCCATGGTTTTGCCCAAATGCCGGGTGTCATCCCAAGCATGTCTACGAAAGCTCATCCTTTTAGAGATTGCTGGAGGCGATCCATGAAAAAGCCCTTGCTCAGCGCTGTCCTGGCCGCAGCGCTTCTTACCGGAGTGGCGGAAAGCGGCACCGCATGCACCAATACGGGCAGTTTCGACCGCTGGCTCACCCAATTCAAAGCCGAAGCGCGCAAGGAAGGCATCTCGCCGCGCGCGATCGCGGCGCTGGACGGCGTGACGATCGATCAATCCGTGATCGGCGCCGACCGCAAGCAAAGCGTGTTCAGCCAGAGCTTTCTCGAATTCTCGGATCGCATGGCTAACAAGAACCGGATCGCGGCCGGCAGCGGCAAGATCGCGAAAAACAAAGCGATTTTCCAGAAGATCGATGAGAAATGGGGCGTGCCGGCAGCGGTAATCACGGCCTATTGGGCGCTCGAAACCGACTTCGGCGCCAATAACGGCAACCAATCCACGCTGCGCTCGCTCGCCACGCTCGCCTACGACTGCCGCCGCCCGGAGAAGTTCCGCGCCGAACTGATGGACGCGCTGCGCATCGTGGAGCGCGGCGACATGCCGCCCGAGGAAATGAAGGGGCCTTGGGCCGGCGAGATGGGCCAGACGCAGTTCGTGGCCTCTATCTATCTGAAATACGGCGTCGATTTCGACGGGGACGGCCGGGTCGATCTCATCCGCAGCGTGCCGGACGTGCTTGCATCGTCGGCGAACTACCTGAACGCCCTTGGCTGGCGGCGCGGCGAGCCCTGGCTCAAGGAAGTGCGCATCCCCGAGCATATGGACTGGGCCGAGGCCGACCTGAACATCGAGAAGCCGGTGAGCGAGTGGGAGCGCAAGGGCGTGCGCATCGCGGATGGCAGCAAGGTTCCGGGCAGCCTGCCCGCGGCGCTGCTCCTGCCGATGGGAAAGAACGGCCCGGCCTTCCTCGTCTTCCAGAACTTCAAGGTGTTCCTGGAATGGAACCAGTCGCTCGTCTATTGCACGACGGTGGCCTATCTCGCCTCGCGCATCGACGGCGCGCCGGCCGTCACCCGCGGCCATGCGGTGGGCTTCGGCTATGAGCCAACCAAGGAACTGCAAACGCTGTTGCGCGGGCGCGGCTTCTATGACGGCGAGGTGGACGGCAAGCTCGGCCTTGCCACGCGTGCCAGCGTGCGGAAGGCACAGCAGAAATTCGGCCTGCCCGCGGATGCCTACCCAAGCCCCGAGCTGATCGCCCGCCTGCAATCGCGGTAAAGGCGCTCCACTGTGACGGCGCGTGCTGGATCAGCCACGCGCCGTGCTATCTGTCTCTTGAAATTTCTTCGATAAAGCGAAAGCGCCGGTCCGTATATGGATGGCTGCCCGAGAAGAAATACGAGGCAAGATCGAAGAGCAGTCGAAAAGCATCCTGGTAGTATTTCTCGGGGAACTCCCTTGGGAAATTTTCGTGAGTTGCCCACGACTGGACGAACCACGAGACATACCAAAATCCATCCGCAACCCAGCGCTCGACTTGCTCCGCGCCTTCCAAATCCGCGCAGCATTGGTCCATGGCGGTGACAAGCCGCAGGAACGCGGCGCGGTCCCACTTTAAGCCGCACCGCAACTGAATGAGAAAAGAGCCATCCTCCGCGGCGAACTCATCACGCAGAATTGCGAAATTGGGCTTCTCCGCCACTTCGGACTCCAGCTTCAGCCGGATTCATTAATCCAAATCCGCGACCGATGCCGGCCCGCCGCCGTGGACGCGCTGCGCGAGCGCCGCCTCGATGAACGGCGTTATAGCGCCATCGAGCACTTCGGGCGGGTTCGTGCTGACCACGCCTGTGCGCAGGTCCTTCACCATCTGATAGGGCTGCAGCACGTAGGAGCGGATCTGATGCCCCCAGCCGATTTCGGTCTTGGACGCCGCCGCCGCCTGCGCCGCATCCTCGCGCTTCTTCAGCTCCATCTCGTAGAGCCGCGCCTTCAGCATCGCCCAGGCCGTGGCCCGGTTCTTGTGCTGCGAGCGCTCGTTCTGGCATTGCACCACGATGTTGGTGGGGATGTGCGTAATACGCACCGCGCTGTCGGTGGTGTTCACGTGCTGGCCGCCGGCTCCGCTCGCGCGGTAGGTGTCGATCCGGCATTCGCTTTCGTTCACGGCGATGTCGATGGCCTCGTCCACCACCGGATAGACCCACACCGAGGCAAAGCTCGTGTGCCGGCGTGCGTTGGAGTCGTAGGGCGAGATGCGCACCAGGCGGTGCACGCCGGACTCGGTCTTGAGCCAGCCATAGGCGTTCTGGCCCTTGATCTGGATGGTCGCCGACTTGAGGCCCGCCTCCTCGCCTGCGTTGCTTTCGATCAGTTCGACCTTGTAGCGCTGCTCGTCGGCCCAGCGCATGTACATGCGCAAGAGCATCTCGGTCCAGTCCTGGCTCTCCGTGCCGCCGGCGCCCGCGTGAACCTCAAGGAAGGTGTCGTTGCCGTCGGCCTCGCCCGAGAGCAGTGCCTCCACCTCGCGGCGCTGAGCCTCGGCCTTAAGCGCGGCCAGCGAGGCTTCGGCATCGGCAACCACCTCCTCGTCGTGCTCCTCCTCGCCAAGCTCGATGAGTCCGGTGGCGTCGTTCAGCCGCGAATCGAGCTGGGAATAGGAGGTAAGCGCGGTGTCGAGATGCTGGCGCTCGCGCAGGACCTTCTGGGCGCGTTGAGGATTTTCCCAAAGTGCCGGGTCCTCGGCCGCCGCGTTCAGCTCCTTGAGACGGATCTGCGCCTTATCCCAGTCAAAGATACCTCCGCAGAAGCGACAGGGATTGCTTGATTTCATCGACGATGGCGAGTGTTTCAGGGCGCATTTCAAAGGTCCATTCGCGGTAATGGCCGGTGCGGACGCGGGCGTCCAACTCCAGCCAGTCAGAGAGCTTCGTTCCGATGAGGCCAAGGCCGGCTAGTACACGTCTCCCGTGCCCGGTGCCCGGCCGTAAGGCCGCGGATAGCCATTCCCGGGCGGCGGATAGGTATTGCCCGCGCTCGGCGGATAGGGTTGCGTCGAGCCGCCTCCCGTTGGGTAGGGCTGCGGGGAACCGCCGCCAGATCCAGAGGGCGTGCCGCTTCCCCAAGGGGCCGTTCCCCCATTCGGGTCTTCACCGCCCTCGGCAACGGGATAAGTTCCTTCCGCAGGCTCCGTGCCCGGCTTGAAGTACTCCTCGATGGCGTCGGGGTCGTTCCGTTCCGTCCTGAGGCCAGTTTTTTTATTCACCATCACCATCCGGATGTCGGGCGGCGTACGGAACGGAATAGCGGGCTTATCCTTCAAGGCGAGCTTGAAAAAGTCCGCGAAAATCGGCGCGGCGAGTTCGCCGCCGGTTTCGCCGTGGCCCATCGGCTGCGGGTTGTCGTAGCCGATGAATACGCCCATGGCGATGTCGGGCGAGAAGCCGATGAACCATGCGTCCTTTTCGTCGTTGGTCGTGCCGGTCTTGCCGCCCAGTGGCTTGCCAACCCTCTTGTGGATGAGGGCGCCAGTGCCGCGAAGCGCCACACCTTCCAGCATCGACGTGACCTGGTAGGCGGTCATCGGGTCGACGATCTGCTGGCGGTCGTCGGCAAGCTGCGGCACTTCCTGCCCACGCCAGGCATCCGCATCGCAATTGTCGCAGGTGCGGCCATCGTGCCGCCAGACGGTCCGGCCGTAACGATCCTGGATACGGTCTATGAAGGTCCATTTGATCTTCTTGCCGCCGTTCACGAACATGCTGTAGGCTGCGGTCAATCGCATGAGCGTCGTCTCGCCGGCGCCAAGGGCCATCGAAAGCAGCGGCGGCAGGTCGTCGTAGACGCCGAAGCGGTGGGCATATTCGCTCACGATGGGCATGCCCACATCCTGCGCGAGCCGGATGGTCATCAGGTTCCGCGACTTCTCGATGCCGATGCGCAGAGGCTGCGGCCCGTGCACTTGCTTGTCGTAGTTGGCCGGCCGCCACAGGCCTTGGTTGTTGCCCTGGTCGATGGCGATGACGGCATCGTTCACAATCGTGGACGGCGTATAGCCGTTGTCGAGCGCGGCCGCATAGACGATGGGCTTGAACGAGGAGCCGGGCTGCCGACGCGCCTGCACCGCGCGGTCGAACTGGCTTTCCGCGAAGCTGAAGCCGCCGACCAGTGCCAGAATCCGGCCGTTATGCGGGTCCATGACCACGGTAGCGCCGCCGATTTGCGGGACCTGCATCAGTTGCCACGGCGGCGGAATGAGCTTCGGCTCGCCCTTGGGCGGCTTGCCGCCGGGCGGGGTTTCCCTGACCTCCCTCACGGGCGGATCAAGCTCGGTCGGCGGTGAAACGTAGACAACGTCACCGGCGGACAGAACGTCGTTCACGCCAAGCGTGTTTTTGGGCCTGGCCTTGAGCTTCGGGGTGTCGAAAGCCCATTTGACGCCCTCGATTGGTAGTTCGGTCGTCTTGCGGCCCGCGTCGACCGTGCCATTCGGCAGCCGCGCCGGCTCCAGGCCGATAACGGCCTTGTCCTTGCCCGCTTGCAGCACAACCCCGAGACGCCATGGCTCGACATCCGACAGGGCCGGTATCTCCACGAGCTTTTTGCCCCAGTCGCCCTCCGCAACGTCGATGTGCGAAAGAGGCCCGCGCCAGCCGCCATGCTTCCGGTCGAAATTCACAAGCCCCGCGCGAAGCGCCGCGCGCGCCATCAACTGCAAGTCGGGATTGAGCGTGGAGCGAACCGAGTAGCCGCCGGTCAGAAGGCTTGAGTTGGTGGGATCGTTCTCGTCCTGGCCGTAGATGTCGACCAGCGAGCGCCGCACCTCCTCGGCGAAGTATTCCGCGGCAAAGGTAGACGGCCCGACCTGCCGGGTCGTCATCTCCAGCGGCATCTTCTTGGCGTTTTCCGCATCGGCAGCCGTGATGAATTTCAGCTTCACCATGTTGTCGATGGTGTCGTTCCGGCGTCCCAGCGCGCCTACGTAGTGCTTGGAACCAGGCCGCGCCGTGGTTAGCTGGTACTTCGAGGGCTCCTTGGGCAGCGCCGCGAGATAGGCGGCCTCATGGATTTCCAGCTCGTGCAGTTCCTTGCCGAAATAGCGCAAGCCCGCCGCCGCCACACCGTAGGCGCCGGCGCCGAGATAGATTTGATTGAGATAAAGGTCGAGGACTTGATCCTTGCTGAAGGTGCGGTCGATGCGGATCGCGAGGATCGCCTCCTTCGCCTTGCGCCAGTAAGTTTGCTCGCTCGAAAGCAGGAAGTTCTTGGCCACCTGCTGAGTGATCGTGGAGGCGCCTTCCTTCTTGTGCCTGATCAGGTTGTTGTAGGCCGCGCGCGCGACGCCCTGCATGTCGATGCCGTTGTGCTCGTAGAAGTGCTGATCCTCCGCGGCCAGGAACGCATTGATCACCATCCTGGGCATGACCTGGACGGGCACGTAGATGCGGCGCTCCTTGGCGAACTCCGCGATCAGCCTGCCGTCGCCCGCGTGCACGCGCGTGATGACGGGCGGCTTATAATTCCGCAGCCTTTCGTAGTCAGGCAAATCCTTGGAGACCTGCCATAGAAGATACGCCGCGCCGCCAGCGGCAGCGAGGAATACAAAAACGCCTGCGGTGAACGCGAAGCCCAAGAAACTCAACAACCAGTTTCTGCGCCGTCTTTTCTTGACGGGTGGCTTCACGGATAAATTGATTCGCATCAGTTCCTAGCCTGTTCATGCGGTAGGCGCCGCGGGGCCGGGCCGCGGCCGCGGACATCTACGCCAGCATCACGACCATAGCCGCATAGCCAAATTGTGACAGCACATTATGTTCGTTGCCGGCGGCAAATCACAAGTTGGAACCGGCAGCAACCGTAAGTTAACGTAACTTTCCGGTCAGCGCACCTAAAGCGTGCGCAGATCCTGTTGCCATTCCGCAACGCCGGCGGCCCCGCGTCCTTTACAACGGTATCCGGGCGATCCGCTCCGACATGAACTCGGACACGGCGGCGGCCAGCGCCGTGGCGGTTTTCGCACGCCACTCCGGCGAGGTTAAGAGCTTTTCGTCCTCGATATGGCTCAGGTAGCCGAGTTCGATGAGTATCGCCGGCACGCCCGCCGCCTTCAGCACGCGCAGATTGGCACTGCGCTGCGGCCGGAGATTGAATTTCATTTTGTCTTTCATGTGTTCGATCAGATAGTTGGCAAGTGCTAGCGACCTGTTCTTCTTGCCCCGGTTTTCAAGCTCGCCCAAAATGCTGCTGATCTCGGCCTTGACGGTGGCCGGCAGCGGCTGCTCGTTGCCGACACCGGCTTGCAAATCGGCCTTGTTCTCGTTTTGCGCGATCAGTTTTGCCTGCTCGTCGGACGCCGTTTCCGACAGGGTGTAGATCGTGCCGCCACGCACCTCTTGCACGTTCTTCTCGCCAAGCTTCTTCACGTCGAGCGCGTCGGCATGGATGGAGACGAGAAGGTCGGCCGTGGTCTCCGAGGCCATCCGCGCCCGCTCGTCGAGTTCCACGAAATCGTCGGTCGTTCTCGTCACGATAATGCGGAATTTCCCGGATTCCTCCAGTTTCTCCTTGAATACCTTACAAAATTCGAGCGTGACATCCTTTTCAGGCGTGTTCGTGGAGTGGCCGTGCGCGCCTGCGTCAACCCCTCCATGCCCCGGATCGACGACGATCACCGGCCTTTTGTCTCCCAAATCTCTTTTCTGCTGGGAGGCGGCCTGCCCCTGATTCCCGGACTCCGGTGGCGGCGGCGCCTTGATCTTGGCGAGGAACGCTGTGTGGGTCGATTTCGTAAGCTCGATCACCAGCCTGGCCGGCAACCCGTTTTCCGGCGGCAGCACGCCGGATTTCTCCACAAGCGCGGGCTCCGCCAGATCGATCACGATGCGCGACTTTCCCGCCGCGAGCCGTCCTGAGCGCGACGACAGCACGAGGCCGCGCCCGCCGGCCGGCACCTGGATATTGGCTTCGGGAAGATCGACGACGACCCTGTAGGGATCGCTGATGGAAAAGATGCGATACTCGGTGTTTTTCGAAAGGAAGGCCACATATCTCGTGTGCTCGCCGTCGCCACCGATCTCGGCAGTGACCGCGACCTGACCGGCGGCCGCCACGGACGCTCCGGCCGGCAGCAGGGCAAGCAGGATCGCCCCGCAGTATGCCAGCTTCCTGGCTTGGCCTCCAACACTTCCCATGCGCCGTCTCTCCACACCCGCTTGCAGCCTTGCGGTTATATCACTGTGTGGAACCGCGTCCAGAGCACTCGCCCCGGCAGCTACTTTTTAACATTTCGCAATCACCCGCTTAGGTCTTGCTTGCGAGCAAGGCGAACACAACGTATTAGTGATATGTCAACCCTCTCCGGGTAAAGGATGGTTCTAAGCTGAGCCATCGGGTAGTCCGGGATCAGCGGGTGAAAATTTGGCAATCGCAAGGCACCCCCGATTCGGATCGGTGTGAAGTGGCGGTTGCCGGAAAACGCAACCAGGATGCTGAGTCCTGTACGGAAATAAAAAAGGGTAACGCCGCCTCACCGGCCAAAACGGCCGGCGGGCAGACGGCGATCCAGAAAAAAACGAATGTCAACCTCGCGCTTCAACCCGCCTCGTTCGAAGAGTGCAAAATGCAGCCCGGCAACCGTGCCGGGGAACGGGAAGGCTTTTTCCAGCTTGACGCTGGAAGTACGCGGAACGCGCGCGATCAACAAAAGCGGCCCCCGGCACAGCGGCCCGTTCGATCATGGGATCATGATTGCGAGGCCGGTTTTTGCCTATGGCGGCCCAGAAAGAATTCGCAATGGGAAACAAGATGTTAATCGATGCCACCCACCCGGAGGAGACCAGGGTGGTGGTGACGCGCGGCAATCGGGTTGAGGAGTTCGACTACGAATCGGCGACGCGCAAACAGCTCCGCGGAAATATCTATCTCGCTAAAATCGCTCGCATCGAGCCCTCTCTGCAGGCCGCGTTCGTAAACTATGGCGGAAACCGCCATGGCTTCCTGGCCTTCGCTGAAATCCACCCGGACTATTACCAGATCCCGGTGGCCGTCCGCGAAGCGATGATGAAGGAAGATGCCATCGACCGTCAGAACGACGCTTCCAATGGCGATAACGGGCATTCGGCAGAGGCGGCGCATGCCGGGGTAGAGCACGCGCCGGACGGCGTTTCAGAAGAGTCGCACGAAGAGTTCGCGGATGACGCCGCCGCATCCCCCGAGGAGGCCGGCGAGGTGCAAGCCCAAGCGGCTGAGGAGGGGGACGGAACGCCTTCGCTGGAGGCGGTGCCCGAAAATACGCCGGAAGCCGGGGCAGAGCCGGAGCCCGTAAGCCCGGCCGCGCCCGTCAAGGCGTCCGGCAGGAAATCGCGCGAAGCTCCGATGCCGCTCGAAGCTACCTTGCCTGCCGTTATTTACGAGGAATTCACCGCCGCCGTGGCCCGCGCGGAAGAAGCCCGCGACGAAATCCCGGCGCATCCGGACGATGTCGAGACTCCCGAGGAGCGGGAGGCGGCGCAAGCCGCTTCCAGGCATGAGGATGCCGATGCTCCAGCCGCTCAAGAAGGGGAGCCGGCCGAAGCCGCCGCCGTCGCGCGGGAAACCTCTGGCGAGGAAGGCGAGCACGATCGCGGCGACGAGCACGAGCACTGGGAGCACCACAAGCGGGCGCACAGCGAAGGCGGCGGCGTGATCTCCGTGCCCGAAGCGCCAACCCCGGCCCCGGTCGAGGTTATAGGCTCCGAGGACGCGCTCGAAGAACTGCCGCAGCGGCACAAGAGGCGCTGGCGCCACTACAAGATCCAGGAGGTCATCAAGCGCAACCAGATTGTGCTGATCCAGGTTGTGAAGGAAGAGCGCGGCACCAAGGGCGCGGCGCTAACCAGCTATCTCTCGCTCGCCGGCCGCTACACCGTGCTGATGCCGAATACGCCGAGCGGCGGCGGCATCTCGCGCAAGATCACGGTCCCCGCCGACCGCAAGCGCCTCAAGGAGATCGCGCAGGAGCTGGAAGTACCGGAGGGCATGGGGCTCATCATCCGCACGGCCGGCGCCTCGCGCACCAAGGCCGAGATCAAGCGCGACTTCGAATATCTGCTGCGCCTGTGGGAGAACGTACGCGACCTGACGCTCAAATCGACCGCGCCCTGCCTCGTTTACGAGGAAGGCAACCTCATCAAGCGCTCGATCCGCGACCTCTATAATAAAGACATCGACGAAATCCTGGTCGCGGGCGACGATGCGCACCGCGAGGCCAAGGAGTTCATGCGCATGCTCATGCCGAGCCA
>PMBZ01000138.1 GCA_003153975.1 Hyphomicrobiales bacterium
CATCACATGCAGGAACTCGCGCCGGTTCACGCTGCGGCGAAGCTTACTTGTTGACCGGCGAGTTCGGGTCGAGCAGCAGCGCCACCAGGTCCTTGATCTGCGTTTCGGTGAGCGTGCCCGTATGGCCGAAGCGGGGCATGNNNCGGCCCGATCTGGTGGCAGTTGTAGCAACTGCCGCCGTTGGCTGCGCCAGCGCCGTCGCTCCAGGTCATGCCGCGCCCGTTCTGCGCGATGCGCTCGCCTGATTTCCAGTCGCCGAGGAACTTGCCGTCGGCCGGATACTTGATCGCCGCGAGCTGGTCCTGCTGCATGCGCTCGGCATTGGGCTTGGGCGGCTTGTTGCCGCTGCGATTGCACAGCGCCTGCAGGCCGTCTTCGTTCAGCCGGTCCATCTGGGCGATGCCTTTGGCGTGGAAATCGCGCTTCATCATGGCGGCGGCCTTGGCGCGGTCGTCCTCGGCCTGCGCCGTGAACGCAATGGCGAGCGCTGCGGCGCCCAATATCGATGCTGGCAATATCTTCATGGTTCCTTCCCTTCCTAGCGCTTGATTCCCGGGCCCTTGTACACATGCCCGTTGGCGTTCACGCCCATGTAGGTCAGAAGGTCCGCGATGGTCTCGGACGCATACCCCGGCTCGGGAAAGCGCTGCTGGCGGAAACAGTCGTTCATGCGCCATTGCAGCGTGTGCATCAGGCCGCCGGTCATGCGGTAACCGGGCCAGCTCTGGAATGCGCGTATCGCCTCTTTCTTCGAGCTGAGATTGGGCAGGTCCTGGGTGCGGATGCGCTTGCCTTCCTCGCCGTGGCAGCTGGCGCAGGAGAAATCCCAGGCGCCGGCGCGGTAGTTGAATATCGCCTTGCCCACATTGTAGGCCTCGCGCTCCCGCGGGTGCTTCTGCGGGATGGCGATTTTCATGCCGCGCGACTGCCCGGCGACGTAGGTGACCAGCGACACCGGATCGGGCGTGCTCGCTTCGCTGCTGAAGGGGTTCTTGGCGAGATCCTCCGCCTTGTATCCCTGCAGCGTCACCATGCAATGCACGATGCGCCGCTCGACATCCATCACCTGGTCCGCGTCGGCGAAGTAGCGCGGCATCCCGACATATGCGCCCTTGAGCACGCCCGGTCCCAGGCCGAGGTCGCATTGCTCGAGCGAGGCGTTCTTCGGACCGCGCCTGGTTTTCCACAACTCCTCGCCCTTGGCTTCGAACAATTCGGCGGGGCTCGCGTCCTCCATGACCTCGCGGAATTTGTCGAACTCGGCCGTGATCGCGCTCTTGGATTCGGCTGCGGCCTTCCCGGGCGGTGCGGCTGCCTTCTTCGGCGCGGCGGCTTGCTGGGCGTGCGCGGCGCAAGCCAGCGCGAGCCCGGTCAGCGCGACAACCGCCCTCAGCTTGATGCTAGACATGGGATCATCCTCCAGTATTGACCTGCCGCGCGGGCTCCTGGCCCCGCGCTTGCCGCTCCCGCTCTTGCGGCGGTTAGTTGATCGTGGCCTCGTCGGTGCGTTTGTCGCCCTTGTTGTCGGTCCAGGTCACTTGTATCTTCTCGCCCTTCTGCCCGCCCTTGAAGCTGAACTCGAGAAACGGGTTCTTCGATATCGCCGTGCCCCAGGTCGCGGACAGCACCGTCTTGCCCTGCCAGGTCGCGCTGACCTGCTGGATGAAGTGTGCGGGGACGGCCTTGCCGGCCTCGTCCTTGCGCTGGCCGGTCTCCATCGCGTGGCTCATCAATATCTTGACGCTGACGATGCCGTCCTTGGCGACGGCGCGTATGCGCATGGGATCTGCCATGTTCCTTCTCCTGTTCTTTAGTGACCGATCGGCGGCGCGCTCAGCCGCCGCATCCGCCGATGGTGACCTTGATTTCTTTCTTCGTCACGTAGTACTTGCCCTGCGCTTTCACCAGCACGTACACGTCGGACGATTCCGCCATTTTTACCCGCGTGCTCACCGCGGGCTCGGTCCCCGCGGGAATGTCGAAGCTGGCGGCGAGCGCGGTCGGGTTCTTGGCGATCAGGATGGAAATCGATTCCGTGCCCGGGAGTTTGCTCACGGCACCGATCGGCACCACGGCGCCGTTCTCGGCGATTTCGGGCGCCGTCATGACGATGTCGTTCGAATTGGCCGGAGTGCCGGCGCCGAGAGCGCCGAGCGCGTCCTTGAGATTCTTCGCCTCGAAGGCCTTCTGGTTCCAGTCGGCGGCGAGCGCCGCGTCCGGTTGCAGCAAGCCCGCAGCGGCCAGCAGTGCGTACAGGCTCGCACCGCCGCCCGCCTTGAGTACGTTCCTTCGCGTTTGATTCATGTCCTCCTCCTTGTGTCCTGTCCGGTGGGCAAGCCTCTCAGAGCCTGTGACCGCCATACTAACTACTATTCGAGCAAATCCTGCTTAGAGTATTTCTATGCATAGATTAACTGATTTATCCCACCACCGGAACGGCTGGCCGCCATCGTCGTAGTTTCAGACCGGTGATTCGGATCGTGTGGCGGCGGGACGCGCTTCCCAACCGCTTTCTAGGGCTTCAGGTAGACGTAACCTTCCCTGGACTGCAATCTGCCGATCTCCGCCACGCCCGACGGAACGAATTTCGCTTCCGGAATGAACTGGTCCTTCTTGAGGTTGCGGCCTCTCAGGGTGATTTCGCAGACATCGAAAGTGACGCCTTTGGCAACCAGGCTCTCGACCGGAATATTGTAAGGATTGCCGTTCTTGTCCTTGGCGTTGTCCATCAGGAAATCCACACCCAGGGCGTGGCTCACCACCACGATCCTGGCCGTGGGGTCCACCTCCAGATGATTGCCGACATTACGCAACAGCGCGGTGGCGTTGGCCGAGTCGTTGATATGGTAGACGACCTTGTCAGGCCCCCCCTTGCCCGTCGAGGCACAACCGCTCAGGCCGATGGCAGCGACCGCCGCCAGAATGAAAATACCGCGCTGAAATAGGTTTGTCATTCGTGTGTGCTCCCGATAGTTGAAAAGAACCGCGCCTACTATCGCGGCGTGCTCCAGCTCATTGTCATGGAAAAACGTTGCGCGCGTTGGTCACCGAGCCCCCGCGGACCTGCGCGCCGCATCGAGTTCGGCCGCAAGCATAACTCTGTTCCGGTTTCGCCATCAACTGCCAGGCCGGATCTCGCTTCTGGAATCGCCGCCCGGGGTTTGCGTTCACCGCCGGCACGCTGCATGCAACGGGCCTCAACCGCGGCGTTTGCGGTCCATCAGCTGCAGGATCATGGGCGTGAATATCAGCTGCATCGCCAGTTCCATTTTTCCGCCCGGCACGACGATGATGTTGGGCCGCGACATGAACGAGTCGTGCAGCATGGTGAGCAG
>PMBZ01000187.1 GCA_003153975.1 Hyphomicrobiales bacterium
AACCTACGCACAAGTTGAACAGAGCCGACGGCAAAGCATCGGGTCTTTGTGTTTCTCGATGGCTCGATCCTGCCTGACAATATGCTTGTGGTCATTGGCAGCGACGACGCTTTTCATCTGGGCGTGCTGTCTTCGCGCGTTCATGTGACTTGGGCTCTTAATGCCGGTGGCACGCTTGAAGACAGACCGCGCTACAACAAATCTCGTTGCTTCGATCCTTTCCCCTTCCCGGATTGCGACGAAGGGCTAAAAGCCCGCATTCGCGCTATTGCCGAAGAACTCGACGCGCTTCGGAAGGCGCGGCAAGCGGAGCATCCCGGCCTCACTCTCACGCAAATGTACAACGTGCTCGAAAAGCTGAAAGCGGGCGAGGCGCTGACCGAAGAGGAGGAGCGCATCAAGGATCAGGGCGTTGTCCTGATTCTAAAGGAGCGCCATGAGCGGCTCGATGCGCTGGTGTTCGAGGCTTACGGCTGGCCCGCGACGCTTTCGGACGAGGAGATTCTGGAAAGGCTGGTCGCGCTGAACAAGGAGCGATCCATCGAGGAGAAGACCGGCAAGGTCCGCTGGTTGCGCCCAGATTATCAGATCAAGCGCTTCGGCTCGGATGCGGAGAAGGCGCGCCTTGCTGAAGAAGAGCGCCGGAAGAAGGCGGAGAAAGACCGGCTCGCGCCGAAGCAGGGCGTGCTTGGCTTCGAGGACGACTTGCAAGAGATGAAGCCGAAGTTCCCCACCAACGATGAACTGGCGGAGACGGTTGCCGTCATGCGCGTGCTGGAGGCGGCGGCGGAGCCGGTGAGCGTCGAGGAGATCGCGCGGCACTTCGCGCAAGGCAAGCAGATCGAGAAGCGCGTTGGCTCGGTGGTCGCGGCGCTGGCGCGGCTGGGGCATCTTTCTTCGGCGGATGGTGGCAAGAAGGTGGCGCTGAGCGGCGGGGCGTAAAGCTCTTCTCAATCCACACGCGGGGCCTTATTATTGGTGGAGATTTGGAGCGCCGCCGATGACGATCATGACCATTCGCATCCCCGACGACGTGAAGGAAGCCTTGGACAAAGCCTTCGAGGGCGAGGACAAGGATGCTGTTATCGCGCAATTCATCCGCGACGGCCTGGCCGCGCGCGGGGTCCCCGAAATGGTTGCGATCCGCGACGAGGACTTGACGGAGCGGCGCAGGAAGGCCGTGGACGCGATCCTGGAATTGCGCAAAAAGTTTCCGGCTATTTCGAATGAGGACATCCGCAAGGCGCGCGAGGAAGGCCGCCCGTGAGACTCGTTATCGACGCGAGCGTGGCGGTTAAGTGGTTCTTCCATAACAAGCCCGGCGAGCAGGACGGGAAACAGGCGCTGAGCATTCTGCAATCGCTCCAGACCGGCGAAGCCACTGCGATCCAGCCGCCGCATTGGGTGGTGGAAGCTATGTCTGTCTTTTCGCGTGAGGCGCCTCCATTCGCTGAAGAAGCGCTGGAAGTTCTAAAAGTTCTCGATCTGCCAGTTTCCACTGAGACGGCAGCTTACAGCCTTGGGGCGAGGCTTTCCCGGCAGTTGAAGCACCATATGTTCGACACACTCTACCACGCCATCGCGCTCGAAAACGAGGCAACGCTCGTCACCGCGGACGACGCCTATTTCGCGAAAGCCTGCCGGCTCGGAAACATCAAGATGCTGACCGCGTTTGGCGGGGCGTAAGTTCAGGGCGCCCGCCTTCTTGATCGAAAGCCACCTGAGACTTGTTAATGCAAAGTAAAAGCGCGCAGGCGGGTCGTTATAGTTAATTCGCGGATGGTAAACGCGCGCTCGCGTCGTCTCCCGCACCCGCATTTTTGCGAAATTTTTCGCGCTTTAGGTCGATTTCCGCGATCCAAGAATCCCGTTAAATATGCACGCAGCTTTAATATTAACCATAAAACAGCGCATTTTCTTCGCGAACGGCGCCGGCGCAAGTCTATGTATTCATGCAATATCAATGCGTTACTGCCGCGTTAAACGTTCGGGAAGGAGTTCCGGCTATCATGAGCGCCATAATGAGTTGGCCGGCAATTGCGTAAAATGGCCGGGATGCCGAAGGAACGCGGTAAACAAGGACTTAACGGGAGAGCGCCGCTTCGGGCATTCAAGCGCCCGGCCTGCGCTTCAGCACGATGAAGGTGGAGGAGCGGCCTTCGCGCATGGCCTTGGTTTCGTAGCGGGTGATGGGCCAGTCCGGAAGCGTATCGCGGTTCGCGGAGGTGAAGGTTAGCGCAAGCTCGAAGGCCGGGTGGTGGAGCGCGTGCTCGATGGCGGCTTCGGCGTAATCGGCGATGTCGGAGGCGAAGCGGAACTCGGCGCCGGGGCGCAAGGCGCGCGCCATCGCGGTCAGCAGGGGCGCCGCGAACAGGCGGCGCGCGCGGTGGCGCTTCTTCGGCCAGGGGTCGGGGAAGAGCATGAAGGCGCGGGAGAGGCTTGCCGGCGGCAGCCAGTCGAGCAGGGGGTGGACATCGTCGGCATGGAAGCGAACGCGGCCCTGAAGCTCCTGGGCCTCAAGCCCGGAGAGCGCTGCCACGACGCCGTTCACATAGGGCTCCGCGCCGGCGATCCCCACATGCGGATAGTGCCCGGCCTGCCAGATGAGATGCTCGCCCGCACCGAAGCCGATTTCCAGCCAGGTTTCCTCGATGGGATCGGCGAACAGTGCGGCAAGGCCGTCTTCACCCGCGGGCTGGCTCAAATCGAGCTTAAGGCGTTCCAGTCCGCCGGTAAGAAGCGAGGTCTTCCGCGCGGACAGCTTACGCCCCCTCCTGCGCCCGAAGGAGCGCAAGGGAGCACCACATTTCCCGCCGGCTGGAGTGTCCGGCGGGTTTTCGTCATCGGTATTCATGGGGCATTCATGAGTAATACAGCGAAATACGCGCACATATGCCGCGGCGATTTGGGCTCAGCCCAGGGTTTCTTTCAGCGCGTCCACGAGGTCGAGGCGCTCCCAGGAAAAGCCGCCATCCGCCTCGGGCTTGCGGCCGAAGTGGCCATAGGAAGCCGTGCGGCGGTAGATCGGCCGGGAAAGCGCCAGACGCTCGCGGATGCCGCGCGGGCTCAGGTCGATCAACTCCATGATAGCGGCCTCAAGCTTGCCCTCCTCGACGCGCCCGGTGCCGTAAAGGTCGGCATAGATCGACAATGGCTTGGCCACGCCGATGGCATAGGAGAGCTGAAGGCAGCATTTGTCCGCAAGCCCCGCCGCCACGACGTTCTTGGCGACGTAGCGCGCCGCGTAGGCCGCCGAGCGGTCGACCTTGGTGGGGTCCTTGCCGGAGAANNAACGCGCCGCCGCCGTGCGGAGCCGCTCCGCCGTACGTGTCGACGATGATCTTGCGGCCGGTCAAGCCAGCGTCGCCGTCCGGCCCGCCGACCACGAAGCGGCCAGTCGGATTGACGTAGAATTCCTCCTTCGGGCACATCCAGCCCTTGGGCAGAACCTCGGACACGATGTTGCCCGCGATCTCGCGCACGCGTTCCTGGCTCACATCCTCGCCATGCTGGGTGGAAACCACCACCGAGGTAGCGCGAACAGGCTTGCCATCCTCGTAATAGAGCGTGACTTGGCTCTTGGCGTCCGGACCAAGCTCCGGGAGTTGCCCGGAATGGCGCAGCCGCGACATCTCGAACAAGATCCGGTGCGCGTAATAGATCGGCGCGGGCATATAGTCTTCGGTCTCGCGGCAGGCGTAACCGAACATAATGCCCTGGTCGCCCGCGCCTTCGTCCTTGTTGCCGGCGGCATCGACGCCTTGGGCAATGTCGGCCGATTGCGAATGCACATAGCAGCTGACATCGGCCTTTTGCCAATGGAAGCCGCTCTGCTCGTAGCCAATGTCCCTGATGACTTGGCGGGTGGTTTCGATCAGATTTTCAGGACCGATGCTGGAGGGCCCGCGTACTTCGCCCGCGAGCACCACCCGGTTCGTCGTTGCCAGCGTCTCCAGCGCGACCCGCGAGTGCGGGTCGGCGCCGAGATAAAGATCCACGATGGCATCGGAAATTTGGTCGCAAACCTTATCGGGATGTCCCTCCGATACAGATTCGCTGGTAAAAAGATAATTCTTGCGAGCCACGGCCCCGTCCAATCATCAAAAGGAGTTGGATCGCGGCCATTGGGCCGCGTTAACCGAGATCGTTTTCGATCCCAGTCTGGCCTTCCTTAGCCTCAGGCTTCTCTTCTGACAAGGCCCTTACGAGGTCAATAACCCGCCGCCGGACCTTCGGATCATGAATTTTGGCAAACGCTCTATTGAGGTCGAGACCTTCCCGGGAGTTGAGGAAGTCGAGAAGCAGCGCTTCTTGCTCGGGCTCATGCATTCCCGGCGCCGGATTGGACGGTGCGCTATTGGCAAAGGCGTCCTCGAAGAAATATCCGACCGGAACTTCCAGGATCTTCGAAAGCTGGAACAGCCGGCTAGCCCCAATCCGGTTTGTCCCCTTCTCGTATTTCTGGATCTGCTGGAAGGTGAGGTTCATCTTCTCACCCAGCTTTTCCTGGCTCATGCCGATGATCATGCGGCGGTAGCGTACGCGGCTGCCAACATGAATATCTACCGGATTGGGTTTCCTACCGATAGTTTCATACGGCTCATCGTTATTGCCTAAAATTGATACTGACGGCTCCACCATTCCCATACTCGGCCCCCTTCCGTTCAGGCTAATTTAAGTTCAGCGCATTTAGCAGGATGATCAACATCACAACTTTGGAGTTGTAGTTACCAAAATCAAAACCGTCAAGTTGCTTCTTTCGCTAAACATGAAAGTACGTCGAAACTATAGCTAAACTGTTTGAAAAGTGCGGCAAAGATGCGACCTTTTTACAAAAAGCAACTTACGCGGCCCTTCCAAACGCGACAATAATTAAATAAATTTCGATTGGCAATAGAAATAAAAAAATAAATGCAGGAAGTCTAGATTTCTCATAAAACGTCGCAGGTATTGCCTTTGGCAGCCCATGATCGATTACACCAGTTTCACCCAACCCTAACTGTGCGATAATTCGGCCATAAGGATCTATAACTGCGGAAATTCCGGTGTTTGCCGAACGCATTACAGGTAAACCTTCCTCAACGGCGCGAACCCGGACCTGATGGAGATGCTGATAGGGGCCGGTCGAGTCTCCGAACCAGGCGTCGTTGGTCACATTCACGAACCAGCCGGGCCGCTCGCTCAGGTTCGAGACGCGCCCTGGAAAAATGATCTCGTAGCAAATCAGGGGAAGAAAATCGGGGGCCATTGGAGTTTTAATCGATGGAGCCAGCACTTCGCCCGCATCGAAGCCGCTAAGCTGGTGCGAGAAGCCATAAAAGCCCAGCGCTGCCAAGAACCCGTGAAATGGCACATATTCCCCGAAGGGAACCAAATGNNCGTTCTGCACCTAAAATAAAGGTTGTATGAGGCGGGATCGCGGCCGCGAGAATGTCTCGCGCTTCGCGGATATAAATTTCTTTGTTGATGCCGAAGTGGAAGGGCACCGACGTTTCAGGCCAGATGACGTGCGTGAAGCCGCTGACATCGCTGCCGTCCGTGCCGCTCTTGGTGAGCGATAGAACGCGGTCGAAGATCCATCGTCGATTCTCAGGGTTCAATTTCTCGCGCTGGGGAACGTTCGGCTGTACGATCCGCATGCGCACGCCATCCACCAAGCCAACCGTTTCCGCAAGCCTGTTGACGCCGAAAGCGTAGCTTCCAGCAAGCACCGCAACAGATAAAAGCAGGGGCAGCCACAGCCTCGCATGCTGGGCTTCGGAAGCCGCGATCAGTGCTGCCGGTGCCGGAAATACAAAGAGAGCGGCAAGGTTGAGACCGTAAACGCCGATATAGGCGGCAAGCTGCATATGCGGGGTATTGGCGGCAAGTGCCTCGCCGAACAAATTCCACGGAAACCCGGTCAGAAGATAGCCCCGCGCCGCATCGGCGCAGAAAAAGGCGAAAGCGAAGGCCGCAAGCCTCGCATAACCCCGCTGCCACATAGCTGCGGTTAGCGCCGAGGCGGCAGCATAGAAAAGCCCCAACCCCGCAGGCAAAGCCGCCACCGCGAACGGCATCAGGGCAGCGTACCGCTCAGCCTCCACGTAAAAGGCGTAGCCGATCCAATAGGTGCTTGCCAGGAAGAAGCCGAAGCCGAATGCCCAGCCGATAATGGCGGCGCTCTTGAGCCTCTTGCCGAAGGTGACGAGCGGCTCTTCGGCCTCGCCCTCGCGGAGGCAAACGGCATCCAGCGTCCAGACCAGGACGGGAAAGGTCACGAACAGGATGGGCCAAAGGAAAAAGGGCGCCATCGCGAGAACGGAAAGCGCGCCTGCCACAAAGGCAATAAGTGCTAATTTGCCGGTATTGAGCCGGGCGATGAGCCTGGGCAGTGCGTCCATAAGCCGCTTTGAGAAGGGTTACTCACTGAAAACGCGGAGAGAACTATCCCGGCGCAAGAGCGAAAGTGTGGCAGGAAACCGCTGCACGCACGAAAGACGCGCAGTTGCTCGTGAAGATTTTAATAGAGGTTGAGCCGTGGGAAGCCAAGGAAAGCGTGGATACGCACTATCCGTGCGACATCATGCCCCTCCCACCAGTTCCCCAAAGAAGGCAGGCGGATGCTGCCTACGCAGCCCGGCTCCCGCGAATGCGAGCATCTGGACGCGCGTTCGCCTTGCCCGTCCGCTCGCTGTCCGGCGCGGGAAGCAACAGCGGCGCATCCGGCGCGGCAAGGGCAAGCTGCTTCGAGATGCGGATGCTATGCAGGCGCCGTGGCCCTGCCTCCAGAACTTCGAAGACCACGCCAGACGGATGCTGCACGATCTGGCCGCGCTTGGGCACGCTGCCCGCCATCGCCATGATCAAGCCGCCCAGAGTATCGACATCGCCAGCGCCTTCGTAAACAAGCGAAAGGCCAAGCGCCTGCTCCACCACCTCGATGGGGGTACGCGCGCTGGCCACGAACGCTTCGTTTTCATAGCCGATCGAAGGGGCAGCCTCCTTATCGTGCTCGTCGTCAATGTCGCCGATAATGGCTTCCACCAGGTCGCCGAAGGTCGCAAGGCCGTCCGTGCCGCCGAATTCGTCCACGACCAGCGCAAGATGAATTTTCTTGGCCTTCATCTTTGCCAGCAGCGTTAGCGCCGGCATCGACGGCGGCACGAAGAGAACCTCCCTGACGAGGCCCGTTTCCGCGATGGGTGTGTTCAGCTTGGCGCTGCCGAAATCCAGGTTCGCGATAGTTTCCACGGGTGCCGCCGCCCGCGGCCCGGCATTGCCGCTTTCGTTCCACGTCGCCCAGGCCATGGCGTCCTTGATGTGGACCATGCCCTGCGGGTTATCGAGGCTCTCGTGAAAAACGGGCACGCGCGAATGGCCCTTCTGGGCAAACAAGGCGAACAGGGCCGAGATCGGCAGGATATCCTCTATTGCTTCGATATCGGCGCGTGGGATCATGACCTCGGCCACCCGCGTCTCACCGAAGCCGAGCACGTTGAGAAGCATCGCGCGCTCCTGCGGCGACAGGGATTCGTCTTCCTCCGCCCCGGTCTCGCCGATAGCACTTTCCAAGGTTTCCTTAAGGCTCGGGGCGCTCGCAAAGCCCAAGTTGGCGGCCATACGTTGCAGCCAGCTTGGCGACGCTTTCGTTTTCCCGGTATCGAGCCCCTGTTGTATGGACATGGCTTTCTAAGTCTGCGTGTTAGAGATCGACGTTAAGTTAATGGAACAAGCCCGGCGTCCCCGTAAGGGTCGGGAATGCCGGACTTTCCGAGAATCTGGCGCTCGGCGGCCTCCATGCGTTCGGCATCGGCGCCGGTTTCATGGTCGAATCCCGATAAATGCAGCACGCCATGCACCACAAGATGGGCGGCGTGGTGCAGAACCGGCTTTTCCTGCTCCGCGGCCTCATGGGCGACGGTCTCGTAAGCGAGTGCTACGTCGCCCAGGAAGACCGGCTCCCTGCTGCCCTTGGGCGGCCGCACGGCCGGCGCCGAGGGAAAGGAGAGCACGTTTGTTGGCGCGTCCTTTCCGCGAAAGGTCTTGTTGAGTGAATGGACCTCCGCGTCGGACAGAAGCGCCACGCTCACCGCATGGCCCTCTGGCGCAAGGCCCGCAGCATCAAGGGTGGCCTCGGTCAGGCCGGGGATCAGGCCGCAAAAACCTTCAATGGAGAGCCAGCGCTCATCCTCGATTGAAATGTCCACACACGTTCGTGGCTGCTCGCCTTGCGTGGCGCCGCCATCGTCTCCGGCAACGGACGTTTCGGGGCTATTTGTGAATTCTGGGGTCATAACGGGTAAGTTTAGCGCTTTGTCTCATATGCTTCAATGATGCGGCCAACCAGGGGATGCCGCACAACGTCGGCGCGGGTGAAAGCCACATGTGCGATCCCTTCGACGCCTTCAAGAACGCCCAGCGCATCGGCAAGGCCCGACGATTGCCCCGGCGGCAGGTCGATCTGGGACGGGTCGCCGGTGATGATCATCTTGCTTCCCTCGCCGAGGCGCGTGAGAAACATCTTCATTTGCATCGCCGTGCAGTTCTGGGCCTCATCCAGGATGATGATCGCATGGCTCAAGGTGCGCCCGCGCATAAACGCCAGCGGCGCGATCTCGATCGCCTTGGTTTCAAGCCCGCGTTCCACGCGCTCCGGTGCGAGAACATCGTAAAGCGCATCGTAAAGCGGCCGCAAGTAGGGGTCGACCTTTTCCTTCATATCCCCAGGCAGGAAGCCCAAACGCTCACCCGCCTCGACCGCTGGCCGCGACAGGATCAGGCGGTCCACCTCACCCCGTTCCAGGCAGCCGGCCGCGTGCGCGACGGCGAGATAGGTCTTGCCCGTACCGGCCGGCCCCGTGCCGAACACCATTTCGCGGCCTTGCAGCGCCTTGATATAGGCGGATTGCGCCGGCGTGCGTGCGATGATCGTGCGCTTGCGCGTCCGAAGCTCGCCGAACGACGGAAACGGCTCGGGGGACTTGAAGCCCGGCAGGACACCGGAATCGCCGCCCTTGAGGTGCCGCACGGCGCCTTCGACATCGCCTTGCGCGATGGCCGTTCCTGTGCCGGCGCGCTTATAGAGCGTGTCCAGCACGGCCTTGCCCAGAAGACAACTCTCCCGATCGCCGTCGAGCACCACGACATTGCCGTGGACGACCGCCTTCAGCCCGAGCTTGTTCTCGATCAGGGCGAGATTCGCGTCGAACTCGCCGAGCACATCGGCGAGCTTGCGGTTGTCGTCGAAGGTGAGTTCGATGTGGAACAAGGATTCGCCTTGCTGCGGTTTGCCGCTCCGGCGCAAGGGCTGCGGCCGCGAACTAGCGCTCATTGTACGCCGGTTTGATGGTGCCATTCCACCTAGCTATGGTTATCTCTCGCATCCCTTGGTTGCTGCGTGGATTAAGTAGACTAGATATTGTATCATATAGCAGCCGCGCCTCAACGTTTTATGACGCCTTGCAGGCTATTTGGGCCGGCGCCGGCGATTTCGACGGCAGTGATCCTTCCGTGCAACGCCGGATCGCCCTCGGCATGCACCGCCTGAAGATAGGGCGAACGGCCCGAAAGCTGGCCGGTCTTTCTGCCGGAGCCCTCCCAGAGCACATCGAGGGTGCGCCCAACCATGCGCTGATTGAACGCTGCCTGCTGCGCGGAGAGTAGCGCCTGCAAGCGCGCCAGCCGGTCTGCCTTGACCTCCTCGTCAACCTGCTCCACGCGCTCGGCCGCGGGCGTGCCGGGACGGGCACTGTATTTGAATGAGTAGGCCTGCGCGAAACCGACGGTCTCCACTGTCCGCATCGTGTCCTGGAAATCCTCTTCGGTTTCGCCAGGGAAGCCCACGATAATGTCGGTGGAAAGGGCGATATCGGGCCGGGCGGCGCGAAGCTCCGAGACAATATGGAAATAATCGGCCATGACGTGCTTGCGGTTCATTAACCGCAAGATTTTGTCCGAACCCGCCTGGAACGGCAGGTGCAGATAAGGCATGAGCTTGGGCAGGTCGCGGTGCGCTGCGATCAGGCTCGCGGTCATGTCGTTGGGATGGCTCGTGGTATAGCGCAGCCGCATGAGCCCAGGCAGGTCCGAGAGCGCGGCCAGAAGGTCTGGCAACCGCCACTCGCCCTCCGAAGGCCCGGCCCCGCTATAGGCGTTCACGTTCTGGCCAAGCAGCGTGATCTCGACAACACCGCCGTCTATCAGCTTGCGGGCCTCATCCAGGATTTCGGCGGCGGTGCGGGAATATTCGCCGCCCCTCGTATAGGGCACCACGCAGAAGGTGCAGAATTTATCGCAGCCTTCCTGCACGGTCAGGAAGGCGGAAGGTGCTGCCCTGGGTGCGGGGGCAGGCAGCGCGCCGAACTTGCGCTCGGCCTCGAACTCGGTCTCGACGATGGTCTTGCCGGTCCGCGCGTGCTCCTCCAGGAGCTGGGGCAGGCGCTGATAGCTTTGCGGGCCGACCACGATGCCGATGGCCGGCGCGCGCGCCGCCATCTCGACGCCCTCGGCTTGCGCGACGCAGCCCGCAACCGCGATGACGAGATCGCCTCCGGCCCGCCTGCGCGCTTCCTGCAACCGCCGGATGCGGCCAAGCTCGGAGTAGACCTTCTCGGCGGCCTTCTCGCGGATATGGCAGGTATTGAGGATGACGAGGCTGGCNNATGAAAACCTTCTTCGCGGCACCGCCTTCGATTTCTTCCGGGGTATCCCGTCCAAGCTGAACCGGCGCCCGGCCGGCTTCCGCCTCTTGCATTGACTTCACTTCCGCTCAAGCAGCATGCGGACGCGACGTCAGGTGCTCCACGAAATCGCGCCGGACGCGCGCTTCGGAAAACGCGGCAAGCTCCTTGCGCCCGGAGAGCGAAGCAAGCGGCACAGGCTCGCTTATGGAGACGGTCACGTCCAGGGGGCCGCTCTTCAAAACGTTCCAGACGTGGCTCAGCATATCCATTTCGCCGTACCATGCAACCATCGGGCGCTGATGCCGCTGGATCGGCAGGCCATGCAGATGGGTGTAGCTGATCGTGACTGTATGCACCACCGCAGACGGGCTGTTGCCATTCACGTCACCCGAGGCCGCTGAAAAGAGCGAGCTTCTAAAGGGCAGCACGCGGTTGCCGTCGCTGCTCGTGCCTTCGGCGAACAGCACGATGTTGTCCCCCTTCGCCAGCCGCTTAGCGATCTCGCCGGCCTTATCCTTGACCAGGGTGCGGCGCGTGCGGTCCACGAACACGCTGCGCTGCAGCTTGGCAAGCCAGCTAATGAAAGGCCATCTGCCGACCTCGGCCTTCGCCACAAACGAAACCGGCGCAACTGCGCTCAAGGCCACGATGTCGAGCCAGGAGACATGATTGGAGACGAGAAGTGCCGGCTTGCTGGAACCGATGCCGCCGTTGATATGAACGCGGATGCCCAGCACCCGGCAGACGCGCTTATGGTAGGCGTGCGGCAGCGTCTTGGCTTGCGGCAGTTTGAAGATAAGTAGGACGTACTGGACCATCATCAAGGGCAGCGTGAGCCCAAGAAAAACGGCGAGAAGAGAGGAAGCCCGCAGCCCGGTTAGCATTCGCATCGCCCGGCCCTGGAAAACTAAAGCGTCCATACCTTGCTCTAAGTCCGCAGTGTTGTGAATTAGGCTCATTAAGTCCTGCTTATTTTTTTAGTCAAGGGCTAGACGCCCATTTTGTTTCAAGTCTCATAATGAGCGCAGTTTCCGGCTCAGACCTCCCTGCCCGATAGTAGTCTGGCCGCCGCGCAAGCACGCCGAAGCCAAATTTGCCGTAAAGCTTAAGGGCCGCCCCGTTTCCCTCCGCCACTTCCAGGTATAAGTAACTGATATTATTCTGTTCACAGGCTGCCACGCACGCCGCCAATATAGCTGAACCGATGCCGTGTTGCCGCGCCTCCTTTGCAACAGCGATGGATAAAATTTCGGCCTCGTCCGCCGCGAACTGAACAACGGCAAAGCCAAGCAGGCCGGCGCCCTCCGCCGCCTTGAGCACAATCCGGTTNNCAGCCGCTTTCGCCGCAACGCCGGTCCGCGCCTCGAACTGAGCGAATCTCCCCTCACCCTGTCCCTCTCCCCCTGGGAGAGGGGACGCTGTTGCAACCGTTGTGCAGAGGTCCCCTCTCCCATAGGGAGAGAGACAGGGTGAGGGGTTGTACGTTTCGATCAAGCCGGAATCCGTATAATTATCAATCGTCCTTGCGGGGGATGATGTGCTTGGTTTGGGGGCGCGCGTCGGCGGCGCGCACGTAGAAGGGCGACGGCAGATCGCGCGCTGGGTCGAGCCGCTGCGCCAGTTCCGCAAGTGTTCCAGCATCCGGGACGATGGAGGCTCCCCGCACGGGCACGGAAACGTAGCCCGCCTCGGACAGCGGACCGGCAGCCGGACCGGCCAGCGCCTCGGCCCTGTCTTCAAAGAATGCGCCTGCTTCGGAATGGGGCAGCACCAGGATCTCAGTCAGCGCCTCGCGGCCGGGGCCAAGGATCTGGCAGAACGCGGCGCTAAGCCCGGCGGGAGCGGCAAGCCCGTAAGCGCGCGGCACCGGCGTTTCCTTTTCGAAAGCCGCGGCCATGATTTGAAAGCTCGTGGTGCCTACAACCGGCACGTCCGCCGCGAGCCCAAGCCCGCGCGCAGCGGCCACGCCGGTTCTGATGCCAGAGAAACCGCCAGGGCCAGTGGAAACGGCGATACGGTCAAGCGAAGCGAATGCGAGTTCCGCCTCCGCCATGAGCCCCTTGATCAGCGGCATGAGCCCTTCGGCCTGCGGCGAGCCCTGGGCCAAGCGCCGGACAAGCACCGGCCCGCCAGCCCCTAATGCCAGGGCGGCGGAGGTACGGCCCATGCTCGTCTCGATTGCCAGAACTCTCACAGCTACGCCGCATTCCAACTAAACGATTGTTGCCATTTCCTCGAACGAAAAACGCGGCGAGCGCGGATGCACGCCCGCCGGATCGCCGTAGCCAAGATTGCAGAGGAAGTTCGATTTGACGCTGGTGCCGGCGAAAAACTCGCCGTCCACTCCCGCATTGCCGAAGCCCGACATCGGCCCCGTGTCGAGGCCGAGCGCCCGTGCCGCGATGATGAAATAGGCGCCCTGGAGCGTGCCGTTGCGGAAAGCCGAGGTCTCGACGATCTGATCCGGCTTGCCCGCGAACCAGCTTCTCGCGTCGGTATGCGGAAACAGCTTGGGCAGATAGTCGTAAAATTTAAGGTCGTAGCCGATGATGGCGCAGACGGGCGCGGCCATGGTCTTGGTGCGGTTGCCCTCCGATAAATGCGGCTCAAGGCGCTTCTTGGCTTCCGGCGTCTTCACAAACACGATGCGCGCGGGCGACTGGTTCGCGCTGGTCGGCCCCATTTTCATGACATCGACAAGCTGGCGCAGCAGTTCGTCCGGCACCGGCTTGTCCTGCCACCTGTTGTGAGTGTGGGCCTCAAAAAAGATCTGCTCCAAGCAGGCTTTCGCGATCGCCTCCGCCATAAGCGCACCTCAAGATTATCTATTTCTTAGTACACTGGTTTACGGCGAGGCGGGCCGCGCCGCTACACCGCTTGAACCGCCTCGACCTCGGGCACGAAGTGTTTCAACAGATTTTCGATGCCGTTGCGGAGCGTGGCGGTTGCGGACGGGCAGCCGGAGCATGCGCCGTGCATCTTCAGATAGACCGTGCCCGCGCGATACCCGCGGAAGATAATATCGCCGCCATCGTTGGCCACCGCCGGCCGCACGCGCGTCTCGATCAGTTCCTTGATCGCGGCCACCACCTCGGCGTCCTTGGGGTCGAACTCCTCGTCCGCCGCGCCCGCCGCGCCGCCGCCAGCGAAAAGTGCCGGCTCGCCCGACAGGAAATGCTCCATGATCGCGCCGAGGATGGCAGGGCTCAGGTGCTGCCATTCCCCGCCGTTCTTGGTAACGGAAACGAAGTTGGAGCCCAGGAACACGCCGGCGATACCGTCGATCTCGAACAGCCGGGCCGCGAGCGGGGATGCGGCCGCCGCCTCGCGCGGGTCGCGGAAGTCGCGCGTGCCGCCGCTCAGCACCGCACGCCCTGGCAGAAACTTCAAAGTCGACGGGTTCGGCGTCGTCTCGGTTTGAATGAACATTGCAATACCCCCTCTCACTCCACGATCCGCGACTGGCATTCCCGCGAAAGCGGGAATGCACTTAATCTACTTGGTGCAAGCACTTAGATGGCCCCCCGCCTGCGCGGGGATGACATTTGCCATGCGGCGGCTTCTTGCCTGCCGGCTGCCAGGGCAGCCTTTTTGCACGCCCCTAATAATGCAATCCGTGGCGGCGGTTTCAAGAGAAAATCCTGACTCCAGGAGTCAGGCAAGGCCGGCAATCTCTTCGAGGGTGAGATTGCCAGGCACGATTGTTATGGGAATCGGGAAGGCGCCTGCCTTGGCGCCGGCCGCCAGCGACGAAACGAGCGGCCCTGGCCCGGATGGGTCCGTGGACGCGCCGAGCACGAGGATGCCAATTTCCCGGTCCTCCTCGATGACCTTCACAATCTCCTCGGCGAGTTGGCCTTCCCGGACGATCTCCTCCGGCACGATATCGAAGCCCCAGCTCTTGAGCTTGCGTCCGCGCAAGCGGAACACGGCTCGGGCCTTGTTGTGCTGCTCGTCGCGGAAGGCCTGCTGGACGCCAAGCCAATGGCTCATCTCGGCGGGGTGGATCACGAATACGAGCGCCAGCTTGCCGCCCGTCCGCTCCGCCCGGCGCGCGGCAAAATAGAGAGCCGCCTCGCCCTCGGGGCTTTCGTCGACGATCACCAGGAGCTTGCGCTTGTGATCGCCGTTAAAAAGGCGGCGCGGCTCGTGCCCGGTCATGGGATTCCCATCTGTTTCCGTTTAGCTGCGTGTTCCCTTAGCATGCTTGGCGGCCAGTTTTTTGGCCTGCACGAAGCCCACAATGTCGCAGACATGGGCAAGCGTCTCGTCCGCGATGGCCCGCGCCCGCTCCGCGCCGTCCGCCAGCACGCCGTCGATGTAACCCGTGTCGGCCGAGATCCGTTTCATCTCCGAGCCGATAGGCCCCAGTTTTTCGACCGCCAGCTCGACGAGCGCATGCTTGAACTTCGAGAATTGCGAGCCGCCGAAGCCGGACAGCACCTGCTCCATGCTCTGCCCGGCGAGCGCCGCGTAGATGCCCGCGAGGTTCTCCGCCTCGGACCTTCCTTCGAAGCCTTTGGGATCGGTCGGCAATGGCTCGGGATCGGTCTTGGCCTTCTTGATCTTTTTCGCAATCGTCTCCGCGTCGTCGGCCACATTGATGCGCGACAGGTCGGAAGGGTCGGACTTCGACATCTTCTTGGTNNCCGTCGCGCAGCGACATGACGCGCGTTGCAGGCCCTGAGATCAGGGGCTCGGGCAGCGGGAAGAAGCCATCCTTGAAGCCTGCGGCGGCAATTTCTTCCGCGAAATCGTTGTTGAATTTCTGCGCGATATCGCGCGTCAGCTCCAGATGCTGCTTCTGGTCGTCGCCAACGGGCACGGCGTCCGCGCGGTAGGCCAGAATGTCGGCGGCCATCAGCACGGGATAGACGTAGAGCCCGATGCTTGCGTTCTCGCGGTCCTTGCCAGCCTTTTCCTTGAACTGGGTCATGCGGTTGAGCCAGCCGACCCGCGCTACGCAGTTCAAAATCCAAGCCAGCTCCGAATGCGCGCTGACCTGGCTCTGATTGAAGATGATGTGCTTCGTGGGATCGACGCCCGCCGCAATAAAGGCCGCAGTAACCTCGCGCGTCGATTTGCGCAAGTCCGCGGGGTTTTGCCAGACGGTGATCGCGTGCAGGTCCACCACGCAATAGATGCAGCTATGCGACTCTTGCAGCGCCACGAATTTGGTGATGGCGCCAAGGTAGTTGCCGAGATGGAGATTGCCCGTCGGCTGAACGCCGGAGAAAACGCGCTGCATTGTGGTCATTGGATTGCCCTCGTGGCCGGAGCGCAGATATGAACCGCGCCCACGGAAAATTGCAAGCGGTCGCGGGCATAAATTGCGAGGATTTATGGGGGTGCCGTCAACGCGGCGGCGTGCCGGTCGCGAGCCGGGGCTGCCACCACATGTCTTGCCGGTCCGAGGCGGCGGCTTGCTGGATTTCGACCGTTATGGAGCCGCGACGACGAGCACCCAGAAGGTCTTGTGCTGCGAATCCGGCCTGTTCTCGTAAGCGATGCCGATATGCCTGGCTTTGGCAAGCAGCATGTTGCGGCTATTGGCGTGGCTCGCTTTCCAGCCATCCACGGTTTCCTCGATGGTCGTCTGGCCGACGCCAACATTTTCAGACGCGAGGCTGTAGTTATATCCGGCGGCAATCAACCGCTTGCCGACATCCTGGCCGTTCGGGCCGGTGTGCGACATGCGGTCGTGCACGGCCATATCCTTTGCGAGCATCTCCGCCGCTTCGGTCGCCTGCGGGTCGAGCGAGAGAGGGGCCAACCCCTTCGCCGCGCGGTAATTGTTAACCAGGCGCAGGCCCGCGCTTGCGTCGAAGCTTGGCCCGGCGGGCCTTTGCGTTGCGGCTGGCTGGGCGCCCGAGCTGAACAGGGAGGAGAAATTGCTCCAGATGCCGCCCTGGCCTGAGCCGCTATCCTCCTGGGCGGATTGGGTTACAGGGGCTGGCTTCGGTGGCTCGTTCCCTCCGCCGATGCTGGGAAGAGAAGACATGACGCTGGAGGTTGCGCAACCTCCAAGCGCGAGGCAAATCAGCACCGCATGCACAGTACGCCGCATGGAATACGCCCTCACATCAACCCCATATTGGCGGACTATGATTAACAGTCCGTGTTGCCCTCGACGACTAAGTAATCCCAGATCGCGTCAATATCGTGATCCCCTTTCGTTTCCTGGCGACCCGGCGGATGTGGATTGGCGGAACCAGATTTCCGGCGGAACGGGCGAATGGAAGGAAGTGCAATCCTCAACTCGATAGCCCCAATATTTCCGCCATGGCGTTTGGGCACCCGATGAGTTCCAGATTCTTGCCGGGAGGGTCCGGCGGCAGCCGTCTGGCTGCCGCGCTTTGGGCTTCTACTTGTGTTGCCGCCAGCCATGCCGCTGGAGATCGCCCACATAGTCGCGCCGAAGTTCGACCATCGCGAGCAGGAGAACGGCCGCGCCCAGGCCGAAGTGCCAATAACGCAGCGTTCCGCTCCCGGCATAGCCGAACAGGAAGGGGAGCGCGATCATCGCCGCGCCGAGGATCGATTGCAAAACCTCCTCCCATTCGCGGGCAGGTTCTTGCACGCCGTCGATAACCTGCAAGCGCTCGGCGAAGGCGGCGATCAGGATGATCAGCCCCAGGAAGGTGGTGGTGAGTTGCACGGTCTGGCTTACCCCGTCCCCAGTCATGTATGGGGTGAGCACAATCGTCACCCCAAGCCCGAAGCCAAGTGCGTCCTCCCATGCGGGATGGGTATCGATTTCATTATGGTCTGCCATGACGGTCTCCCAAATCCATGGTTATGGCATATGCCGCGTTCCCCCCCTTCGAGGATCGCACGGCCGGGATGCGGTACTCTGGCAAAATGCGGCACTATGCCGCCAGTTAAAAGAGCTGGGTCTCTCGACACGCTTATTCAAGGAATGCCTGCGCATCTCACGAGGGCTTGACCTTAAAAGGTCTCTGCCGGCCTGTGATACTGGGAGGCCGGCTCCACATGCTAATGGCGCCGGAACGGGGCAGAGGGAGCCGCGCCGGGCGCGGATGCCGACGTTGTGCGTTCCGGAAAGGAGTTATGTATGCCGGAAGTTTCAGGTGCACTCAGCAGTAAGAACCCGCTCTCCCGCGAAGAGCTTAAGCTCATGAACGCTTGGTGGCGCGCGGCGAACTATTTGTCGGTGGGCCAGATTTATCTTCTCGACAACCCGCTATTGAGGGAGCCGCTGGAACTCAAGCACATCAAGCCGCGGCTGCTTGGCCATTGGGGCACGGCGCCCGGCCTGAACTTTCTTTATGTGCACCTGAATCGGGTCATCAAAGCCAACGGCCTGAACATGATCTACATCGCCGGGCCCGGCCACGGCGCCCCCGGCGTTCTGGCAAACACCTGGCTCGAAGGAACCTACAGCGAAATTTATCCGCACATTCCGCGCAGTGCGGCGGGCATGCAGCGGTTGTTCAGGCAGTTCAGCTTCCCCGGCGGCATCCCGAGTCACGCCGCGCCCGAGACGCCCGGCTCGATCCACGAAGGCGGCGAGCTTGGTTATGCGGTATCCCACGCCTATGGCGCGGTGTTCGACAATCCAGACTTGATCGCGGCTTGCGTGGTCGGCGACGGCGAGGCCGAAACCGGGCCGCTCGCGGCTGCGTGGCATTCGAACAAGTTTCTCAGTCCCGTGACGGACGGGGCGGTGCTGCCTATCCTCCATCTGAACGGCTACAAGATCGCCAATCCGACGATCCTGTCCCGCATCGGCACGGAGGAGCTGAAAAGCCTGTTCGAGGGCTACGGCTATAAGCCCTATTTCGTCGAGGGCGACGATCCAACAAAGATGCACCAGCTCATGGCCTCGACGCTGGATACGGTGATGGCCGAAATCCGCGCCATTCAAAAGACGGCGCGGAACAAGCGCTCGAAAGGCCGCGCGATCTGGCCGATGATTATCCTCAAGACGCCCAAAGGCTGGACCGGCCCCAAGGAGGTCGACGGCCTCAAGACCGAAGGCTTCTGGCGCTCGCACCAGGTGCCGCTCGCCGAGCTTGCGGCCAAGCCGGAACATGTGAGGCTCCTCGCGGATTGGATGAAGAGCTACCGGCCCGAGGAGCTTTTCGGCGAGGACGGTGCGCTGCGCCCCGAAATCGCAGCGCTTGCCCCGGTTGGCGAGCGCCGCATGAGCGCCAATCCGCACGCCAATGGCGGGGCGGGCGCGAGCGATCTCGACTTGCCGGACATATCGAAATATGCGGTCGAGGTCGGCAAGCCCGGCGAGCGCGACGCCGAGGCGACATCCATCATGGGCGCCTTCCTGCGCGACGTGCTCAAGGCCAGCGAGACGCAGCGCAATTTCCGGGTGTTCGGCCCCGACGAGACGGCCTCCAACCGGCTCGGCCACGTGTTCGAGGTCACGAACCGGGCCTGGGAGGCGGAAACGCTACCCTATGACGACCACTTGGCACCCGGCGGCAGGGTGATGGAAATCCTCTCCGAGCACACCTGCCAAGGCTGGCTCGAAGGCTATCTGCTGAC
>PMBZ01000008.1 GCA_003153975.1 Hyphomicrobiales bacterium
CCTCGGATTCCGCGCTCGTGGTTACCGGCATTCCGTGGCTCGGTCACACTTGCGGCGTTTGCCCCTATTGCACCGGCGGCCACGAGAACCTCTGCGATCACCCGCTCTTCACGGGGTATACGCGGGACGGAGGCTTTGCGACGTCGGTGATTGCTGACGCGCGCTTCGCATTCCCGCTCGGCGAGACCGGCAACGACGTATCCCTTGCACCTTTGCTGTGCGCCGGCTTGATCGGCTGGCGCTCGCTTACGATCGCTGGCGGCGGCAAGAAACTCGGTCTCTACGGTTTCGGCGCCGCTGCCCATATTCTTGCCCAGGTGGCAAAATGGCAGGAGCGATCTGTGTTTGCCTTCACGCGAGACGGAGATATTGCGACCCAGGATTTCGCCAAAAGCCTCGGCGCGGTCTGGGCTGGCGGGTCCAGTGAGATGCCGCCTGAGCCGCTCGACGCCGCCATCATCTTCGCGCCCGTTGGCGCCCTCGTGCCACTCGCGCTGAAGGCTGTTTGCAAGGGCGGCCGCGTCGTTTGCGCTGGGATCCATATGAGCGATATACCGGGCTTTTCCTATAACCTGCTCTGGGAAGAGCGCCAGATCCTATCGGTCGCAAACCTCACGCGGAAGGACGGAATGGAATTCCTGCGTCTTGTGCCCGAGATCGGGATCGTCACTAAGACAACGGCTTATCCGCTCCAGCAGGCCAACGAGGCCCTCGCCGATCTGCGCGCTGGCAGGTTCGAAGGCGCCGCGGTTCTCGTACCCTGACCGTGGAGCCAGACTCGGAAACTACGCAGCCTCGAACAGTTCTCCTTGAGGGGCGCTACCTGCTTAAAGTTCAATCCCATGAAAACCAATACCGATCCCCCGAAGTTTTGACGGGCACCGGCGTCACGGCGCCGTGAAGCACCGGAATTATTGGTTCGGAAACTATTCACGATAGGCGGTGGCAGCAGCAAGACTTGCCTCTATCGCGCGGTGTCGTCACTCCCGCGAAGAATAGGCTGAGTAGTTTCCGAGTCTGGCGAACGATAGCCCCGCATGCGCTAATAGTGCGCATCGCGCGACCGAGCTGCCTTTGCGCGCCAGCAAATAAAATGCCCGGATGCGAGCGCGCTCTCCAAGCATAGAGCGCGAGCGAGCGATGCAGCCTGGCGTTCGGGCCAAGCGGTGTGGGTGACCTCACCGGCTAACGCATGAACGGGCCTTTGGGCTCTTAGTCAATTCGGAGATGGAAATGAAACGAACTTGGTTCGCAGGAGTTGCGGCGGCGAGCATTTTGCTGGCCGGGCTCGCCTTTTTGCCGGATATGGGCTTCGCGCAAAATGCTGGTGGCGGTGGGCATGGCGGCGGTGGCGGCCAAAGCGGAGCCGGTGGGCAAGGCGGAGGCGGCCACGGAGGCGGCGGCCAGGCAGCCGGACGCGGAGGCGGCGGCCGCGGTGGAGCTGGTGTCCGCGCAACCGGACGCGGAGGCGGCGGCCAAAAATCCTTCGCCGGGTCAAGGGGGAGCGGCAATCGTTCGGTCAACCGGGTCCGTGGTTCGAGGACTAGCAAGGGCGTTGCTGCTTCGCGCCGGACAACCATTCATAATACCCAAAAGGGTCTCGCCTCAAGAAGGGGTCAAGGCCGCAAAACCAATCGAGGCGCCGTAGCGGCGACCCAGGGCCAGCAAAACAAACAAGGTGCCATAACGGCAAACCAAGGCCGGCAGATCAAACAAGGTGGCGTAGCAGCCAACCCAAAAGCGAACCGTCAGGGCAATCGTAGCCTCGATCAATTGACCGCAAATAAATCGTTGCGTCAGGCGTCTTTCAGCAAGCACAACGTCTTTTACGACAACAACAAGTTTGGCAATGCTGACCGCAAAGATCACGGCCGGGATGACCGCTGGCGCGACCGTTCCGGCAACTGGTACGGCTATCGCTGGGCCGGCGCCGTGTTCTGGCCTTACGCATTCGGAGACTATTTCTCCTACGCAATGTGGCCTGACGACTATTCCGACTCCTTCTGGGGCTATGGACCCGATGCCCTGCTATGGGGAACGTTCTGGCCCTATGGCGAATTCGCCGGCGAAACTGGCGACGTAGCAATCGGGTCCCGCGGCGACATTTATAACCGCGAGCCAGCCTTGGCCGCCAAGGCCCCCGCCGCAACCGGCATGGCGGAGCTAGCCCAAACTTGCGGGGGCTTCGCTCCAGGGGTTTCCGATCTTCCAATTCAAAGCCTTGAAAAGATCGCGGGCACGGCTGGGGATGACCGCGCCGCTCTGCGTGACCTCCAAGATGCGTCGGCCAAGGCGTCGGATATCTTGAAGCAATCGTGCTCGTCCGAAACGCCCTTAACCCCCGTTGCGCGTCTCGATGCCATGCAGCACCGCCTTCAGGCCATGGAGCAGGCGGGCGAAACCGTCAGAGGCCCGCTTCTCCGTTTTTATGGTTCGCTGACGGATGATCAGAGGCAGCGTCTGAACGCGCTTGCCAACTCAAATGCCCAGCGCCGTTCTAAAACCGCGCGCGCTGACAGCATGGACATCAGCGCGCTTTGCACAAGCCAGGCCGAATTCACGAATGTCCCCACTGACGAGATCGGGAACACGGTCAGCCTCGACGGCGCACAGAAGCAACAGCTTGCTGCCCTGAAGGCTGCCTCCGCACTAGCGTCGGACGAACTGAAGGGTTCATGCCCCTCGGCAATTCCGAATACGGTGGATGGCAGGCTCGATGCCGCCCAGAAACGGGTTACCGCCCTGATCCAGGCCGTAAATACGATCCGTCCCGCGGTCCGCGACTTCTTCGCATCGCTGACGGACGAGCAGAAGGCCACTCTTAACATGCAGGCCGAAGCGCCGAAGAAGTCGGCGAGCAAAGACTAGCGCGCGCATCTCAGGCGGGTATTTGCCCAGTCGATTACCAGAAGGGGGCGCTGCTGGCGCCCTCGTCGCGGCCAAGCTCTTTCAAAATAGCAGTTCCCGCACCGCATTGCAGCTCCGGCAAGGTTATCGGCCTGCCGGGCTTTTGGCCGCAACCGGCTTCATTCCGCTCTGCGACGCATCTGGAACCTACGCCAACGAAGGATAAGCATCATGTTGGACAAACCCGCCGAAGCCTTCATCGAGAACCGCACTTTCGATGAGTTGACGCTGGGGGAGGCGGCGAGCCTTTCCCACACCGTCACGCAGCGCGACATCGACCTTTTCGCAACCGTCACCGGCGACGTGAACCCTGCCTATGTCGATCCCGCCTATGCCGAAACGGACATGTTCCACCATATCGTTATACAAGGCATGTGGGGTGGAGGGCTGATATCGGCTGTGCTCGGAACCAAGCTGCCGGGTCCGGGGACGATTTATCTCGGCCAGGACCTGCAATTCCGCCATCCGGTTTCAATCGGCGACACGATCACCGCGACAGTGACGGTGCGCGAGAAAACCGCGGCGAAGGGCGGCGTGACGCTCGACTGCGTGTGCGCCAACCAACAGGGCGAGGCTGTGATAACCGGCACGGCTTACACGCGGGCGCCAACGGTTAAAATCCGCCGCCCTCGGATCGTACTGCCCCACGTGCAGGTTGACCGTCACAATGGAATGAACGCCATTCTGGCCCGCGCCGCCGGCGGCGTCCGGGTGCCGGCTGCGGTCGTGTTTCCAATCGACAGCGCGTCATTGCAGGCTGCGTTCGAAGCGTCGAAGGCCGGATTGCTTGCGCCTGTCCTGATTGGGCCCGCAGCCCAAATGCAAGCTCTTGCGCACACGCAAGAAATGGACATCGCTGCATTCCGGTTGATCGATGAACCGGATGGCCCTGCAGCCGCGGCGCGAGCGGTCGCCCTTGTCCATGCCGGTGAGGCCGCGATGATCATGAAGGGCGATCTGCATACCGATGAGTTGATGCACCCTGTTATCGCCTCCCAGGGAGGTCTGCGCACAGCACGCCACATCAGTCATGTTTACCTCATGGACGTTCCGGACTATCCGCGCCTGCTCATGATAACCGATGCAGCCATCAACATAGCGCCAACGCTCGCCGAAAAGGCCGGCATCGTTCAGAACGCGATCAACCTGGCGCATGTCATCGGCATCGCGCAACCGCGCGTCGCGATCCTCGCGGCGGTGGAGACGGTCAATCCCAAGATGCGAGCCACGGTCGATGCCGCGGAGCTGTGCGGGATGGCCGAACGCGGCCAGATAACCGGCGGCCTCGTCGGCGGCCCGTTCGGCCTCGACAACGCGATCAGCGAGGCAGCCGCGGCGGAGAAGCATATCGTTTCGCCCGTGGCAGGACGGGCGGACATTCTCGTGGTTCCCGATCTAGAAGCCGGCAACATGCTCGCCAAGCAGCTCACCTTCCTCTCCGGTGCGGAGGCTGCCGGCGTCGTGCTTGGAGCCAGCGTGCCGATCATTCTCACAAGCCGCGCGGACAGTGCGGGCACCCGCCTTGCCTCCTGTGCGCTGGGGGTTCTTATGGCGCGGGCCGGAAAGGCGGCACGCTCATGACAGGTTCAATCCTCACACTCAACGCAGGCTCCTCAAGCTTGAAATTCGCTTTGTTCGATGCCGCCACGTTGAAGGTCACGATCCGCGGCGAAATCGACGACCTCGATGAAGCGGAGGCGCACTTTCTCGCGCGCGATGCCGCTGGCGCCGTTCTTTCGGAGCAGAGGTGGCGCGTCGCCGGGGATTCCTTCGGCGGCGCCCTCCATAAGCTGCTGGAGTTCACGGACGCTCATCTCGGGTCCGAAGGGCTGACCGCCGCCGGCCATAGGATCGTGCATGGCGGAGCGGATCATATCGCGCCCGAAATGGTGACTTCCGGGCTGCTGGCTGAGCTGGAAGCGCTGACGCTGCTCGACCCGCTCCACATGCCAAACAACCTTGCGCCGGTCCGGGCAATGGCCGCCGCCCGCCCCGGGCTCAGTCAGGTCGTCTGCTTCGACACGGCGTTTCATCACACCCTCCCCCCGGTCGCGCGGGCACTCGCCCTGCCCCGCGCGCTATCCGATGCGGGTGTGCGCCGCTTCGGCTTTCACGGCCTCTCCTACGAATATATCGCGAGCCAGCTCAAGCATCAGTCGCCCGCATTGGCACAAGGCCGTGTGATCGCGGCCCATCTTGGTTCCGGCGCGAGCCTCTGCGCGCTTCAGGGCGGATTAAGCATCGAGACGACCACCGGCTTCAGCGCGCTCGACGGGCTGGTCATGGCCACCCGCTGCGGGAGGCTCGATCCTGGCGTGATGCTCTATCTCGGACGCCAAGGGCATAGCTTCGCCGATATCGAGGACATGCTCTACCGCCATTCCGGCCTTTTGGGCGTGTCCGGCATCAGCGGTGATGTCCGCGTCCTGCTCGCCAGCAACGATCCGGATGCGCGCGCCGCGTTGGAACTCTTCACCTACCGGATTGCCACCGAGGCAGGCGCGTTGATCAGTGCGCTCGGCGGGATGGACGGCCTCGTCTTCACCGCTGGCATCGGCGAACATTCGACGCCGATCCGCGCGGCCATATGCGCCCGGTTGGCTTGGCTCGGCGTGCGCCTCGACGGCGCCGCCAACGAGGCCAGCGCCGCCCGCATCAGCGCGCCAGGCAGCGCCGTTGAAGTCTTGGTTATCCCAACCGATGAAGAGGCGATGATCGCACGCCATACGCACACAGTTGTCGAGCAGGCAACCGCGTGACTGGATTATACAGTTAGAGCATTGCGGCAACAGATCCGGTTGCCCATCGACGAATTAGGATCATATTCATTGGAGTGAAGGTACCTAATTTTCCATGACGCAAGAGGAAGCAGCCGCGTTCATTCTCTCCCAAGGGATAGGGCCGGGAAGGGGAGGGATGGGTTACATGAATGCGGCCTGCCTTGGAGGGCGGCCATGCGGTTTGTGGGCGATCCTCTTTCTGGCGCGACGCAGGGGTTTGGCAAAACAACGAGGCGGAGGCTACCATGAGCGCATCCCCGAGCGAGACGATCAGTCTCTATGGCCGCATGGCGTCACTGCTGGGGGCCAAAGCCTCCGCGCCGGATGCGAGAAAAACCGGCATCGCCATCTCAAACGAGATCGTGGCGCTCAGTCACGCGGACCGCGAAACCGTTTTCCGGCAGCTGAGATCGTCGGAAGATGGGCTCGATGCCGGTGAAGCGGCGGCGCGGCTCAAGACGGCCGGCCCCAATCTCATTGCACAAGAAGAACGCCCCAGCATTTTTCGCGAACTCGCGGGCCGCGCCAAGAATCCCCTCAATGGCTTGCTCTTAAGCCTCGCTTTCGTCTCCTACTTCCTCGGAGATATTCGCGCTGCCGTTGTCATCGGGGTCATGGTCGTGCTTGCGATCGGAACCGCGTTTATTCAGGAGCACCGTTCAAACGAGGCGGCCGCGAAGCTTCGCGCCATGGTTAGAAATACCGCGAGCGTAAAGCGCCGGGGCGGGACCGGAACCGGAGAAGCGAGCCAGGCCGAAGGGTTCACGGAAATTCCAAGCGCAAATCTCGTCCCTGGCGACATTGTTCACCTATCGGCGGGAGATATGATTCCAGGCGACCTGCTGCTGTTGGACGAGAAAGATCTGTTTCTAAATCAGGCGACGCTTACCGGCGAGGCGCTACCGGTCGAAAAGCGTGCCGGTCCTTCCGAAAGCAAAACGGCCGATCCGCTCGAATGTCCGAACCTGTGCTTCATGGGGGCGAGCGTCGTAAGCGGATACGCTACGGGCGTGATCGTGCATACCGGCGCCAGAACATATTTTGGCCAGCTTGCCCGCTCCCTCGCTGGACCGCGCGAACTTACAAGCTTCGACAAGGGCATCAACCGTTTTACCTGGCTGATGATACGCTTCATTCTGGTCATGGTTCCGGCCGTCTTTCTGATCAACGGCTTCACCAAAGGCGAGTGGCTCGAAGCCCTCCTTTTCGCGGTGGCGGTGGCGGTCGGATTGACGCCTGAAATGCTGCCCATGATCGTGACCGTGAACCTTGCCAAAGGCGCCATGGCCATGGCGAAGAAGCAGGTCATAGTAAAACGGCTTCACGCTATTCAGAATTTCGGCGCGATGAACGTCCTGTGCACCGACAAAACTGGAACGCTCACTCAAGACCGCGTCATCCTGAAGCGGAACCTCGACATCCGCGGCAACGATTGCGAGCGGGTTTTGGAGTTCGCCTATCTCAACAGCCACTATCAGTCAGGCTTGAAGAACCTGCTCGATCTGGCCGTCCTCGCGCATGCGGAGCTTGGGCAAAATCTACACCTTCAGCATAAATACGAGAAAGCCGATGAAATGCCGTTCGACTTCGTGCGGCGGCGCCTATCCGTTGTCTTGAAGACCGAGGACGGCTCGCACACTCTCATATGCAAGGGTGCGGTCGAAGAGATCTTCTCCGTCAGCCGCCATTATGAACTCGATGGCAAACTTGGAGACTTGGATACAACTCACTTCGATCAAGCCCAGAAAGAGATGCGGGACCTGAACGAGGACGGCTTCCGGGTCGTGGCCGTCGCTTACAAAAGGTTCGAGCAACCGAAGGCCCGCTACACCATCGAAGACGAAAGCGATCTGACGCTCCTCGGCTACATCGCGTTTCTCGACCCGCCGAAGGACAGCGCATCCGCCGCCATTACCGCCCTCCATGCCTCCGGTGTGGCGGTGAAGATCCTCACGGGCGATAATGAAATCATAACGGCCAAAATCTGCCGGGAAGTACACCTCGATCCCGGCCGTATCGTGCTCGGCTCCGAGATCGAGAAAATCGACGATCCGGCGCTCGCGGAACTGGCGGACGCGACGACGGTCTTTGCCAAGCTTTCGCCCCCGCAAAAAGCTCGCGTCATCGCAGCCCTGCACGCAAACGGCCATGTGGTGGGCTATCTCGGCGACGGCATTAACGACACCCCGGCGCTAAGGGCCGCGGATGTTGGCATCTCGGTCGATACCGCTGTCGATATCGCAAGAGAGTCTGCCGACATCATCCTGCTCCAGAAAGATCTGATGGTCCTGCAAGACGGCGTCATAGAAGGCCGCCGGGTGTTCGGCAATATCACCAAATACATCAAAATGGGCGCGAGCTCGAATTTCGGGAATATGTTCAGCGTACTTGGCGCGAGCATCTTTTTACCTTTTCTGCCCATGACGGCAATCCAGGTGCTGACCAATAACCTCTTCTACGATTTCTCGCAGACGGCGATCCCCACCGACAATGTCGATGAAGATTATCTCTTAATCCCGCGAAAGTGGGACATCGATAACATTTTCAAGTTCATGATCTTCATCGGGCCCATCAGCTCGATTTTCGATTATGTCACATTCTTCGTTATGCTCTACGTTTTCAACGCGTGGGCGAACCCGTCTCTCTTTCAGACCGGCTGGTTCGTGGAATCGCTTTTGACGCAGACGTTGATCATCCACATCATACGCACAGCGAAAATTCCATTCATACAGAGCAGGGCAAGCACGCCCCTTATCGCAACGACGATTACCGTTTGCGCGGTTGGCATCGCCTTGCCCTATACTTGGGTTGGCGAACAACTCAGCTTCGTGACGCTCCCACAGCCCTACTGGTTCATCTTGGCGGCCACGTTGCTCAGCTACGCCATCCTCACGCACCTCGTGAAAACGTGGTTCATCCGGCGATGGGGTATGTAGACCTGACGTATGCGTCTAGCCGGAACGGTCATTAGGGTCGCAGCACGGAGGTTTCATGGCTCCCCGCCAGATCGCTCTACTCTCGTCGCGAAAAGTCTTATACGCCGCGATTGCCGGCAACATTCTCGTTGCGGTGACAAAATTTGCCGCTGCAGCGCTGACGGGCAGTTCCGCGATGTTGAGCGAGGCGGTTCACTCCGTCGTCGATAGCGGCAACTCGCTGTTGCTCTTATACGGAATGCATCGCGCCAGGGCGCTGCCAGACCAGGACCATCCCCTGGGGTACGGGCGCGAAATATATTTCTGGAGCTTCGTCGTTGCGGTCCTGGTGTTTGCTTTGGGAGCCGGATTCTCGCTGTATGAAGGGATCGCGCACGTCGTCGACCCAGAGCCGATGCAGAATCCGGCGATCAATTACACCGTGCTCGGGCTCTCGGCCTTGTTCGATGGCGCCACATGGTGGATCGCACTGAGAAATTTCAAAGGGCGTCTCCTGTACCGGGAGCTTTTCAGAGCAATACGCAACAGCAAAGATCCACCATCTTTCATGGTATTGTTTGAAGACAGCGCCGCCCTCATTGGACTTATCGTCGCGTTCGCCGGCACATACTTCTCGGTTCGCTTGGGGCTACCGGTTCTCGACGGCGTGGCATCGATTACGATTGGCCTCGTCCTTGCCGCGACCGCGGTCCTGCTCGCGACGGAAACGAAGGGTCTGCTCATCGGCGAATCTGCGGATCGGATTATCGTGGATTCCATCATGCGCCTTGCCTCTGAGATGGATGGTGTCGACCATGCCAACGGAGTTCTCACCATCCATCTCGCGCCGCAGCAGATTGCCGTCGCTCTCAGCCTGGAATTTGCGGATGAACTGAGAACGTCGGACATCGAGGTCAGGGTAACCGAATTGGAACGGCGGCTACGCCATGCGCACCCCACGGTCATCGCGCTATTCGTCAAGCCGCAAAGCCCAAGCGGTTACCAAGACGCTGTTGCCCGGCGTCACGGAAAACTGAATGAGCTGCGGCCGACTTGGACCACACCCCAGCCGGAAGGATGACCGCTTTTTTTTGGGTTAGGAGGCCAAGATGGCCAGGGGCCGGGCGAGGGCCGGTGTTGGTCTCCCTTGGGCTATGATCGAACAGGTAATTTGCAGGTAGGTTATCCCAGGAAACCGGCCGGGAAGCTGCTTGGCCTTCACGAAAAACCTAAGAATTTGGAATTTGGCTGGGCAGTGCGCCCCGCTTTCGCCTAGCCCAGCCATCCTTCCCGCCTTGGGCAAAGCCTGCTGTGACCTAGCCCAAACGGCTACGAACCGGCATCGCGCATGAGGGGCCATCGCACGATACCGGCCGTTAAGGATTATGCCCGGATGAGGCTTGCTTAGGATAGATTCGGAATCTGCTTATGCGGCGGCGGGACAATCGCAGGCTCGTCGAGCCAGCCGGCGGCGAGGGCAATTCTGATCAGCACGGACAAGGATTTCGCTTCGGTTTTCCGCATAATCGCGGCGCGATGATTGTCCACGGTGCGTTGGCTGATCTGCAAGTCCGCCGCGATGTTCTTGCTTGGGCGGCCGGCCAGAACGAGCTGAAGGATTTGACTCTGGCGAGCCGTGAGGCTGTCGACTTTCGCCGTTGCGGTTTCCTGGAATGCAGAGTGCTCGGGGTGTTCAGGGGAATAATTCAGAGCGCGCTCGATGCAATCCAGCAGCTCCTTCGGGTTGGCCGGCTTTTGCAGAAAATCGAAAGCACCGGCCTTCATCGCCTTGACGGCCATGGCGACGTCGCCATAGGCGGTAATCATGATGACGGGAAGGGACGCCTGCATTTTGTGCAGGCGCTCGATCAGCTCAAGCCCCCCCATGCCGGGCATCCGCGCATCGGCAAGCAAACATCCCTTTTCTCCGCGCGAGTAAGCGTTCAAGAAAGAGGCGCCGCCGGCAAAAATCTCGGTACGGTAGCCATGCATCTCCAGCAGATCCCGCATCGCCGCGCGAATTTCCCCGTCGTCGTCGACGACGAAGACCGTTGGCGCGCCGGCCTCCCGGCGGTTTGCGGCGAGCATCCCGGCGATGTGGCGGATCAAAACCCGCGCATCGGCCGGCTTATAAAGGTGGACGTAGCCCTTATTTGCAATTTCAAGGAGCGTGGCCGCCGAGATGTCGCCGGTCAGCATTATCACCGGAATTTTCCGCGCCGAGGCTTCCCCGATCTTGCCGGCAATCTCCAGCCCGTTTGGCCCAGGCAGATTATAATCGGCGACGATCAAATCCAGGCCGCCGCCGCGTTCCGCGGCAATAGCGAGAGCTTGGGCGCCATCGGAAGCAGCGAACGCGCGATAGCCGCGGCTGTTTAAGAGCAGTGTGAGCGTCTCTCGGACTTCTGCGTCGTCTTCCACGATCAAAATGGCCTGCGCGTGCGCCGGAGGCTCTCCGTGGGCTTCGCCCGCAGACGAGGCGCCTGCGGGTTCAATGAGCGCGGGTGCATGCACAACCGGCACTTCCACGGCGAAGACCGAGCCCCGGCCGAAGCGCGAGCGGACGCTGACCGGCGCTCCGATTAGGTCCGCGATGCGCTGGACAATCGCAAGACCGAGGCCGAGCCCCTTGGTTCGCCGGCCGGTTTGATTTTCGAGCTGATGAAACTCCTTGAAAATCGCGCTGAGCTCCGTTTCCGGTATGCCCGTGCCAGTATCCCAGACTTCAATACTTAAACGTCCGGCTCGCCTCCGGCAGCCGAGAAGAACTCTGCCCTCGCTTGTATATTTGGTCGCGTTGGAGAGCATGTTGCGAAGGATCTGCTCCAAAAGCCGCGGATCGCTATGCACCGTGAGGCGGCAGCGAGCCACGCGCAAGCTCAAGCCGGCGTTGGCGGCATGAATTTCAAATTCGTCCTGCAAGCGCTTGAGGAGATCGCCGATGGCGAAGTCGCAAAGCTTCGGCTTCACAACGCCCGCTTCGAGCTGGTTGATGTCGAGAAGCTTGTCCAGCAGGCCCGACATGGCCCCGATTGTCTTATTGAGCCGTTCGATCAGTTGCGAGGCGGCGGGGTCCGGAATGCTATCGGCCAGCATGCCTTGCAGCAAGCTGAGCGTTTGCAACGGCTGGCGCAAATCGTGGCTGGCCGCCGCGAGGAAGCGGGACTTTCCGAGGTTGGCGCGCTCAGCCTCCTCCTTGGCGGCCGAAAGCGCTTCGGATTCGATCTTCGCATCCGTGATGTCGTCGATGGAAATGAGTATTTTGGGATGTTCGGACGGCCCCGCGGCGATCCGCCGGGCACTCAAGAGGAATATGCAGGCCCCGAGGTTTGGCAGATCGATACCGACCTCGTAATCCTCGATGGCGATTCCTTCATTGGCGGCTTCCAGGAACTTCGCCAGCGCCTCCGGCCGATGCTTCGGCCCAAGCGTGAACGGCCTGCCTATGCCGTCTTCCGGCTTCACATCGAAAACTTTGAAGTAAGAGGCGCTTGCCGACACGAGGCGCAAATCCCCGTCGAGCACGGCGAGCGGCTGCTTGACAGTCGCGATGATGCTTTCGGCGTAGGCCTTCGCCGCCTCGATCTTCCGCTCGGCCGTCTTCATTTCGGATATGCGGGTGAAGGTGATGACCACCCCCCCGACCGTGCCTCCTTCGTTCCGATAGGGCAGGCTGCTGCGGATAAACCAATTGCCGTCGTGGGTCTCGATCTCACGCCGCATCGGGGTAAGATCGGAAAGCACCGCGTGTGCATCCTGCAGGAGCGTTTTGTCATCGAAGCGTTGCGCCAGATCGGCGACCGGGCGTCCGATGTCGACGGCGGAAACGCCGAAGAAGGACTTCGCCGCGGGTGTGAAAAAACGTATTTTGAACGCGCTATCGAGGAATAGTGTGGCAACGTCCGAGCTGTTCAGGATGTTCTCCAAGTCGGTTGCCGTGGCGCGCTGCTGCTCCAGGCTCTCTTGGAGCTGGGCGTTAAGGGCCGTCAATTCCTCGTTGAGGGCCTGAAGTTCCTCCTTCGAGGTCTCCAACTCCTCATTGGCCGACTGGAACTCCTCGTTTATGGACAGGGCTTCTTCGTTGACGGCGCGCAGGTCTTCATTCGAGACTTCGAGATCGCGGATGACGGCATTCAGCTCTTTGTGCGTTGCATCGAGTTCCTGCTCCAGTTCGAGAACCCGCGAGGTGTCCTCTGGTGGCGCGTTCGTGCTAGAGGCTGCGGGCAGCGTGGGCTTATCGATAAAGCTCACAAGTAACATCTCTTCATCGGGAACCGGCCGGACGGAGACTTCGACGGTATACGAAGCGCCATCGCGATGAATATGGGCGCCCGCTTTCGAAGCCGGCTGGCCGGAGTCGCGGGCTTTATCCAGCGCCGCCCGGAGGTTAGGCCGAAGCCCGTCGCGCGCCATGAAGAGGATGTTGCGGTTGGCTTCTCCTGGAGCGACTTGCAGATACCGGTCGACGGCCCCGGAGTAGAACAGAGCTTCATACTTTTTGTCGACCAGAACGGAAGGCGGCGCGAAGGCTTCCAGCAACTGCTTCGAGGCAAGATCCTCGAAATTAACGCGGGTTGCCATTCTCCTGTGGGCGGGAGCGATAGCCGGGGCCAGGCGCTCTCTGACTACGGCGCTTGCGCGAAAATCGGCCTCGCCAGGACGGCCGGTGCTGAGATGGCGGTAGATCCTTTGCTTCTTGTTGAGCGGTTCGAAGCGCTCGGCGAACTTGCCAACCGTCTCGGACCGGCCGAGAAAAAGCACACCTCCCGCGCGCAGGGCGAAATGAAACAGCGAGAGGATTTGCTCCTGGGCGCCTGGCTGCAGATAGATCAAGAGGTTGCGGCAGGAAATGAGATCGAGCCGCGAGAACGGCGGGTCGGCAAGCAGGTCCTGGACCGTGAACACCACGGTTTCGCGTAAATCGCGCATCACCCGGTATCCCTTGCCTTCCCTTGAGAAAAACCGGGCCAGGCGCTTATCGCCCACTCTGGCGGCGGTTTCAGGTCCATAAAGGCCAGCGCGAGCAAATGCTACGGAATGGGCATCGACATCGGATGCAAAGACCTGAAGCTTGAGGCCGGGCTTCGAAGCCTCGATCGCTTCCAGAAAAAGCATGGTGAGCGAATAGACTTCCTCGCCAGTACTGCACCCTGGCACCCAAATGCGCAGCGGCCGGTCCAGAGGGTGTTCCTGGACCATATCCGGGATTACGCTTTTCGCAAGCGCCTCGAACGCGGCGGGATCGCGAAAGAATTCGGTCACATTGATGAGGAGGTCGTGGGCGAGGCTATCGAGTTCGGCGGGATCTGATTTCAGCCTTTCAACATAGCGGCTCACGTCCGCAATGCTCGCCATCGCCATGCGCCGCTCGATCCGGCGCTCCAATGTCCCCGTTTTGTAGAGAGAGAAATCCTGATGGGTCTTCTTCCTGACAAGATCGAGAATCTCCAGGAAACCGTTTTCGATTTCGCCATTGGCGTCCGGTTTTGCGGTAGGGGACTTAGCGCGAATGGCAGCAGCACGATTGATGAGCGCGCTTGGAATTCCGGCGATGGGCAAGGTGCGATCCGCCTGTCCGGTCTTGATCGCGCTTTTCGGCATGCCGTCGAACGCTGCCTCCGCAGGGTCCTGGACGATGACGAAGCCGCCCCTTTTCTTCACCTCTTTGAGCCCCTCGGTTCCATCCGTTCCCGTACCCGACAGCACAATGCAAATGGCGCGTTCGCCGCAATCTTCTGCCAGCGAGCGCAGGAAAAAATCGAAAGCCAGCCGTGCGCCGTGACGCTCAGCCGGCTCGGAAAGATGCAACTTGCCGTGGGCGACAGCGAGCGAGACGCCCGGCGGAATGAGATAAACATGGTCCGGCTCGATCCGGGCACCCTCAGCCGCCGGCGTCACGGGCATGGCGGTGTGGCTGGATAGAAGTTCAGCCATCAAGCTGGCGTGGAGGGGGTCGAGATGCTGAATGAGGACGAAGGCCATGCCCGTGTCAGGCGGCGTAGCAGCGAGCAGGGCCTTGAAAGCATCCAGGCCGCCAGCCGATGCGCCAATGCCTACAATCGGAAACGGCCATACGAAAGCGGGGCCCGTAACGGCCGCCGGATAGATTGAGGCTATTGGCGCTACGGCCCTATCGCTTGTGTCGAACTCTGCGTCGCGGTGGGACGGCATGGACTGTCCTCCGGCCTTAAGCAGAAATATCCTGGCCCGGCCTCCACATCACCGGCCAGCAAGACATCGGATTCGCTTTAAGGCCTGTTTACATTCCCCGGCCA